>CAYLJZ010000019.1:0-42525 GCA_964384085.1 uncultured Desulfobacteraceae bacterium
GAAAGTGTTACCCTCTTTTGACGGCTTTTGTATGGATTCTTAGTAGCAGATACACCTAAGTGTATGGACTGAAGGTAGAGATGACATCGGGACACTGAGCAGTGGTGGAACCGTGTACGCCAGTGGTGGGACAGGGTGGAAGTCTTTTGACATCACGGATAGCTTTAAAGCCATCCTTGATGGGACCGCCACCACGGCTGATTATAACTTTTATTATACCGGCTATTCAGGCTTTACATTCTCAAGCGCCGAGGGAGGACTGCCGGCCTACCTGCATATCACCACAACTGGCCAAGTCCCTATCCCTGCAGCAATCTGGCTTTTGGGCAGTGGGCTGGTTGGATGCGCAGGCCTGCGCAAGTTCCGTCGCGGTTAATTGTTACCACAAAAGTTGCCATTCTCAAGCCCTTGGAGCCACTCTTCAAGGGCTTTTCCGTTTCATCTGTCATGATAGGGACGTCCTATAATGACCCTACTGCGCTGCAAACACCAAAAGTGATTAGACAACATAGTCATTTCATAGTCACTGCTATGACACGGGCGTTGTCAAGCGCGAAAAACGGGGCGCTGCAATCTTTTATAACCGTTCACGGGGTATAAGTGTTTAGTTTTCAAGTAGTTAGAGAAACCACAAAATTCCGCAAATCAGGCTGGGATTATACAACCAATTGATATTAAAGGAATCCCAAAATTCGGCAACTTTTGGTATCGGAACACATTTAATCGATTATTTGCTTGAATACCGTATTGTTAGAGTCTTTTTATACCCCGTGAACGGTTACAATCTTTTAAATAATGGCGAATTTGCCTCAAGGGCCAGCCCGCGCGAGAATCGACCTATAAATAGCTCGTCGGACCGCGGGCTGTCCCTTGAGGGAAATTCCACCTCTTTTTTAGAACAGGGATCATTTTTCCTAATAAGAGCACTGATAAGATGCATATCATTACGTGCTGTGAAACGCTAACGGGTTGTCGAGCTTTTGTCAAGGGCGCCAACAACGGAGGGATTTGCGCTGTACCGTTTTTCATAGGATCTAAAATTGATGAATATAACAAAACTATACCTATTTGGCATAGCTAAAGAGTGCCTATTTTTAACAATAGCACGGCAAATTACCCGAAAAGAGTGGGGTGAAATAATTTTGGAATATCCAGAATGTCATATCATTTCAAACGGTTAAGAACAGCGCAAATCCCTCCAACGGCCCGTTTTTGTTTATGGCGATAGGCTGAACCTCCGTGGCGCCGTAATCATTAAGGAAATCGACCACCCCCTTTCCTTTGTCAGGCTTGACATGAAGGCAGGTTCTTCAAAATTGACGTAGAGGATGTTTTGCCGCGACGTGCCTGAGGCAATGAGTTTGTTCAGCACCTGAAGGAGAATCGAGGACTTGCCTGATCCGCGAACGCCCATTACGACAGAGGCCTCTATCATTAAGAGCCTGATCTGCTCTGATCTGAACTCAACGATCAGTAGAGTTCAGTAAATTCTTTTCACATGCTTTAAAACATGATATATCAATCAGACATATGGAATAATTGGGAATTGCAGATACAGCCACGCACCCACAGGCCGCCCAAGAGCATCTGATCTCCTTCTCAGGTCAAGGACGCTTTCCTGACCAAAATGGATATCCCAAAAAATTTCTCGCAGCCCAATGGTTGTGATATCATCTATCGCGAAGGAAACTGATGCCCGAGATTTTCATGGAGTATGCTGCTCTGAAGCAGCTCAAAACCCTGTCACTTCCAAATGTAAACACACCACTTTGTCACGTTGGGATATGAGCCACAGCGTCCAGGATCACCAAAGTCCACGGGGTATAGCAAAGCTACTACATCCTGTACCTACCCCCCCCCACGGAAAAGCGCGCTTATATACGAATAGGGCTTTGCGAGAAGCCAAAGGAACGCTCGGGGAGGGTAACGATGTCATATCGATTGCCGAGATGAGAACCGTTCTAACAGTACATGTGAGGATCTGAGGATGAATTCAAAAAAATGGTTTGTGTTATGTGTTCTGGTTGTGATCGGATGTCTCTTTTCCATGTCAAGAGCCTTCTGCGAATCAGACGTCGGTGAGACCAAAGAGCTAAAAATATATCCCATCGGAAAGGTAATGAAGACAGACGGTCGAACCTTTATTGTGACAGACAAAAAGTTCGAGGCCGGTTTGCTGGGAATGGACAGGTTATCTTCCATCATGGTTATCTACTGGTTCGACGGCAATGACACGCAGGAGAAACGGTCCATTTTACAGATTCACCCCAGGGGAAACATGAATAACCCGCTAACAGGGGTATTCGCCACCCATTCTCCGGTACGTCCCAATTTGATTGGTGTAAGCCGATGCAAAATAATCTCTGTCAAGGGCAACATCATTGAAATTGACGATATCGATGCTTTTGATGGGTCTCCTGTGCTTGATTTAAAGGGCTGAGAAGTTGCCTTGTGCGTCTTCAAGGAAAAACATGCCGGTGCGGTTTGCGTCGGACGTTCAAAACTCTTAATTGTAAGTAATTACAACCCTGTAGATATCACCACTTTCCGTATTAGTGAATCCTGGTGATATCCCTGTGAAACCAAAAGGAATTTGTAGCCCTTTAACATAGCAGCGCGATTACAGAAAGCGCCACCCCACCGTCGATTGTGGTCTATCCCTCCCAGATCCCCCCATGCGGGGGATTTCGGTGTTGTAATTATTCAAACCTTACCTATGTGGGCCTGGACCGGGCCGTGGACCTGGACCTGGGCGGGGCCCATCATAATACCCACCTCTATAAGGCCCATAATATCCTCCTCCATAATAACCTCTGTATGGGCCGTAATATCCACTATATGGGTATCCATAACCTCCCGAACCGTATGGACTGATTACTACTCCCGCCCCAATACCAACAGGAGGTCCCCACCAACCACCACAATCGTAACAATAACATGATGTGGTCAATACGAGAAACAGCGAAAACACCACAATTATTTTCATGCTCACACCCTCCAACTAAAGCCCCCAACCGTCGTCGGACCTCAACTCAGCCTTTCTCTTTTTGTTGTACTCCTCTTCCTCTTGCCAGGCCTGATCAATCCGGCGATCAATATAGGTCAAGAATGCCTTTTCAACTCTTGCATCTTTCAATTTCTTCTCCAACCAAGGGGCATTATACTCCTTCCCCATCAAGCACTCGCTCAAGTTCCCATCCCAGATGGCTCTTCCGTCCGGAATGGACCAAGCCCCATTCCCAGCAAGGCCAGGATCGCGAACGTGCACATATGCCTGATCAATTGCCGATTCATAGTCATACCTCCTCTGTTTTCAGGTTCCTGCCTGAGATGACCCTCATTCCATGAGGAGCCCGCGACTGACGTGCATCATGAAATAATCCCTGATTCATGGCACCTTACTTTCCACGGCTTCGCAATGTGACGGCCATCTGTGACAATATTCTGCGCTTTATAAGTTATATCGAGTCCTCCAGGAGCAAAGTTTCACCATGTTTGAAGTTTTTCAGGGCTGGTCGTCAGATTTCGTAATATTTTTTTATTAAGCATAAGAAATTGGCACTTAATTCGAGATTTCTGACAACCTTTCCCGAAAAGGAAAGTTGTCTGCGATCAACAAGGAAATCGAAAACTTCGAAGCGTTTCGTGAGGCCCGGCGAAAACATTCGGCCATCGAGTCATGGATAAACGCTTTGGAGAACGACTCAATATTCCCTATCTCTACCAGGTCCACCTTGAGGGACAGGAGGATATGCTCGATGGCAGGGTACGGGTTATGCCCGCAGCCAGATTTCTGGCAGGGCTTCCCTAAGCCGCCCCGTCTCTGGGGCTCTCGGGGACAATCCTTGACAACTCAAAAAACCCCAAAACATAGGGAAGCGACGGGAGCGATGGATCACGCCTGATCATCGCTGCTTTTGGCCCCTCTCTTGCCAATGGCGTAGGCCCCCATCTTGCCGATGAAGGGAAGGACAATCATCCAGGGGAGGGTGAGACGCGACGCATCCCGAAACTGGTTCAGACCGATGGTCATCTGTTCATGCCCTTTGGTGGGCTGGGGCTTGTAGGTGCCGCACAGGCGGTCCCACCAGGGGAGGTTGAAGCCGAAGTTGGCGTTGGTTTCATTGGGAAAGACCGAGTGATGGACCCGGTGCATATCGGGTGTGACCACCAGGAGGCGCAACACACGGTCGACCCCCAGGGGGATAAAAAAATTGCCATGATTGAACATGGCTGTCCCGTTGAGGAGGATCTCGAAGATGATGACGCCGACCGGCGGGGCCCCCAGAACGGTGATGGCCCCTGCCTTGATTCCCAGGGAAATGATGATTTCGAGAGGATGAAACCGGGTGCCCGTTGTCAAGTCATAGTCCAGGTCTGCGTGATGCATCATGTGGAGACGCCACAACACCGGAACCGCATGAAACATGACGTGCTGCATATAGATGACGAAGTCCAGAATGACGATGGTCAGCGCCACCTCCAGCCAGAAGGGCCATTGGACATGATTGAAGATGCCCCAGCCCTGATGCCCGATCCATAGGGAGATTCCCACCGCCCCTGCAGGGAACAGAAGCCTTAACACAACGGTGTTGATGACCACAATGCCGATATTCCCCACCCATCGGCTGGTCTTGGACGTGGTCAGTGCCCGACGGGGCACGATCAGTTCCACCAACGCCACGGCCAGGAAAATGCCGACGAAGAACGCCATCCGGATAGTCGCCTCATGGGCCGTTACGAATTCTGTCATAGGTTCTGCTCCTTATGAGCCAGTTCTCCTGAATCAGAGAATGTCCCCGGGTTCGTATCGGGCCGCATCGGAATAGCGCTGAATCACCGGTTCTGCCCTGGATCGAACCTGCTCGATCTGATCCCGGGCGTTTCCCACAAAATGCCCCGTGTCTTTCAGGATCGCATCGAGCCGCACCTCGCTGATGCCTGCTCCCTTGAATATCTCATCATTAGCCAGTCTTCGGGATAGCCGGGGGATTGTCCCTTCCTGGCGCATGGCCATAGCCTCGGCCACGGCATGTCGCTTGATGACCTCGTGGGCCGTCTCTCTCCCCACCCCTGCCTGGACCGCTGTCATGAGGATCTCGGTGCTGGCCAGAAATGGGAGATACCGTTCCACCTCTTTTTGGATAACGACCGGGTAGGCCCCCATGTTGCTAAGGACCGTGAGAGTGGTCTCGCATAAGCCGTCTGATGCATAGATGGCGTCGGGCATCACGACCCGTCGAACCACGGAGCAGGACACATCCCCTTCTTCCCACTGGTCCCCGGCGATTCGGGATGCGCCGTCCGCATACATCTTGATCAAATTGGAAAACCCGCAGATCCGCTCCGAGCTTCGAGTATTCATCTTGTGGGGCATGGCGCTCGACCCCACCTGCCCCTCCTTGAAGCCCTCAGTCACCAGCTCATACCCGGACATGAGCCGCATCCCCTTGGCAAAGTTCTCACAAGCCGTTCCCATAAAGGCCAGATGCGACACAAGGGCATAATCCAGGGACCGGGGATAGACCTGGCCGGTGCTTTCCAGCACCTTCTCAAAACCGAGGCTCTCGGCCACCATTTTTTCCAGGGTCCTGACCTTTTCGGGGCTCCCAAGGAGGGTGAGCATGTCGAACTGGGTCCCCACCGGGCCTTTGATCCCTCGAAGGGGATAGGCGTTTAAGAAGGCTTCGAAATTGAGGAGATGGACCAGGAGTTCTTCGGCCCACATGGAAAAGCGCCTGCCCAGCAGAGTAGGCTGTGCGGCCTGATGATGGGTCCGGGCTGTTAGCACAATATCCTGGTAGTCCGATGCCCTGTCTATCAAATGTCTCAGGATCGATACATAGCGGCCCAGGATGATCTGTGAGGCCTTTTTGAACTGCATCTGTTCTACATTATCGGTGAGGTCCCGGCTGGTCATCCCCTTGTGAATCTGTTCAGACTTGCCTGCTGCCTTGACAAAGGCCTCGATCCTGGCCTTGACATCGTGCTTGGTCTCCATTTCCCGGCGTTGGATGAAGTCCAGATCGATAGCTGTTTTGGCCGCCTCATATCCCTCGATGACCTCGGCCGGAATCGCAATCCCCAGGCTTCTCTGGGCCTTCATCACCGCAATCCAGAGTTCGCGTTCCGCTACTATCCTCCCCTCCTCAGAAAAGACTCGATTGATGTCAGGGCTGGCATAGCGCTGGGACAACACGTTCGTATTTGCCATTTTTCGCCTCCGGGCGGTCAGCACCGCCGGTTTGTTTTTAAATGAGTTCCTGGCTGAAGGATCGTCCGTTTATAATGCCGCGATGATCTTCTCAGCCCATATGGGAATCGAAACCTCAGGCTTCATCTGATATTTAAATAGTATATCTCCTGCCAACTTTTGGCAACTTCCTTTTGCCACTCTTTCCACCCGTTTCTCTTTCAAAGGCGCCTCCCTTCTCTTCATCCCTGGTCCAAAAGGCGACCTCGACTTCCGAACCGGCCTTGAACTATCGGTTATACCCCCGCCTGCCGCTAACAATTCGTCCATCCGCTCCAGTTTCTCTGCGTGAAAATTTCTTCGCATATCCATATCATGCCTCAGACCCAGGGTATCCCATGGTCACATTCCCCTTGACACAGTATGGAGATGCCGGCATCATTTATGTATGAGTGTCATGAAAGGGGTGCACGACGTTACCGGCATTTCTTGAATGTCACCCCCTGGCGCCTGTGGTAAGAGGGCAGCTACTTTGGCTCGACGGCCAGGGGAAATTGATTTACAGCAAAGGAGTATGCAAGTATGCAATGCGATGACTGCAAAACGCCCATCGAACCTGGAGAGGAAAGAAAACATTACGGAAAGATCCTGTGTGAGGAGTGTTATATGGATGCCCTGTCGCCTGCCCGGACCTGCGACCCATGGGCGGTCCACAGCGCCAAGTCGTTGAAGGAACACACGGGCCGCGCCGAACTGAATGAGGTTCAAAAAAAGATCCTTCAAATCTTGGAAGAGACCGGCGGCATCGAGCCCCCGCTCCTGGCCGAACGGCTTCAGATAAAGCCCGCGGATCTGGAAAGGGAGATCGCAGCCCTTCGCCATATGGAGCAGTTGAGGGGGGAGTTAAGAGACGGGAGGAAAGTGCTGATCCGCTGGTGAGATGTCCGGCAAAAGGGTGGCACGAGATACGCACCTGCAGGGAATTCAAAAAATGGGTTCTGAGGTTTCGAGTAGGCATCATTCTGCTTTCAACAGGTTATTCAATCAGTCCCGCTTTCAAGGGGGACAAATTTACCATGAACAGTCATAGCAGCGTGGACTGTGGCTGGTTTGTTCTGGAAGGAGTGGAGCGCAATGGCAGAGGCGGACGGGAGAATCTTTGAATGGGAAAGCCCGGAACATATACGGACCGACTTTCTCGAGACCTTTGATTTTGACAGCCCCCATCAGTATATCCGGACGGAGACAAGGGAGCTGATCGCCTCCTGCCCGTTCAGCGGACTTCCGGATGTGGGCCGCCTGATTATCGAATACTACCCTGAAGGGGGCAGATGCATCGAGCTCAAATCCCTTAAATATTATGTGGTTAGCTTTCGCAATGTGGGCCTCTTTCAAGAAGGGGTGACCAAACGGATCTATGCCGACTTGAAGGAGAAGCTTTTGACAAGCCGCCTGAAGGTGACCACCCTCTATAATACGCGCGGGGGGTTCGACACCACGTGCAGCGAGGGGGAATTGTGACCTTACCGCCCTGAACCGGAATCTTTTGGGCCCTCTTCTGCCATGTTGACCGGAGGTGGACCATCATCGGGGCCTACAGTGACCAGTACATATCGGTTCGGAAGAATGATCTCCTGTGCGGCAAGCCGAACGTCCTCTAATGTGACTCTCTCTATTTCTCGAATGTAGGCAGGTAGATGAGTGTAGCCGAGGCCGTAGAGTTCATCCAGGGTCATCTGCATGGCTTGGCTGGCGTTGGTTTGAAGCCCTATCTGGAGATTCCCCAAGACATAGCTTTTGGCTGATGCCAGTTCCTTCTCTGTCAATCCTTCCTCTCTTATACGGTCTAACTCCTCAAAAATCCCTTTTGTCGCTGCCCCCGCCTTCGTGGGATCACACGCCATGTAGGCGCCAAAGGCCCCTGCTCCAAGTCCCGGGCTTCTGAAGGCAGTGACGGCATATGCGAGGCTTTGCCTGTCTCTCAGTTCCGAGAACAACCTTCCTCCCTGACCGGCAAGGGCTGTCTTGACAAGCGACATGGGGGCATCGAACTTGCTCCCGATACCTGCTCCTAGATATCCTACCACCAGATGGGTCTGGGCCCCCGGCCGCTTGAGATGGGCCACGCGGGCCTCTTTGAGGGGAGGTTCCGGCGCAATGTCGGGCAGCTTTACCTCCGTTGGAGAGAAGGTCGCAAAGAGCGTCTTTACGTACGGGATCACCTGGTCGCTGTTCAGGTCTCCCACCAGGGTCAGGACCAGGTTGGAGGGGATGGCAATGGATCGATACCATGTCTGAAGGTCTGACCGGGTGATGGACTGAACGGTCTCCAAGGTCCCTGTCTGGGGGTGACCGTAGGGATTGTTTGAATACAGGGTTTTGTAAAACAGGTCGAACAGTTCACTGGTAGGCCGGTCCTTTTTGGCCTTGATGCCGGCAAGGAGGTCTTCTCTGACCTTCGCTATCTCCGATGGGGGAAAGTCAGGATTGAGCAGTACGTCGGTCAACAGTTCCAGGCCCGCGTACAAATCTTTGCTCAAAAATTTCCCCGAAACACCGAGAGTATTCCTTCCGGAGAATCCGTCCAGACTTCCTGCCCACGATTCGACGGTGGCGGCGATCTCTGCCGCGGTCCTTTTTTGGGTCCCCCGGGTCAGCATTTCGGCCACAAAACCGGAAATACCCCATTTTCCGGACGGTTCGAGCCTCGTTCCACCCAGGAAGGCAGCGGTCATGGAAACCTCCGGAATGCGGGAATTTCCTTTTACAATCAGCCGCATGCCGTTGGGAAGAACTACCATGGCCGCCTCGGGTTCCTTTTCAGTTTCGCTGCCTGTTTTGGGTGGCGACTCCGGCTCAGGTCGTGTAAACAGGGCCGCTACGGCCTTGTTTTCCAGGGCAATCTGGGCGCCCTCGGGGGCCATGATCCCTATAGAGAGATTCTCCGGTGTGAGATATTTGCCAGCGACACGGAGAACGTCCGAGCGGGTCGTCTTCTTAATATGGTCCAGGTAGTGATCCGCATGATACATGTCTCCGGTCATGATCTGAAAAAAAGCCAGGGTACGTGCCTGCCCTGCCATGTCCTCCATGTCAAAGACGAAATCGGCCTCGGAAATGGTCCTGGCCCGGTTCAGCTCGGCATCGGATATCTCCTCGACGGAGAGCCGGGAGATCTCCTCCCCAATCGCCTTGAGGGCCGCATCCAGCTTGTCAGGGCCGAGATCAACATCCACTGAGAGGAGGCCCGGGTCTTCAAGGGCGTAGGCCCCCGCACTGACGTCGTAGACCAGATTGGCATCCATTTTGAGCCGTGTATAGAGCCTCGAACTCTTCCCGTGCCCCAGTATAATCTCAAGTATGTTGAGGGGGTACATATCATCGTGGGTCATCTGCGGGATGTGCCACGCCAGATTGAGATAGACCTGCTGGACCCTGGCCTCCTTGATGAGTTTTCTCAATTCGGT
The DNA here is from genome assembly GCA_964384085.1 of uncultured Desulfobacteraceae bacterium. GTDB lineage: Bacteria > Desulfobacterota > DSM-4660 > Desulfatiglandales > Desulfatiglandaceae > AUK324. Next base: position 9,661 of record CAYLJZ010000019.1, read on the forward strand.
CTGAGGGGGTTCTTTGGGCCTGGAAGGAGAACTTCCGTCCCTTTCAGGGAAATCCTTGAGCAGCGCCTCGATGGTCTTGAGCGCCGTTTTCGTGTCAAAGTCCCCGACCGCTGACAGGACCATATTCCGGGGCGTGTACCATTTGTTCATGTAAGCGAGGATAGCCTTGCGGTCAAAGGAACGGATCGTTTTTTCATATCCGATGATGGGCCTTCGGTAGGGGTGCTCATGGTAAGAGAGGGCCATCATTGCCCATCCTAACTGCGTTTCAGGGATATCGAGGGAACGCCGGTATTCCTCAAGAACCACCTCTTTTTCCCTTTCCAGCTCCTGGGCATCGAATAGGGAGTGTTGCAACGCGTCCAAAAGGACATCCAGACCCGTATCAAACCTGGCGCTGGGGATTTCCACATAATACACGGTCCGATCAAAGGAGGTGTAGGCATTGATATGGCCGCCCGCGGCCTCGATGGCTCCGGCGATTTCTCCGGTCGATTTGGATGGCGTGCCTTTGAAGATCATATGCTCGATGAGATGTGTAATCCCTGCCTCTTCCTCGGTTTCATTGGCGCTACCGGTTTTGACCCAGATCTGCATGGATGCAACCGGTGCGCTTCGGTCCTGTTTCAAAATGACGGTGAAACCGTTATCCAATGTGTATCTTTCCGCCCCGTTCGTCACAGTGGCAGCATGGAGGTGTGCCGCGAACAGAAGGATAATGGTAGCCCAGAATGTTGCCACAATGATGCCATTCCAGCCGCTCAGCCGTGCCTTGTTTTTTTTGTTCAAAAGTTTCAAATGATTAGCCTCCTGGCAATTTTTGCTTAGATATTGTATCATTTTTTCCTTGACACACTATATGTTGTGTATTGTATAAAACCCTACACTTAGGCGTTACGTGAGCGATTCCCCTGGCCCGTTGGCCTGACTTCCGGTTGCAAGGATTCAGTGCGGCAACCAGGGGGGTCTCCAATCCATTGAACATCGAACCATTCGAATACGTTATGGGAGTGTATCATTCTGTGGTTTTCTGTCACAAAAAACAAGAAATTCCGTTTGTCAGGAGAGGGTTTAGTGTTCAGTTGTCAGCAAAGGAGAAAACGAAACACCTTATCCCAAAACCTGGCCAGCCGTTGGGTTGCGGGCTTAGCCCGCATTAAAATAATCGTAACACGTTAGAAAAAGGTCCGTTGTCATCGCTTCTATCATAAGACTAAACAATTACAAATAATATAAGTCAGTACCACAGGGTAGGCAAGGGCAAGGCTGCGGGGCGGGCCGCGTTCGGAACGGATTTTTCCAGCTCAACGTTTTGGATTCTGTTTGCAACTTCCAATTTCAGTCACGCCGAGCCGTGATCTGAATTCGATCAGGAGGATGTCCATGGGACAGCAAAGAAAGGTCTTGGTTACAGGGGAGGAGGCGTTTGACCTTCGCGCATACAGGTGGGATGACAACCGTTTTTCGGATCTTCTGGTCCGGACGAACCCTATCAATGCAGACCAGGCGATGGACATCAGCCGGTTTCTCCGCGAGGAAATCGCAAAGCTGGAACTCCAGACAATCACCATGCCGATTATAGAGAATATGATCGAGGCAAAACTCCTGGAATGCGGCCTCTCAAAGACGATGCCGATCCGTTTGGACAGGTCTATTTTCGTAAGAAGGGGCCTTGAGCTTTCGGGCAATGCCGGCCGTGTCCTGGAGCGGAGGTATCTCAGGAAAGACGCCGAGGGGCGTGTGATTGAGACACCCGAGGAGATGTTTGCCAGGGTGGCCGGGCACATCGCCAAGGCCGAGAGGGCGTATGGAGGAGAGGCCCGGGTGAAGGAGATGGAGGAGATCTTCTACAGGATGATGACGGAATTTAAATTCCTCCCCAATTCCCCGACCTTGATGAACGCCGGGCGCAGAATCGGCCAGTTGGCTGCATGCTTTGTCCTTCCGGTCCATGACAGCATGGAAGGGATTTTCGATGCCCTCAAGAATGCCGCGCTGATCCATAAATCAGGCGGCGGGACCGGTTTCTCCTTCTCGCGCCTGCGGCCGAAAAGGGCCAGGGTCGGCACCACGGGCGGTGTCGCTTCGGGTCCTGTGTCATTCATGAGGATCTTTAATACCGCCACTGAACAGGTCAAGCAGGGGGGGACCCGCCGGGGGGCCAATATGGCGATCCTGAGGGTGGATCATCCCGATATTATGGAATTTATTCACTGCAAGAAAAACAATCGCGAACTCAACAACTTCAACATTTCGGTCGCTGTTACCGACAGCTTTATGGAGAGCGTCAGGAAAGGTGCGACTTATGACCTGAAAGATCCCAGAGACGATCGAAAAGCGGGGTCTCTGGATGCCGCTGAGGTCTATCTGGCCATGGTGAAACAGGCTTGGGAGAACGGAGACCCGGGCATCATTTTCTTGGACAGGATCAACAGAGACAACCCCACCCCGGGGTTGGGAGAGATTGAGAGCACGAATCCGTGCGGGGAGCAGCCGCTCCTTCCCTTAGAGGCATGCAACCTGGGATCCATCAATTTGGCCAAGTTCGTCATCTCGACAGAGGATGGCCCTGTCGTTGATTATGACGGTCTCAAGGAGGTGGTGTGGTGGAGTGTGCGGTTCCTGGATAACACCATCGACATGTCGCATTATCCACTCCCTGAGATCGACGCCATGGTCAAGGGAAATCGCAAGATCGGTCTCGGGGTGATGGGTTTTGCCGATATGCTGTACCAGTTGCGCATCCCCTATGATTCTGAAGAGGCACTCGAGGCGGCCGAGGAGGTCATGCGTTTCGTACAAGAGGAGTCCCATTCGGCCTCCAGAGAGCTGGCCCAGGAAAGAGGGGTCTTCGGCAATTTCGACAAGAGCGCCTTCAGGGACCGTGAAGGGTGCGCCTACCGAAACGCCACCACAACCACCATCGCCCCCACCGGTACCCTTAGCATCATCGCCGGATGTTCCAGCGGCATCGAGCCGCTGTTCGCCCTCAGTTTTGTCCGTACGGTAATGGACAACGACAAACTGCTGGAGGTGAACCCGCACTTTGAAAACATCGCCAGACAAAAGGGCTTTTACAGCGCTGAACTGATGGATGCCATTGCCAAAAAAGGGAGTATTCGAGGGATGGAAGAGATCCCCGAAGAGGACAGGGCGGTCTTTGTGACAGCGCACGACATTATCCCCGAATGGCATATCCGCATGCAGGCGGCGTTTCAGAAATACACGGACAACGCTGTTTCAAAGACGGTCAATCTTCCTCATGACGCAACCGCGGAGGATGTCAAAAAGGTCTACGATCTGGCCTATCAACTGCAGTGCAAGGGGGTGACCATCTACAGAGACGGAAGCAAGGAGAACCAAGTCCTCTCATTTGCCGACCACGATAAAAAGGCCCCTGTAAGCGGCTTCATGACCGCCGTGAAAGAGCGGCCGGAGACCCTGGAAGGGTTCACCACCAAAATGATGACCGGCATGGGCGCCCTCTATGTGACGGTAACCGAGTATGAAGGCCGGCCCTTTGAGGTCTTTGCAACCATCGGCAAATCAGGGAGGTCCACCACCGCAAAGACCGAGGCGATCGGCCGGCTGGTTTCCCTTGCCCTGAGATCCGGGGTCCAGGTAGAAAAAATCGTAGATCAGTTGAAAGGGATTGGGGGCGAGCACCCGGTATTTCAGAAGGACGGTCTGGTCCTCTCCATCCCCGACGCCATCAGCAGGGTCCTTGAAAAGAGATATATGCAGGGCCAGCCGGTGAAACGCCTCGGCAACCATAAAAACAGCCTCCTTGGAGAAACCTGCCCGGAATGCGGGCAGACCATCAGTTTCGAAGAGGGATGCATGACCTGTCACTTCTGTGGGTTTACCAAGTGCGGGTAGCAGTGTCTGAATCACGCCTTGGCGGGCTTCAGGCAAAACCCAAATATCGAATATCGAAATCCGAAACAAATACAAACACCAAAATTTGAAACCATCAACTGCAACCTCTTGAGACTGTTAGGGTTGATCCGTTTGATTCGTTATGCCTCGGTCATGGTTTCATAATTCGTGCTCTGTATTTCGCTCCCTTGCAACCGCTCGGTAACCGATGTCAGTCCGGTAATAGACCCCATCCCAGTGTATCCCCTGGACCTGTTCGTATGCCCTGGACTGGGCCTCGATGACCGTGGTCCCCAGGGCGGTGACGCAGAGGACCCTGCCGCCGTTGGTGACCACGTGACCGTTTTCAATTCGAGTCCCGGCGTGAAATATCTTTATCCCCTCCTCCTCGTGCCTGGGGAGGCCCTCAATCCTGTCGCCTTTCCGGTAATGGATCGGATATCCGCCGGCGGCCATGACGACCCCCAATGAAACGCGCTCGTCCCATTCGGCTGTCACCTGATCCAGCCGGCGATCCTGGGCGGCCAAACAGATGTCGATCAGATCAGACTTGAGTCTCAGGATGATCGGCTGGGTTTCAGGATCTCCGAACCGACAATTATATTCCAGGACTCGAGGGGTCCCATCTTTCGAAATCATCAGGCCTGCATACAAAAACCCGGTGTAGGGACAGCCTTCGGCCGCCATTCCCCTGACCGTGGGTTCGATGACCTCTTTCATGATTCGATGCTTAACCTCGGGCGTAACCACAGGGGCGGGTGAATAGGCGCCCATGCCCCCCGTGTTGGGGCCTGCATCCCCGTTATCGCGGGCCTTGTGATCCTGTGACGTGGCCAGGGGGAGGATATGCTCCCCATCCACCACGGCAATGAAGCTGGCCTCTTCCCCTTCCAGGCGCTCTTCAATAATCACCTTTTTGCCTGCCTCGCCAAACTCCTTTCCAGACAGCATGCCTTCAACAGCCGCGATGGCCTCCGTCTGCGATTCCGCAATGATGACGCCTTTGCCTGCCGCAAGACCATCGGCCTTGACCACAACCGGAGCGCCCATTCTGCGAATGTAGGCGATGGCCGGCTCCAATTCGGTGAAGGTGTGATAGTCCCCGGTAGGAATATGGTGACGGGCCAGAAAATCCTTGCAAAAGGCCTTCGATCCCTCCAGCCGCGCCGCATCCTTCGTAGGTCCGAAGCATGCCAACCCCGCCTGGTGAAAGGTATCCGTAATCCCTGCCACCAGGGGCGCCTCTGGCCCTACAATGGTAAGCCCTATCCTTTCCTGCCGGACGAAGGTTGCCAGGGCTTTGATGTCATCAGAGGCAATGTCGACATTTTCCACACCGGGTTCCTGCGCTGTCCCGGCATTGCCCGGGGCCACAAATACCTTTTGAGCCTGGCGTGAGCAGGCTGCCTTCCAGGCAAGGGCATGCTCCCGGCCCCCGCTGCCAACAATCAATATGTTCATGATTTCCAATCCTTTCCGGCAAACGGCGTGTTTCAGTATGCGCTCGCTGGCCCGAGTGGGCCACGTGTTAGCGGTTGTTTCAGGATCTTATAGAAAACAAACCACATTCAGGTCAAGTCCTAACCAGTCCCGCCTACAATTCTCAACCTGAAAGGAGCAGGTTCACCGTCCGTTTGCACTATTTCACTCAGGCGCTTTCAGTGCCTTTCAGCCTCGATGTACCCCGATCAATCTGGCCGAAGGGGAAAATGAGAACGGCGTGTCACCTCAGTATTTAATTGGAGGAACGGGGAGGATCTGGTATAAGTACATACCATCGTTTGCGGTCTCCCATACAAAGAGGTGCAGTATGACGGTGTCGTTGTCAAGGACAAAAAAAGACAAGAGTGCCGATGAGAAGGCCAATATCCTTTCGGAATGGATCGGTCCCGACGCGGCCGGGGGACACCCACAGGAAGTCGATCCAGCGAATGGGAGGTATTTGGCATCTGCGGAAAGGAGTCCCATAGAACCCAAGGGGCTTCGATGGAAAGGGTCGGGTATCTTGAAATGGGTTCTATTTCTCCTGATTATCGGTTATGCGGTCATCTCCTATTACCATGTTCCCATCCTGACCGCCCTGGGAAATTATTTGGTTCTCGATCATTCTCTCAAAAAGGCCGATCTGATTGTCTGTACGCCGGGTTCCCCGCTGGAACAGATCCTGACCGCGGCCGACCTGTATCGAAGGGGAGTGGCCCCTCGAATCTTCATCCCTCAGGAAATCCCTCCTCCGGGTTTGGATGCCCTGAGGGAACAGGGAGGGCGGTATCCTGAGGCGAGCGATCTGTTCATGGAAACGCTCGAAGGCCTGAATGTCCCGAAATCCGCATGTGTGTTGAGCAACCGTGTCGTGGACGGCATTTGGGAAGAGGCCGAAGAACTGCTGGAGTGGGTGCAAGGAAAAGAGATCGGATCCATGATCATTGTTACGCCGCCCTATAGGGCTAGGCGAACGTATCGGATCTTCAGGAATGTCTTGGACGAAAAAGAGATGGAAGTCATGGTCTCCCCTTCGATCTATTCCGGTTTCCAGGCCGATGCCTGGTGGAAAGAGGATCGGTTTAGGGGTGAGGTCGTCTTGGAATACCAGAAATTGATCTATGATGCCGTTCGAGGCATCTGGTAGGGGGATCAAGGAGGACATGCCGAGGAGGCGCTTTTCATGTCTGCCGGTTACGAAAAAATTATCAGCGACAACCTTTCAAAGACCTTTTCGCGTCCGCTTTCCGAGCTGGAGAGATCGACCGGGGCCAAAGGCGAGGGAAGGGCCATTACCTTCCGTGCATTTGGGAAGCCTTGTTGCGTCGATCCTGAAAAGATCACCCTGTCCGGGAACTTGAGCCTCGATCCCAAAGGCCTCCTCGTTTCCCTGTATGTGCGACACGCCTCCCCGGAGCAAATCCAGTTAGAACCCTTTAAGGCCTTCAAGGATTTTCCGGGAAGCATGCCCTATCACGGCGCTTTCAGCGCCAACAGCGAACAGGTGCTCATTCCCTATGTCCCGCAGATCAAAGCGAAGCCCGGCGCCATCAAAAAGGCATTTGACGGAACGGACGGAGTCGGGGGCGACTTTGCCCTGATCCTCTACCCTCTTCCCAAAATTGCGCTCTCAGTCATATGTTATCTCTCTGATGAGGAGTTTCCCGCTGCTGTGACCCTCCTCTTTTCTGCAAACGCCCTCTCCTTTATGCCCCTTGACGGTCTGGCAGATGTGGCCGAATACACGTCGAAGGAGATGATTCACCATGTCGGCAGATAGGCCTCGCTCGGGGCAAGGGCGTACAATCACTCCTCTCACGCTTCTGGTGATAGGCCTGGCCGCCTGCATCTATTTCGTCGGCCTGAACGGCTACCCGCTTCTGGACCCCGATGAAGGCCGTTACGCGGAGATCCCGCGCGAGATGCTGGAGAGCGGCGATTTTGTCACGCCTCGACTGAACTATGTGAAGTACTTTGAGAAACCCCCCCTCTTCTATTGGTGTACGGCCGGGGCCATGGCCATCTTCGGCCAGCACGAATGGGCCGTGCGCACAGTCCCGTCTCTGGCGGGCTTTCTGACGGTCATCTTGATCGTGACATTCGGTAATCGTTTATTCGGTATGCGAGTCGGGACCCTGGCGGGATGGATCTATCTCACCAGCGTCATCCCCCTGATACTGGCCCGCCTTCCGATCATCGACGGCCTTTTCAGCCTCCTTCTTACCGCGACCTGGATGGCATGGTGGAGAGGATGCGCGTCACCGGCAGGCCCGGCAAAAGGCCGATGGTACATGGCGGCGTGGGTGGGTATGGGGCTTGCCGTCATGACCAAGGGGGTAGCGGCCATTGCCTTGACAGGGGGGATCATCCTTGTCTGGATCGCCGTGAGGCAGGACTGGCGTTCCCTGGTTTCCATGTGCTGGATTCGCGGTCTCTTGATCTTTGCCGTCATCGTCCTCCCCTGGCACGTAGCCGCTGGAGTCCGCAATCCTGAGTTTTTTCATTTTTATTTTGTCGTTCAACATTTCGGCCGTCTCGTGAGCGAAGAACACGCCAGGCCGATCTGGTATTTTTTCGTGATTTTCCCCTTCGGTATGCTGTTCTGGACTGCTGTCTTTTTCCCGGCCGCCCTGGCTGCTCTCAGGCGGGCTGTGAAAGGAATGCATCTGCCCTGGGTCCGATCGCGGGAAACGGGGGAAGGGGGAGATGCTTTTGAATCTGCCCATCGTACTGAAGATTCCCGACAGTCTGACGGGGTCCTTTTCCTCCTCATCTGGGCCGGTGTGGTCGTAGGTCTTTTCAGCCTGAGCCAGAGCAAGCTCGTTCCCTATATCCTTCCCGCATACCCGGCAATGGCTCTACTGGTGGCCGTCTACCTGGTGAACGGGGGCCTGGAGAGGAACTCATCCCGATGGTGCGCCGGGATCACGGCAGCCTTCCTTCTCGCAGCCGTTCCCGTGGTCTCCTATTATGCCCGGGCCCAGGAAATGCTTCCTGCAGAAGATCTGGAATGGCCCGTCAGCCTCGCCCAGCTCGCCCTCTTGCTGGGAAGCGTCCTTTTGGGCATTGCCGCCTTCAAACGCCGGCTGATTCCGGCCGCCGCAGGCCTGGTTCTGGTCCTTCTCATCCCTGCCATGGTCATGACTGTCCCCGTAGGGGCCGACTATCGAAAGGTAGGTGGGCTCATGAAGGGAATGCCCCTTCCTCTCCCCAGGGAGATACGGGTCGCCGAATGGCGGACCTTTGACCAGGGATTGAGCTTCTACACTCGGCGTCGCACCATTCTGGTGGATAATATCGGCGAACTGGAATTCGGAAGCAACTTGGGGGATCACCGTGAATTTTTTCTAAAGGGAGAAGAGAGCCTCATGCGACTCGGCCGGGAGGGTCCTCTCCTCCTCAACCTGCGGCCGGGCGACTGGCCTGCGGTCCGTGAGTGGGGCCTGTTCCGACCTGTGGCAGCCAACAGCACCAACCTGATGGTAGGGAACGAGGCCTTTTTTCGCCTTGCAGGTCTGATTCCGTGGCCGGACGATGCAGTGACGCCGCCCCCGCTCTTGCTGCGGCCGCGGCCTCTGGACCCGAAGAGGGACGGGTGATGGGGAGATGACGGGGATTTACGAAATATGCCTGTGCTGACGCGATATCTTGTTCGAGAGTTTTTCAAACTCTTCATCATCTGTCAGGTGGTCTTTATCGCCATTTATCTCATGATTGATTTTACCGGCGGGATCGACGACTTCATAAAGGCACAGGCGCCCAGGGGCCTGGTGATCTCCTATTTTCTGTATAAGATACCTGCCATTACCGTTCAGATGCTCCCTGTGGCCACCCTCACCACAATCATTATTGCCTTCAGCCTGATGAAGCGAAACAATGAGATTATGGTCTTGAGGGCATGCGGGACGAATGTCTGGAAGATCGCTCAGCCGGTTTTTTTCACGGCCCTGTTTCTTTCGATCGCGATGTTCCTCCTTTCGGAGACGGTTGTCCCCTATACCAGCTCCCAGGCGAACCGGATATGGCGCGTGGATGTCAAGAAGGAAAAGGCCGGCCACTTCAAAGGGCAGCGTTCGGTCTGGTACAAGGGAGACAACGTCATCTACTGGATGAGACAGTTTGACAACCAGAAGCAGACCATGATCGAACCTGCCTTTTACTTTTTTGACGCCTCCTTTCACCTGATTCGAAGGGTCGATGCACGGTCAGGGATCTGGAAGGATGGGGTATGGGAACTGAAGGACGGCATCATTCAAAATCGAGACACAGACGGGACTTACGATTTGAGCCGCTTTAAACAATTTGAGCTGAAAATCCCCGAGAGGCCCAAGGACTTTATAAGGGAGGAAATCGAACCCGAAGAGATGGGCTATCATCAGTTGAAGCGATTTGCCGAAAGGCTCAGGGCAGAGGGGTATGATGCCACCCGCTATTTCGTTGACCTTCATATCAAGATCGCCTTCCCCTTTGTGATCCTGATCATGGCGTTGATCGGAATCCCGGTCGCCCTGTGGAAGAAGGAAATGGGTACGCCCGTGGCCGTTTCCATCGGCATCTCGCTCTGCTTCGTATACCTCCTTGTTTTAGGGCTTTCCCGCACCCTCGGATTTGCGGGGATACTGCCGCCTGTTCTTTCAGCGTGGCTGGCAAACAGCCTTTTTCTTTTTTTCGGGGTCTATCTCCTGATAAACGTGAATCGGTAGGGCATCCCTAAGCTGGACACGCCGGAATCAAACCCATCCCACACAGAGCCGCAGAAACGCGAAGGTTTGGATAAGGGTCCAGGGGTTTAACTTTGGAATGGGCTTCCTATGGGACCTCTTCCTGACAGGAAACCCATCCCTCTCGGCCGGGTATCTCCCGTGGAACCATCACCCCCGGTTGAATATCGCGGGCGTCCATCAATAATTCTCCAAGAGGGACCAGTCTCCCTCCCATCAAGCGTACCGTTTGAAGAAACCGGCCAAACAGTTCAAGGCAGACTATTCCCTCGGCCTCCGCATGAATGGTCAGGACATTGAGCCTTTCGGGCTTTAACAGTGAGATCAGGAACTCGTTATACGTCTTCTCCGATATGCCGTTGCGGCAGATGACCTCGTCATAGGTGGGAAGGGTTGCCGGGATCTGGGGTTGAGGGATCGCCTTGCCCCGAACCACGGGATAGAAGATCTCATACCCGCGGCAATCGCTGTTATAGGTGAAGGGAAATTTCTCTTTGTTCAGAAGAACAAGGTCGTTGCACTTCCACGCGGGGGCCGCAGAACCGACAGGGGCGTGTCCGATCACCTCTTTCAGACGTGTCACCCCCAGGTCGATGGAGCGGTGTATGGCCTCGCCTGTCATTCGGTCGATTTTTGTCTGCCATTGATGGTGATCCCATGCATGCAGCCCGACCTCATGAGCTTTTTCGGAAACAGAACGGATGACAGAGGCGAGACGATGGCCGATGACAGGGCCCGGCCAAAAGGTCCCTCGAATAAGGATGTCCCACCCGTAAAGACTGGCCGCTCTTGTTCGAACCATCTTCAGGAAAAATCCAGGACGGATCAGCCGCCAGAGATTCCGGCCCATGTTGTCCGGACCGACGGAAAAGAAAAAGGAGCCTCGGGTTCCATGTTCCGCCAGCAGCCTGCAAAGGTTGGGGACCCCATACTTTGTTCCCCTGAGGGTATCCACATCGATCCTCAGACCGATCTTCATGAATCCTGCTCCCGGGGGATCGCCGCGTCGCCGCACACCAGGGATTCGCCGGTCAGTATCTCAAACTCGCCGCATCGAATGGCCTCCCTCAGGAAAAAGTCGAGGGTGTCTTCAACCGATTTCTCAAGTTCAACCCCAGGTTTCCAGTTTAGAAGACGCATCGCATTGCGGATACTCGGTTTACGGTGGGCCATATCCTGGTAACCCTGGCCGTAATAGGCCCTGCTCTCCACCTCCCTGTATCCGGCAAAGGGCGGGAAACTGGAATGGAGCGGATGCTCCCTGAATTTACGGACCAGGAGCTCGGCCAGTTCTCGAATACTGGCCTCGTTGTCGGGATTTCCGATATTGATGATCCTGCCGTCACAGACGCCGCCCCTGTTTTCGATGATTCTGTACAGGCACTCCACGCCGTCGGAGACATCTGTAAAGCATCGTTTCTGGTTCCCGGAATCAATCAACTGAATCGGAGAGCCCTCCACCAGATTTAGGATTAACTGGGTAATGGCGCGCGAACTCCCGATGCGGGCCGACATGAGGCTGTCCAATCGGGGGCCGATCCAGTTGAAAGGCCGAAACAGCGTAAACTGAAGGCCCTTCTGTGCCCCGTATGCCCAGATGACCCGGTCCAGCAACTGCTTGCAGCAGGAATAGATCCATCGCTGCATTCGAATGGGGCCCAGGATCAGTCTGGAATGATCCTCATCAAAATCCTCATCATCGCACATCCCGTAAACCTCTGAGGTGGATGGAAAAATGATCCGTTTGCCATACTTGACGCAATATCTCACCACCCTGAGATTCTCTTCAAAATCGAGTTCAAATACCCTTAGCGGGTTTCGCGTATATTCGATGGGGGTGGCGATGGCCACCAGGGGGATGACGATGTCGCATTTGCGGATATGGTACTCGATCCACTCCCGATGGATGGAGATATCGCCTTCGTCGAAGTGGAACTGGGGATTCTTCAGGAGCCGCTGAATATAGTTGGACCGCAGGTCCATTCCATGCACCTCATACCTGTTGCTCTCCAGCAGCCGTTCGCTCAATGCATTCCCGATGAACCCGTCCACGCCCAGGATGAGGACGCTTTTTTTTCTCATGGCCTCGGCCCGGCTGGCCGCATGCTCTCCAAAAGACATCCCCTCCACGAGACCCAGTTCTGCGGCCAATTGGGTCCCGCTCATGTAAACGCCCCCCTCTGTCTGGCCGAAATCGACACATACAGCACCCTTTCCGCAGGCAATCACCAGGGGATCGATTGACACGACCGTTCCAGGCCTCGGCCCCTCGCCACCCTCCTCAATTTCAGAAACCGTCCAGAAGAGACATTTTCGATCGCCCACATGGCTGAAGGCACCGGGGTAGGGGAGAGACACAGACCGAACGAGGTTTCGGACCCGGGTTGCAGACCAGGTCCAGTCGATCTCGCCGTCCCGCGGAGATCTGGCGCCGAAGTAGGTTGCGACGGCGTGGTCCTGGGGGGATCGCGGGGCCGTGCCGTCCAGTATTCGAGGAAGGATCTCATCGAGCATCTCTGAAGCGGCAGTTGCCGCCTTTTTGTGAAGGGACAGTGCCGTGTCATTACGGGATATGGGGATCGATTTCTGGACGACGATATCACCGTCGTCCGGACGAGGCGTCATGTAATGGAGGGTCACCCCGGTTTCCTTTTCGCCGTTGACGAGGACCCAGTTAATCGGGACCCGTCCGCGGTATTTCGGAAGGAGGGATCCGTGGAGATTCAGGCACCCCCGGTTCGGAATGTTCAGGATGGGTGGCTGCACCAGGTCACGGTAGTAAAAGGAGAAGAGGATATCGGGTTCCATCTCCTGAATTTTCTTGACCCACAGAGGATGGTTGATGTCTTCGGGGGCGTACACCGGTATATTTCGGGATGCAGCCAGTTGGGCGACCGATTCAAACCAGATGGTTTCGCCCGGGGCATCCTTGTGCGTGAAGACCGATATGATTTCAAAGCCGTTTCGCAGGAGGGCTTCAATCCCTCTACAACCAATCGTGTGATAGGCCAGGACCACTGTTTTCATATGGATATCCTACTCCTTAGGGTTGCTTGTTCCGACAATCTCCTCGACAAAATACCTGGGACGGGCCCTTACATCGCTGTATATTCGGCCGATATATTCTCCGAGCAGTCCCATGGCGAGGAACTGTGCACCGATGAAGATAAAGAGAATGGCAAAGAGGGTGAAAACCCCGGCAGCGGCCCAGTCAGGTCCGTAAATCAATCTCATAACAAACAGGAAAGTGCCGAAGCCTACCCCGAGGGCCGATATGAGCGCCCCCAGCACATTTAACAGACGGAGGGGAAACGTCGTCATGCTGGTCAACAGGTCAAATTGGAGATTGATGAGTTTCCACAGCCCATACTTGGAGTCGCCCGCAGACCTCTTGGCGTGGTGAACATCGATCTCGGCCGTACGGGCGGCAAAGCTATTGGCCAGGACGGGGATAAAGGTGCTCCGTTCATGGCACTGGAGCATAGCCTCGACGATGCGGCGATGATAGGCCCTGAGCATGCAGCCATAGTCGTGCATATCCACGCCGGTGGACATTCGCACCACCCTGTTGACCATATGAGAGGCCGCCCTCCTGAAAAAAGTGTCGCGCCGGCTCATTCGGACCGTGCCCACTACATCGAACCCTTCATCGGCCTTTGCAACCACCCTGGCAATTTCCTCGGGCGGGTTCTGAAGGTCGGCATCCAGGGTGACCACGATGTCGCCTCTTGTTTGTTCAAATCCGGCCATAATGGCCGAATGCTGTCCGTAATTCCGGTTGAGGAGGAGCCCGATAATCTGACCGGGGTATTGGGCCGCCCCCTCCTTGATCATGTTTCGGGATCCATCTGAACTCCCGTCATCCACTAAAATGATCTCAAAATCCCTTCGCATCTCCATGCACGTTTTGAGACACCTGTCCAAAAGTTCTTTGAGGTTTTTTTCCTCGTTGAATACGGGAATGACAACGGAGACTGTCGACTGTCGATTGTCGATGGGTGATTGCATCGCTTTCATCTGCTGCTCAACACGTCCTTGATGGCCTCCACCACGTCTTCTACGTCCTCAGTGGTCATGTCCGGAAAGAGGGGAAGGGAGCATATCCGGTCCGAGTTCCATTCCGTGTTGGGGAGCATGCCCCGGCGCATCCCCATGGATTCCCGGTAGAATTTCTGGAGATGCACGGCTCGGAAATGAAAACCGGTTCCGATATTTCTCTGTTTCAGCGCTGCCATGAAATCATCCCGGCTGATGCCTGCCTTGTCAGTGACCAGGCGTACAATAAAAAGGTGCCAGGCGTGTCGCGTGGTGTCGCACGGGATCTCAAGGGGGAGGATCTCATCCACCTCGGAGAGGCGTTGCCGGTAGGTCATGGCGATGGCTTCCCGCTTTCTGTTGAATTCATCGACGCGGTTCAACTGTCCGAGACCCAGTACAGCGGCCATATCTGTCATATTGTATTTATACCCCGGCTCCCACACCTCGGCCTGGGGGGCCCGGCCCTGAGTCTCACGATCATAGGCATCCACCCCCAGCCCGTGAAATTTGAGCCGGTTGACGCGGTCCGCCAGGCGATCGTCATCCGTGCAGAACATCCCGCCTTCCCCAGTGGTGATGTTCTTGATGGGATGAAAGGAGAAGATCGAGGTCCCTTCTTTTCCCACATGCCCGCCTGAATAATGGGTTCCCAGGGCGTGGGCCGCATCTTCCACGAGCGGGACATCATTCTGTAAGGCGATTCGCTTCAGCGCCCTCATGTCGGCCGCCGTCCCCGCAAAATGGACCGGTACGATCAGCCGGGTCTTCGAGGTCACTGCATTCTCTACCGCATCGGGTAAAACGGTCAACGTATCCCTGTCGATATCCACAAATACCGGTTTAGCCCCCGCCAGGACGATCAGGTTAATGGTGGAGACCCAGGTCATGGAGGGGGTAATCACCTCATCTCCTGGACCGATCCCGAGGGCCTTCAGCACCAGATGCATGCCGGCTGTGGCCGAGCAAAGGGCAATGGCCCTTGAACATCCGACGTAATCGCGGAATGCGTCTTCAAAGGCCACTGTCCGGGGCCCTGTGGTGATCCATCCAGAACGGAGGACCTCTCCTACGGCAGCGATGTCCGATTCCGCAATGGATGGTCTTGAAAAAGGAAGAAATTCCGATCTCATGAGGCACTCCGAGTAACGAGAAAGACCCCGAGGCAAATCACCGCGATCCCGGCCCAGCGGACCGGCGTCAGGGCCTCCTGGAAAAGGATCTGCCCGGCAAAGGCGGCGACGATGTAACCCACGCTCAGGAGGGGATAGGCATAACTCACCTCAACCCGGGAGAGGGCCAGAAGCCAGACAATAACGCTCACGACGTAACAGAGGAGCCCGGCAATGACGTAGGGATTCAGCATCACCCGCGTGCCAATGGGGAGGACATTCTCCAGGGAAAAGGCAAAATGACCGATGGTCCGCATCCCCTGTTTGAGTGCAATCTGTGCAAAGGCATTAAGCAGTACCCCTAAAAGGATCAGGGGGAGATATCGGTTCATTAACAGTGTCTCCTTAAAGTGAGCTAAAGTGGCTAAAATAAACTAACGTGACCAAAGTGCCTGGAGTTTGGAGTACCCAGAGTTGAGCAGCGTGTCCTATTAGAGATAGTCAATAGTCAATCTTCGCAACTAAAGTCAAGCCCTCTTTGCATCAGATAGATCTCTTCCATTTCATCCGCCACCCGGTCCCAGGTGTGTTCAAGGGCCGTGGCACGGGCCTTTTCTCCCATCTTCGTTCGTCGTCCCGGGTCCAGAAGCACGGCAATCTTAGCGGCAAGGTCTATGGGTTTGGGGGGGTCTTCCAATATGAAGCCCTGAACGCCGTCTGTCAAGAGGTCTCTGGCCCCGACCTTTTGGGTAATGACGACCGGCAGGCCGGCGGCCATGGCCTCCAGGACCGCCATGCCGAAGGTGTCAAAAACAGAGGGCATGACAAAGATATCCGAGGCCAGATAGTAGGCCTCCACCTCGCGGGTGACGCCGGCAAAGATAATCCTTTCCGCTATCCCCAGACGCCGCGCAAGGGCCTGATAGGGGAGCGGATCTCCCTTCCCTGCCACCAGGAGCTTCAGAGCGGTCCCCTCCTTTTTTTCCCGGATCAGATCGGCAAGGCCTTTTATGACCAGGCCGAGCCGCTTGATCTCAAAGTTCATTCCCACAAAGAGAACCACCACATCCGATGCGGAGAGACTGTGGCGGGTTCGAATCTGTCGTCGGCAAATTTCTCTGTCAAGGGAGGCGAAACGTTCCTCGGAGATCCCGGGGTGGACCACGCGGATCCGATGGTCCGGAATCGAGTATGCCTTGAGGAGTTCCTCCTTTACCAGTCCGGATACCGGAAGGACCATTCGCATGTCTGGCCCGGTCAATCCCTTCCGCTCCACCCACGCCATGGCCCTGTCAAAGAGGGTCAGCCGCTTGTTTCTCGCCTCGCGAATCCATCCGGCATGGGGGATGCCGTGCATGGTCAGAAGGTGCATTCGAAATATTCGGTCGTGACTGTGGACCAGATCAAAACCGCCCCGCTGGATCTGTCTCTGTGCAAAAAAGGCAAAGCTGATCTGTCTCATAAACCTTGGAAAACGAAGGATCGGGACCTTATGAAAGGTGACAGGGGCATTTCCTCGGCGATGCCGGTTTGAAAATACGTGCATCTCGAACCGCCCCCGCATGGCCAGCCGTTCGGTCAGCTCGTATGCGAAGCCCTCTGCCCCTCCTACCAGCCCGTATTTGGGAATGACCACCGCGACTTTCATGCCCTGGGGTCGTTGATGCGGCATCACAGAGCCTTCCAGAAGTGAAAGGTCTTCAAGGCCAGCCGGTACTTGGTCAATTTGTTCAACGAGACGTCCCGGTTCGCGCAGAAAGGGAGGGTCAGCCTGAGTGAAATGATCCTCCAGAGGGCCTGAACCGCGTTGGCCCTGTGGATTCGCAGGATCGACCGTTTTGAGTAATGTTTCCTGTAAAACAGGGACTCAGCGGTGAATTTCTTTTTCCAGAGGTCCTCGGTAGCGGTGGTGCGCTCGCTCTGGCCCCCCCAGTGAACCACCACCGCGTCCGTAATAAACCCGATCTTCCAGCCAGCCTTACGGATCCTGAGACACAAGTCCTGTTCCTCGCCGTAAAGGAAAAATCCTTCGTCAAATCCTCCCAGTTCCTCGACGATGGCGCGTCTCGCGACCATGGAGGCCCCCAGGACCCATGCAATGTCGCCGGGGAGACCCCGCAGGTCTTTTTGTGCGCGCTTCTCACCGGGATATCGCCTTTCAACGGATGACTGGACGGAGCCATTCGGGTTCAGGATACGCGTGCCTGCAAGGCCGACATCCCTATGGGATTCCATGAAGCCGATCATCGCATCAAAGGCCCCCGGCTGCACCACCGTATCCGGATTCAGAAAATAGATATATTCTCCGTTTGAGACCTTCAGTGCCTGATTGTTGGCACGGGCAAAGCCTGCGTTGGATTCGTTTGCTATCAGTTTTACCCAAGGGAAATCCCGACTGACCATCGCCGAACTGTCGTCCTGGGATGCGTTGTCAACGACGATGACCTCCAGGCCCAGGTCAGACCGGGGCACTACCGAGTTTAAACATGGAGCCAGCAAATCGGCTGTATTGTAGTTGACAATAATGATAGAGATGCCGAACATTCGGGCGCACGGGCCTCGTTAACACCAAACAGCGACAGAAAAACTGCCTCCTGTGAGCGCCCCTGAGGATGATCCAGGGGCCGTGAGAGTGCCCATCTTTTTAGTCACGGGCACTTTATCCTTTTATACAGGCCAGGTCAAGAAGGGCTGAAAGGATTTGAGGTATGGGCTCGAGAGCCGACACCTGTGCATTGACACGCCCGCCCGGTTTCCATATACTCTCTCCCACCAGGAGGCCGGCTGACGCCGGAGCTGGATGACAACGCGTTAGAGGGTGAGCTGATTTTGTAGAAGATCTTTCCCGCTCGCCATAAAACATCTTCAATAAGGGTTGACCGTGCCCCCATCGTCTTTCCCCGCCACATTTCCGAAAGGCACTCCCGATGCCCCCGAGGGCACAGGGACACGAGGATTTGTCCTCATATTCTTTCTGGGGGTTGTCATTCGTCTGTTCGCCTGCCAGCATACCCATATCGTCAATCCCGACGGGGTATATTACATCCACCAGGCAAAGGCTATTTATTTCGGGGAATGGAACAGCCTGACCTCGTGCTGCCTCAGTTTCGTGTCGAGCTATCCGTTCTTTGTTGCAGGCGCATATGCCTTGTTTGAGGACTGGGTGGTCGCTGCCAGGTTTGTGTCGCTCGTTTTCGGTTCCATGACCCTGATACCCCTTCATCTTCTGTGTAAGCGCTTCTTTGAAAAAGATATCAATTTATTGACCCTCCTTGTGTTCGCCATGCTCCCTGTTTTTGTCTCAGGGAGCGCAGAGGTTATCAGGGATCCGGTCTGCTGGTTTTTCTTGTCGCTCGGGCTCTACTTCTTTATTAGATCATACGAGAAGAACGATCGGCTTTTTCTCCTCTTTTCGTGCCTTTCTTTTCTGATGGCCTCATGGGCGCGCATCGAGTCTTTCGTGTTCATCCTGGTCGGCTGCGTCTGTCTCCTGACAGTTCCAGAGGGAAGACGGATCAGGAAAGCGGTAGCCTTTGCCGTCCCTCTTATGGGCGCCCTCCTCCTTATTTTGTGGGCAGTGATTTTCCTCGATAAACCGCTTGTGGAAACCTTGCGTCTGCATGATATCGTGGACAAGTTGTCAGCCCCGGTCCTTGCATACGAAGCCCTCAGGTCAGGGCTGGAGGGATTGATGGAACACCCTCTTGATGGGGTCACGCCGCATTTTCTCCACAAGACGAGGGAGTTAGTCTGGCTCGTGGCCCTCGGGACCGTCGTTAAATATATGATCAAAGCGTATTTTTATCTTTTTTTCATCCTCTTTATTCTTGGCCTTGGAAGCGTATGGCATCGGTTGAGGGAGGATCGTCGGATCCTCTATCTGTCTTTCACGGCTGTCTCTCTTTTCGTTGTATTCTATCTGCATGTAATTCAGACATGGATGATGTTCGATCGTTTCTGGACGATTTTTATGCTTCCTGCGAGCACGGTGATCGGGTTTGGTCTTCGGAAGACCATCCTTATGTTAACAACCAGATGCCGCATGAAAAACGCGATGGCCGTTTCCATCGTGTGTCTCCTGATTCTGATCTGCGCGCTGCCCAAGGACCTGAAATCGAGAGAGGAGGACAAGGTGGTTTATAAGGAAATTGGGGAGTTGATTGCATATAGGGAAGGCAACGACCGAGTGATCAGAATTTTGAAATCGCTGCACACCCCGGATTGGACTGCTTTTTACGCCAATCTCGATTACAGGGGGGCTCCCTGTCCGAGGCTCCATTTCGGAATGGAGCCGAAGCCGTTTGATGAGGCGGTATTCAGAGATTACAAAGGGTTTATGGGTTATCTGAAAAAAAACACTATTCCCTATTTTCTTTGGGAGGAGAAGGCGTGGCCAACAGACGGATTTGACTTTTTAAACCAAAGAGAATCTGACGACCTCGAAGAACTGGGGTCCTGGCATCATCCCGATGTGGGAAAAATAATCCTGTACAGTGTGATTTCATGAGGTCCGAGGGGGATGGTCAAACCAGAATCCCTTTGCGGCGATGGGAAGGATGAACCTCCTATCGGCCAAGCCCCTTCTCGATCTCCCTCAGTTTGACATAGCGTACAAACAGGGCGTAGGCGGATGTTGCGGCGATGACGAGGCCCGGAACGCCGTCAAGGAAGCCTTTTTTCAAAAAATAGACCTCAAGGAATTTGAAGAAGGGACGTGACAGAAGGAGTATCGGATGAAACCGTTTCCCCTGCTCGTACAGGTCCGCCGCCATGAGATCGGAGAAATTGTCCACGGTCCTGAGCTGGCCGGAAATGACCCCCTTATAGGGATAGTGGAGGATATCGTTTCTGAGTTCTCCTAACGCGCCGGTTATTTCCACCCGTTCGTGCACCCGGCCCCCCACCCACCGGGCCTTTTTACGCCTGAAAAGCCGCAACTGACGGTCTGGATAGTATCCGCTGTGGTTGATCCATCTCCCCTGGTAAAACGATCGACGGGGAATTCGATAGCCGTCCCTTGCCTGGAGGCTGGCTATTTTCCTTAAAATTTCATCTCTTAACTGCGGGGTGATGGACTCGTCCGCATCCAGACTCAATACCCAGTCCCCTTGGGCCTTTGAAAGGGCATAATTTTTCTGGTCTGCATACCCTGTCCAGGTTCTCTGAAAGACGGAATTGGTGTATTCCCGGGCGATCTCAACCGTTTCGTCGCTGCTCAGGGAATCCACAACGATAATTTCATCCGCCCAGGTGACACTGTCAAGACATCGCCGAATGTTTCGGGCTTCGTTGTAACAAATGATGCAGACTGACAGAGCGTTCGTTTTCTTTGGTTGCATGAAATCTGCTCCCGAATCAAGGGGAATTTGGATTCTGCCTATATAGAGAACTCAAACCTGATAGCTCAGGTCTCAAAGGGGTTGACCTCAGCGCTAAAAGGCCCATAACAGACCAAATTTCCACGACCGGTCGTCATACTTTTTCCCCGCTGCCGCCTGGTTGTCGTAGGCATAGTTGAATTGAAAAGAGCCGACAAAGTGACGAAGCATCGGTACTCGAATTCCGGTATGGGTGCGGACCACCCAGTTGTCGCTGTCCTGAAAATCATAGACGACATTGTCATCATGAAACAGCTGAAAAGATCTGCCGAAAAACCACATGTCAAATTCGGGGGCCCAGTAGCCGGCAAGGGAGTCCCGCTCCTTTTCGTTATTTAGGAAGTCCATAGGGTTAGCGTATTTTTCATACCCATAGGCCGGCCCAAATTTGACAGAGAGATTCTTCTCCTTCGATCTCCAGACCTGATAGCCAGGCCCTGCCGCCACATTGCCCAACAGATCCATCGACTTCAATTTGTCAGTTTTTGCCGTGGCGTTGCCAAATAGAAACCACTTTTTGTCGAGAAAGAGGTCATAGCTTCCTGAACCTGTGGCATTGTTTTTACTCAGCTCCTCGTTGATCCGTTCTTTGTGAAATTCGCCGTATAGCTTAATGACGTTCGACAGTTTGGAGATCGTCAGATCGCTGATCATATCGCATTTTTCAACAGTGGTGTTCCCGGTTTCCTTGCTGAACCTGCCCGATAAATCGACGCCGAAATCCCACCCGGCCGGCTCTCTGGGCTGTTCCAGCGCTTTGATCTGGGCCATCTTCAGGACCACTGGACCATTGCTGCCGGCTGGCATAAGGACCAGTGTGTTGTCTTCTCCGGCCATGATCTTTCCGATGAGGGTCTCTCCGTCCCGCAGGCAGGCCTCCACAGGCTCTTCCGTGCTGAGACTCGCCACATCCTCCCATCTGATGGTGATTTCCGCCGCATCGAATGTCTTTAACAACAGCTTTCCCTTGGACATGGAGACCACCTTTCCGCAAAGGCGTTCGCCGTTTTTCATCATGAGGTTGTCTGCATCGGCAACGCTCACAACCATCAGGAACAGAAGGGCTACGGACGCACCGGATATGCCACTTTTCAAGTATTTCGAGATCCCTCCTCCCCATGCCTCTATTTTTCGACAGACCTTCCGGTTGAATCGAGTGCGACCCTTATCCATTATACCAATTTCCTTGCCATCTTTGCCGCGACATCCCGCCCTGAACATGAGACGTTTCCCCTAAGCAGAATGGGCGCCCCATAACGAATCAACCTCTTCTACGAACAAAGTATTAATGACCTCTTGGGCCTGCTTCCATCGGAAAGGAAAGCCCTTGTCCACGATCCCTTCCTCTACAGCCAGCTTCTGAAGACTCTGGATGATAAGATGCCCTTTCACCTCCTGGCCGCATGCCTCCGTGCACCTCTCACAGCCGATGCACAGCCAGATGGAAGGAGAGGCTAAGATCTCCTTTTCCAGCCCTATATTAACCATGCGAAAGATCCACTGGGGATCAAACACGCTGCGATCAAAGAACAGAGGACAGACATTGCTGCATTCGCTGCAGTTGAAACAGGCAGCTGTCCTCGATATTCCTGCGGCATCTTTAAATCCCTCGGAGAGTGAATCGGCTTCGAAGGTAATTTCCCTGTTCAAGGGCTCTATGGGAGTGTCCAGCCAGTGACGCCAGAGTTCCGAAGACAGGGAAGAAATCTCGCCGTGACGACACCTTTCAGCGGCGTGCCAGCGAACCCGTTGAAATCGATAAAAAAAGTCTCTGTATTGGGAAAACCACTCCCACGAAAAGAGCTTTCGGCGGATCGCCTCGTATCGTAAAAAACTGATTAAATCGGCCGGCCTTACCAGATTGGGACATACCTGGTTGCAGCGCCTGCACGTGAGGCAATACCAGATGTCAGGAATGGAGATGACATCGTTGAGAAAACCCAGATTGGCCATTCTGACGATCTTCTGGGGTCGCAATCTCCCTGTTGCTTTGAACACGGGGCATTCGGAATCACAGGTACTGCACGTCCAGCAGAGACTCACTTCGGATCGAGTCTCTTCTTCGATTCTGTTTCGCTCGTCGGGATTGGGGATAGGGTAGCTATTCATAGCGCTATGGACTCCTTTTCAGTAGGAGAATGATTTCCGGCCATTTCGATCGGAACACAGGATACAGGGCATCCCACGGAACTTTTTCACGCACCTGAAGTGTTACGTAAAAGCAAATATAGGCATTTTTTTTAGTTACGGCAAGATTTCAATTGGGTGAGCGCTTATACCCGTTCCTTGAATTCCGTTCCCAAGAGGCCTTCCGGCCGGATTAGCAGGACCGCGATGATGATGAGAAAGGCCAGGGTGTTCTTGAATGCCACGGATATGAATCCGCCTGCCAGGCTTTCGGCGACACCGATAATCAGGCCTCCCACAATGGCCCCGGGGAGGCTGTTGAGTCCCCCCAGGATGGCCGCGGCAAACCCCTTGAGAAACGGTTCCAGTTCTCGGCTTTGACCTTCTACTCTCACGCCTGATGCCTCACGCCTTACGCCTTGCGCCTGGTGCCTTGCGCCTCATGCCTCCCCTCCTACCTCCCATACAACTTCTCAATCACGTCTGCGTAGCGTTTCTCCAAAAAACGCCGTTTGACCTTCTTGGTGGGGGTCACGTCCCCGTCTTCTTCGTAGAAGCGACGGGGGAGGAGTTCAAACTTCTTGATGGTCTCCACCTTGGACAGGGTCTTGTTGACCTTCTGCACCTCTCCCTCGATCAGCTTCCGTATCTCCGGGTTTTGGGTCAGATCGGCAAAGGTGGTAAAAGGGATCCGGTTGTCCTGCGCATACTTGGTTACATTGTCTTCGTCGATCAGGATGAGGGCCGTCAGATATTTTCGGCCGTCTCCGATGACCACCGCATCCTGGATATACTGGCCGAATTTCAGCTTGTTCTCTATGAAGGCGGGGGTGATGTTCTTGCCGCCCGCGGTGATGATGATGTCCTTCTTGCGGTCCAGGATCTTGAGAAAACCGTCTTCCATCGCCCCCACATCCCCGGTATGGAGCCACCCGTCTACGATGGTCTCGGCCGTCAGTTCGGGGTTCTTGAAATATCCTTTGAAGACGCCCTCTCCGCGACACAGGATCTCGCCGTCTTCTGCGATGGTCACCTCCACCCCCGGAAGCGGTTCTCCCACATACCCCCAGCGGGGCCGGTCGATACGCTGAACTGCGATGACCCCTGTGGATTCGGTCTGGCCATACCCCTCCCTCAGTGGCACCCCAAGGGCATTGAAGTACTGAAAGAGGTCCGGCGAGGCGGGGGCGGCTGCGCATACGGCCCAGCGGACCCTCTCCAGCCCGATCTGTTTCTTGAGATGATAGAGCACCAGCCAGTAGAGAGGCCAGTACAAAAGGGATCGAAAGAATCGTTCGCCCTTTCCCTTAACTGCGGACCGGACCTGCGCCAGGCCGGCCATGACCGCGAGGCGATAACATGCCCGTTTCACCACTGTGGAGTCGGACATGCGGATCTCCACCATGGAGGCGAATTTTTCCCAGATTCGAGGGACGCTGGCAAAGACCGTGGGAGAGACCTCCCGAAGGTTCTGAGGGAGGGTGTCGATGCTTTCGACAAAATTGACCGTGGCGCCGCTTCGAATGGCCTGGAACAGAGAGATGAGGTTTTCATAGATATGGGCCAGGGGGAGATAGGAGAGGAGTTCATCCGTATCGAACATGGGAGTGGCTTCGGTGAAAGATTCGGTGATGCTCAGGATGTTTTGGTGGGTAATCATGGCCCCCTTGGGCCGGCCCGTGGTCCCGGAGGTGTAGATCATCATGGCGGTATTATGAGGATCGATCGCATTCATGCGATCGTAGACCGCATCGGGGTGCGAGGCCAGATAGGCGGCGCCTGTCTTCAGGAATTCATCAAAAAAGACAATCGCCTCGTGCGCGAATCCCCAGAGGCCTTTGGGGTCCCAGACCACGATCTGTTTCACGGAAATGTCAGGAAGGATCTGGAGGACCTTGTCTACCTGCTCCTCGTTTTCAACGAAGAGGATCCTCGATTCCGAATGACCGACCACATAATTGACCTGATCCGGTGCGGAGGTGGAATACACACCGCACGTGACGCACCCGATGGCCATGGCGGCCAGGTGACAGAAAAGCCACTCGGGCCGGTTGTCGCCCAAAATGGCCACCCTTTCTCCTGGCCGAATATCCAGCGCGATCATGGCCGCTCCTGTTTCCAGGACCTTCTCCCCGTACGCCTTCCACGAGATCCGTTTCCAGATCCCATGCTCCTTTCTCCGAAGGGCCACACGCTCTTTGCGGGCGGCTACCTGTTGAAAAAATAGGGCCGGGAAGTTTGCAGGCTGGTTGGCCACTACCAGGTCCTCCTTTTCTTGTAGAGCCGCCATCCCTTGGGCGAACCGGTTTCCCCGCCGATGCCCAGGTAGAGTTCCTGCACATCCTCATTTTCTTTCAACGCCTTCGCGTTTCCTTCCAGCACGATCCTTCCCGATTCCATGATGTAGCCGAAGGTGGCGATGCTGAGGGCCATTTTGGCGTTCTGCTCCACCAGCAGAATCGTCGTTTCTTTTTGACTGATCTGAGAAAGGGCGTCGTATACATGACGGGACACCTTGGGCGCGAGTCCCAGAGAAGGCTCATCCAGCATCAGGAGCCTGGGACGGCGAAGCATGGCCCTGGCCACCGCAAGCATCTGCTGCTCACCGCCTGAAAGGGTCTCAGACTGCTGGTGGGCCCGGGACTTCAATATGGGAAAGAGCCCAAGGACAAAGGCCATGTCCTCCTGGATTCGCCTGTCTTTACGGCCCCAGCAGCCCAATTCCAGATTCTCGCTGACAGTAAGTTCCCGGAAAAGTCCCCTGTCTTCGGGGACATAAACGACGCCAAGGGCCGCAATACGTTCAGGGGCCAGCCGCTGTATCCGCTTCCCGCCGAATTCAATCGTCTCCTTCTTGGGCTGGTCCTTCAAGAGCCCCGCAATGGTCTTGAGCAGGGTCGTCTTTCCGGCCCCATTGGGGCCCAGGACCGCAAATATCTCCCGCTCCTTCACCTCCAGCGAAAGCCCATGAAGGGCGTATATCCGGTCGTAATAGAGGGTCTCGATACTCTGAATCTTCAGCAGCGGGGCCATATCGTTATCTCACCGTAAGGTTTCTGACTCTCCGCCATAGGCTATCCACCTAAAAAGCTATTTTTCCTCATCCCCCAGATAGGCCCTGATCACCTCCGGGGTTTTCTGGACCGCTTCGGGACTCCCCTCGGCGATCTTTTGCCCGAAGTCGAGTGCAATCATTCGGTCGGCCAGTTTCGATGCGATCCTGAGATCGTGTTCCACCAGGAGGATGGCGGTCTCGTATCTGCCTCGAATCTCAGTAATGCGGTAGTCTGTCTCCTCTTTTTCCTCGGAGGTCAGGCCGGCGATCGGTTCATCCAAAAGGAGCAGTTTCGGCTCCGTTGCCAGGGCACGTCCCACCTCGACCCGCTTCTGGACCCCGTAGGGACAATCAGAGACCCGTGCCTGCCGATAGGCCTGGAGATCCAGAAACTCGATGATCTCTTCCACAACCTCCCGGTGCCGGAGTTCCTCTTTTCTCAATCTGAAAAAGGCATTGAAAGGATTTTTACGGAATTTAATATGGCGACCCAGAAGGAGATTGTCGAGGACGGTCATGTGGAGAAACAGGCGGAGGTTCTGAAAGGTCCGGGCCACTCCCCTTCGAGCGATGAAATCCGGAGAGAGTCCGAGAAGGCGCTCTCCCTGAAACAGGATGTCGCCGCCGTTTGGGTGATACACACCGGATACGCAGTTGAAGAGGGTGGTTTTTCCGGAGCCATTGGGACCGATGATGGTCAGGATTTCCTTCTCCTCCATCCCCAGGTTGATATTTATCAGTGCCTGAATGCCGCCGAAGCTGATGGAGAGACTGGTGATTTCCAATAATGCCATAGATTGCCCTGAGATCCTTGATGGAACCTTCTCCCTGCATACGAGGGTCACGCGGCAGGGAACGGGATGCACTCCCCGTTCCCTGCTGAACCAGTTGCAGGATCAACTCAATCAGACGGTATCAGAAGTGGGATGGATGGTAAACGGCTCAAGGGGCACGTGTTTCCCCTTTTCAGCCCGGCCCATGCGGGAGGCGTTGTTGCCATGCCGCCTATCCGGGCTGTAGGTCACCGGCGCTCCGAGACCTTCGGGTTTCCAGTCCTTGATCTTTTCCATCCCCTGGATCATGGTTTCGGGGGTAAGATCGGGACCGGCGTTTTTGAGCCCTTCCACCAGATGCATCATGGACATCGCGCCAAAGAGGGCAAGATACTCTTTCCCTTCCAGCTTGGGATTGTACTTCTTGAGGATTTCAACCACCTTGTCGGCAGCGGGCTCGGAGCCGGGGACCCCCGAATTTCCCGGAAGGGCAATGTATGTCCCTTCCCAGGCATCGCCCGCGATCTGGTACATGATGGGGTCTCCCAATGTAAAGGTGGTGAGGGCCTGGGGCCGAAAGTCGGCCTTGGCCATTTCCTTCAAGATGAGGGCCCCGTGACTGGGGGTTGCATAGATGATGACTGCCTCAGCCCCCGACTCCTTGAGCTTGAGGGCATGGGTTCCAAGGGACCTTTCCGTCACCTCGTAAGGGACCGCCGCTACCAGTTGAGCCTTGCCCTGGGTCGCGGCCAGGGCCTTTTCAACGCCGGCCATGGCCATCTTTCCATAATCGTCATTCTGGTAAAAAAGGCCGATCTTCTTGGCCTTGAGTTTATTGGCGGCATAGTCGGTGAGATAAATGGCCTCGTCCTCATAGTCGGGATAGGCGATAAAAATATAGCGCAACTGGTCCTTGGGCATTCGGGACCAGATGCGGATGTCTCCGTAAGCGGTAATCAACGGGATCTTGTTTTCGGGAAAAAAATTCTTGGCCGCGTGCAGCACCGCTGTTCCGAGCAGGCCGCAGACCGCAAAGACCTTTCCCTTCATCTGTTGCAGATTGACCATGGCTCGGGTGGGGTTGTAGCCGTCGTCGATCACTTCGACCTTGATTTTTCGACCATAAACACCGCCCTGATCGTTGATGTGATCAGCCCACGCCTTTGCGCCCAGGCCGGTAACGCCCCATAGCGCTGCCGGTCCCGAGAGGGGAGTGGTCCAGCCCACGACTACATCGGTATCCGTTACCCCGGGCACCGCTTCTTTTGCGAACACTGTTGACGGGATGATGAAGATGAGAGCCAGCAGGATTCCAATCCAAAGTCTTTTCTTTCCCATGTCGACCTCCATTATGAATGGTAAGGGTTTGGTAGATCAGGGGCATACAGAACCCCGGA
This sequence comes from uncultured Desulfobacteraceae bacterium, assembly GCA_964384085.1. Lineage (GTDB taxonomy): Bacteria > Desulfobacterota > DSM-4660 > Desulfatiglandales > Desulfatiglandaceae > AUK324. Next base: position 37,620 of record CAYLJZ010000019.1, read on the forward strand.
ATCAAAAACATGAGACAGCCTATGATAACCCTGACGGATTCTGGATGAACGTTTACACCCGTCAGGATTTATGGTATTTTTGGAATAGACGCTTGAATCGGAATTATAAAAATTCTGATATGTTGGTATAAGTATATATTCAAATTCAGTTGGCAGGTCAATACAATTTTTCCAATTCGACTAAGCGGGGAGAGAAGTGTCTAAGGTGGGCTAACGTGCCTAAAATGGCTAAAGTTGGAACCCGACACCTATCGCCGAATAATTGGTAATCAGCAATAGGTTCTGTCCATGGAATATGAGATAGTATCGGACATAGAGGTCCTCCTGGAGGGGGGACGGCGGGAAGGCGTCTACCCCGGTGCAGTTCTCCTGGCGGCTAGCGGGGGGATGATACGCCTGTTTACGGCAGTCGGGGACCGCACCCTCTCGCCCTGTCCTCAGCCCATGGAAAAGGAGACCCTTTTCGACCTGGCATCCCTGACCAAACCCCTGGCCACCACCCTGGCTATGATGAAGCTGGTGGATGCGGGTAAAATCCATCTGGATCAGCCACTGGAAGCACTCCTTCAACAGACCGTTTCGAAAAACAAAAAGAGGATTACCCCTCGCCTCCTGCTGACCCATTGTGCCGGATTTGTGGACTGGATGCCGTTGTATCTCGATCTGGAATCAGTTGCCCCGAAAGAGAAAAAAGCCGTCCTGCGAGAACGATTACTGAACCTTCCCGTCGTGTACTCGCCCGGCAGCCAGGTCCTATACAGCGACATCGGATTTATGCTGATGGAGTGGATCATAGAGGCAACTGTCGGAATCGACCTGCCCCGGTTCCTGGAACGAGAATTTTACGGCCCCCTATCACTCAGATACACCGGCTTTTTCAGCAGCGGGATTCCCGGCCGGTTTGCGCAGGATCGTTTTGCGGCCACAGAAAACTGTCCCTGGCGAAAACAGATCATACAGGGGATTGTGCATGATGAAAACGCCTACTCCTTGGGTGGGTATTCCGGCCATGCCGGACTCTTCGGGACAGCATTGGAGGTTTACACGCTCGTGAATCTTCTGAGGGGTCACTGGCGCGGGGAGAGAACCGACTACCTCAGTCCGGAGACGGTTCGGGCCTTTTTCACACGACAGGATGTCGTGGAAGGGAGTACCTGGGCACTGGGATGGGACACGCCATCATGGGCGAATTCCAGTGCTGGAAGCTATTTTTCGAAAACGAGCGTGGGCCATCTTGGATTTACCGGCACGTCCCTCTGGATGGACCTTGAGAAGGATGTTATTGTTGTATTTCTGAGCAACCGTATTCATCCCACACGGGAAAACAAAAAGATTCGGGCCTTCCGGCCGGTGCTCCATGATCGGGTCATGGAGACATTCGGGCTGGCGCGATAGTCCTGATTGCGGGAAGAATGAAAATCGAAGAAAAAGGAGGCAAACGGTCGTATGGGAGAAATTCGCAGTACCCTCGACATCATCATGGAAAAGGCCAGGGGCGTTCGCGTGACAGACGAAGACAAAACGGCCTTCGTGAGGCATGAGGTGAAGGGAAAGATAAGGGGACTTCTGCAAAAGGCACTGGACGGATTCATCGATGTGGAAGATATTCAGTCCGAAATGGAGACACTCGGCACTGATCGGCATGAGATGGCCATGGCGGCCCTTCGACAAGAATGTCTGGAACGGTTGGCCCTGGAGGGGGATAACCGGTATCTTTTGAATATCCTGTCTCGTGTTGCGGGCGTTGACGTCAGGCCTGTTGAAAAAATCCTCTCGAGGCATCGGGAGGATTTGGAAAAAAAGAGGGTCCATCGTGAGGCGGTGTTTAGAGACCAGTTGAAGAAACGAGGGATATCGGGGTCCGCCGTTGTGCCCAATCTCAAGGGTGATGCGGAATGGGTCGACACCCTGGCCGAGGCGCGCGACCGGTTCCACCAGGAGCTTGCGGCTTTTCACCCGGAATTCTGAAATGGGTCAATCCCTGCGCTGTTTGTCGGCATAGGGTTTCCCGAGGTTACAACGAACCGTCAGTTCTTCTCATTAAGATGGCTAAGCGTTACAAGGTTTTATCACCACGTGCGGTCACGAAAAGGAATGGCATTCAAGAAGGAAATAGATATATCTTATGGATACTGTTTAAATTAATCCCTATCGTTGCTTCAAGTTACGTACCGATCCCGTGTCTTTTGAGAAAAAAATGGTGTAAACGTCGATGGCCAGCCCTGAAAAACTACAAAAGTAGTGAAACTTTAATCCTACGGGACTCGATGTAATGTACAAAATGGAGGTGTGTGTCACAGATGGCCGCCAGACCGCGAAGCAGCGGAAAATAGCGCGCCATGAATCAGAGAATGTTTGCTGATGCACGACAGCCGCAGGCTCCATATGGAATGAGGGTTGTTTTGGGCAAAAACCTGAAAACAGAGGAGGTATGACCATGAATCGGAAATCTATCAGACATATGTGGATATTCGCGATCCTGGCGTTGGTGGGAATGGGGCCTGCCTCATTCCGGACGGCAGCTGCTCAGGAAAACGCGTCACCTGCTGAAAGAGGAGTGGAGGTCCTTGCGCACGGTCCCATACACGAGGCATTTGCTGAAACGGTCGTGTTTGATCCTGAGGCAGGGATTTTGATTCCGAAAGCGCCGCCCAATGCAATCGATGAGATTCCTCCAGAACAGAAACCGACGGGCGACGTCGAATGGATCCCAGGCTACTGGGCCTGGGATGATGACCGAAACGATTTCATCTGGGTCAGCGGCGTTTGGCGGGTTATTCCACCGAATCGGCAATGGATTCCGGGGTATTGGGTCAGGTCCGGAGAGGGCTTTCAATGGATTTCAGGCTACTGGGCGGCCGAAGAACAAAAAGAGACGGAATATCTGCCCGAGCCCCCTGAATCGGTTGAAGTGGGTCCCAATGTCAGTGCCCCCTCAGCGGAGTACACGTGGATACCCGGGTGCTGGGTATGGTCCCACGGGGGGTATGCCTGGCGGCCCGGTTATTGGGCGGTCATGCGCCCCAACTGGGTCTGGATGCCAGCCCACTACGTGTGGTCGCCTCGAGGCTACATATTTGTCGGGGGCTATTGGGATTTTGCTATTGGCCTTCGGGGTGTGTTGTTTGCACCGGTTGCCTTTGGCTTGAGCGTAAGCTTCGGGCCCGGTTTCTTTTTCACGCCATCGTTGATGATCGATATGAGGGTTTTTTCCGACTGTCTCTTCTGGCGTCCAGGCTATAGGCACTATTATTTTGGCGACTATTATGCCCCCAGATATTATCGAAGAGGCATATACCCGTGGTTTTCACCTCACGTGAGACGTTATGGTTACGACCCCATTTATGCTCATCAGCGTTGGCAGCATCGACGCGACCGAAACTGGGAAAGGAATCTGCATGCACAGTATCAAAAACGTCGTGACCATGAGGAGTTCAGGCCGCCGCGCAGCCTGCACGACACCAGAAAAGGCGAACAAGCTGTAATGGCCTCGAAGGCCTCTGGGCGTCTTTCTGAGAGACCGCTTATTCCCGTAACGACAAAGAGAGACACTTCATTAAAATTCCGGCCGTTGAGCAAAGATGAGCGCACGCAGATTCAAGAACGCGGCAAACAGGTCCACAACTTTGGCAATGAGCGGCAAAAATGGGAATCCGCGGAGTTAGCCAGACCGGACGGAAAGGGTTCAAAGGGAATCGAGGCAAACAGGATTCATGTGCCGCGATCGCCGATCGCTGCAAATCCGACTGGACTGACGCCCACCAAGAAGGCGTCGCCAGATCGGCACAAGGCCTCTGAAACAGTTCGCAAAGGGGAGCCTCAGCAGAGAAAACCCACTGAGACTCCGGGCACTTCAAAGAGAATCGAAACAGAGCGGAAAACGCTGCCGAGGTCTTCGAGCGAATCAACGCCGGCCAGTGGTCCCTCAAAACGGACCAGTCAGGCACCCGCCAAAAGGGCGCCGGATCGCTACAAGGCCCCTAAAACGGATCCCACGGTGGAGCCTCTGCAAAGGAGATCCTCTTCAGCGCCAGGGGCTTCAAAGAGAATCGAGAGAGAGAGGCAAACCTTACCGAAGTCTTCTATCGAATCAACACCGGCCAGCGGTCCATCAAGACCGAGCAGTCCGAAACCGGAGAGAATGTCGCCGGACCGTCAAAATGCCCCCCAACCAAAGTCCGCAGTAGAGCGCCCGCAAAGCAGACCCTCCGGAGGTGGGGAAAGAAACCCAGGTTCAGGGCACTATGACAGAGGGAACCGGCCATAGTCGCCGGTCAGCTAAGAGGAATAATAAGGGGATGGAAAAGCGGAACGGGGAGTTACAGAAGGTCCGGGACCTGGAGCGATTTCTCACGAATTGCAGCAGTGAAGAAAAGGCGATGTCATGAAGAACCGCCGAGTCCGAATCAGCGGCGCTTATGTCTTTGTTTTATTGCTCGCAGCCGCGGTGGGGCTTGCGTGGATATTCCCGGACCCGGGGGCCAGGGGAGGGTGGCTCCATACAGGGGTCAGCACACGGGTGGCGGTTTTTCTCATTTTTGCTACAGCGTCAGAATACAGTTGGACGCTACCAACTATCTGAATTGAAGGGATTTTGTCTGAGTTATTTTTCATAATTGTATCATTCAGGTTTCGGAAAATAAAATTTCAGATGTCCATAACTTATTGATTTTATTGAATCCGTAGATTCGGGAATATTAGATGATATGATACATTTATTTGCGAATTGTCATGAGGAACAAATAATTGTATCAGATAAAGCAACATATTGGAAAAGCTACTAAAATCAGCGCATCACGCATATTCCATTGAGGTTAAACTCGGAAAGCCAACCGTATAATGACCCTGTAGCATTTTTGTGATGCAGGGACTGTCGCTCCCTACTCAAGAGGTCAGAAAAGGGCTG
>CAYLJZ010000020.1:0-41343 GCA_964384085.1 uncultured Desulfobacteraceae bacterium
GGTGGGTAACGATTACTATGCAAGATGTGATACCTTTTTCACATTCGGGCAGGGCGAGATCGAAATTGTGGGTCCTTTTTTCTGTTATTGCGCGTTCATAGGCCCCCGCCTTGATCTGGTTTAAGAGGACATTCCGGGACCAGCCCAGGCGGGCCGTCGCCTCAAGATACCAGAGCCGGGCAGCGGGATCTGTGAGCTTGGCCAGGGCGTTGGCGTGGTGTCCCCACGGCACGGACGCGACCATTTCTCTCACACACTGTGAGAGATTATCATTTGCAGGCGCCGGCTTTCCCTGCCGGGCCAATTCTCTCACAACCTGTGCGAGAAATCGGGGATCGGTATGGTCTCTGTAAAACTGACGCATCCGCCATACGTTCTGGGGAGAAAAACCGGTCGATCCGGGAAATGCGGCCTTGAGATCTCGTGCCACCATCTCCACGACCGCATCACCCCATTTATGGATTTTCTGTTTTTCGTCAATCGCCTGGCCGATATCCCAGTAGAGCAGGATCATATCGCGGTTTACATGACGCGCCGCGGAGATGCGGGCTGCCGTGACACGCGCTTTAAGGTCCTCTATAAATCGGCGGTAATCCGGTGTGGCCAAAACGGCCGGATCGTTCTTCATTGGGCCAGTCCTTTCAACAACGCCTCGGCCTCCTTTTTCAGCCGCCAGAACTTAGCCAGCAGCTCCTCAGTGGGCGGGGGCGGCTGATAGCGGTAGCTATTTTTTGTTGGGCGTTACTCCTATCCTTTATGATCCTCAGGCATGAACACTTGCGATTGGAGGACCTTATTCCTGCTGTCCCGGATGAAAACCATCATCCCGCCTTGAGCAGTTATCTCGTTGTAGTGGCGGTGGGTCGCCTCCCTCGTGCGCTCTGTCAGCCCATCGATATACTCCTTTGCAGGCATTGCAGCGACCTTCTTTTGCACCACATCACACTCGATTATCGGGTGCTTTTCAGAGTGTTCCTCCCAGGCCCGCATGATCGTTGGCCAGTATTCCTCTATCAATTTTGTGTAGTCCTGTCTCATTGTCTTATTCCTGCGCAACGGTGCTGATAATATATTGTGGTTCCCTACGAATGCCCACAAGTCTCATGATTTGTCGCCTGCCAGCAAGGATCGGCCCCGGCATTCCAATGCGTTCCCCTGCCTTCCCTCAAAATACAAAACCCCGACCTCCGTTTATGCGGAGCATCGGGGTTCATGGGCGCTTTGGGGTCATTTCCATTCCGCTTTCCCTCTTTGGTTGTAAAAAAGACAGTGGAGACTGAATTCTGGGATAATTTCATAGTCCTTCATGCTGGAGATGTCAATCAAAACGGGGCCATCTTACCATAGGCATTTGTCAGATCCGGTCACAACCGAGGCGCTTTTTTAAGAAAAATGCATTTTTTGGAATTTTTTTGTGCCTGAACCGTGACTTTTGGCATCAGATGAGCTGCGCCAGGATGAGATCCCTTCGGATTTCGGTCTCTACCCCAACGATGCAGAGGAGGCCCAAGGCCAGGGAGCCAGATACCAATGTGATCTTGTGTTCCGGGCCTTCAGCCGAGCAGCTTGAGAGCGAGGAACCATAAGCTCGGGATGCTCTGGCCGGAGACCAAGGAGTCAGATTGCAATCCGGTTCGCCTCGGACGTTCCCTCAATATATGGAGGTTCCACCAAATATTGAGGCCAAGCCCATCGGTTCACCCTTCCCTGCCCTTTTTCCCATTCATCTAATCCGCTGTTATTATGGGATGATTCCAAATTCTTTTCTTTTCCGATTCCTGGCAGGCCACTTGCAATGAAGATCTGCATGATCCAGGTCATCATACGAATGAAGGTCCTTGCTGAGAAGCGCAAGGAACTGTCCCAGACCATCGCTTCCCTGGTCGGCCCCATACGGGCGGAGAAGGGATGTCTGCGATGCGACTTTTGCCAAAGCATGGAGGATGAAAATGAACTCCATATCCTCGAAGAATGGAATACCCGGGAGAACCTGAATAGTCACTTGACCTCCGAGCGCTTTCGGGTACTTCGGGGGGCCATGAACCTTCTCCAGGAGCCCTGTGACATGGTGTTCCACACCGTAGCAGCGGGGAAAAGGAAAAGGGAGGTGCGGTCCCAGTAGGGTGTGTTGATTAATGCATTCTTTTCAATGTATTGCGGGAAACATAGAGACAATCTTGAGAGAGAGAAGGGAGGAGTAGCCATGACAGTTATAACACTTCTCATTGCGATTATTGCGTTGATCATTGCGGTTCTGGCATTTCAACGAACCGGGGGGACCAAAGATCTCAAGAAAACGACAGCCGAGCTCTTGGCAAAGATGGAAAAAAGGATGCGGGAAGAAGAAGCATCTAAGGTAGTGGAAAAGGAGAAGCCACAGCAATAACCGAAGCGGTATGGAAGGCATCAGACTTCAATACCGTGTCAAGTAGCATCGTTATCCGTGTCATCCGACCATTTGTAAACGTATTCCGTAATTGCAGCGGATCTGCCACGGATGTGAAGGAGGTTAATCATGTATCTTTCATTAATCGCTATTTTTTTACTTCTTCTGGTAATCATCGTCACTGCGATACAGAACACTATGCCTTTGGATTTCAAATTCTTCACCTGGACCTTTCAGATATCCATCACGGGCTTGATTTTTTATTCCTCTATCATGGGTGGAGCCATCGTGGCAATTCTGACCTTGCCGAAGCTGGTAAAAAAATCCCTTTATGCAAGGAGCATGAACAAAGAGATCCATAAACTAAGGGGGGAAAAGAACGCTGAATAAGGGAGTTTTTTAAAGGAGAACTCACAAATGGAGGTTCGACATGGCGGAGAGCAAACTAACAGAGATCGGCAGGGTTACCAAGAAGGCAGTTATTGGGGCGCTCAAGGGCACTGGGGCGAAGGCGGAGTCCATTGCGGAGACGAGTGCTGACCTGATCAAGGCGACGATAGAGGGGGTGGGAGATTTCACGGTTACCATTGAAAAAAGGGTGGTAGAAATCGTCTCAGGGGCAATCGAGGGCGCAAACGAGATGGGTGAGGACGTGTTCATAACCATCAAGTCCACGGTGAGTGGAATTGTGAAAGCGGGTTCAGAGGTGGGGGCAGATGTGGCCAAGACCGCTGTTGCAGCCACTGAGGGGGCCATCAAAGTGGCAGGGAGGGCCGGCGCCGATATCGGCAAGGCAACCAAGGAAGCGGTCACGGGGGCTATTGAAGCGGGCGATCAAATCGGGACACAAGCATCCAAGGCCGTAAGGGAAGCCTTGGCAACGTCAATCAAAGGCGCCAGGGACGTGATAAAGGGACCGGCCAAATAGAAACAAGGGCTCAAGTTTTGTAGTTTCTCTGGCCTTACTCCAATCCCAGGTGCGGCGATACCGCCATGGGGATAATAGGCAAATCAACAATGGCGAGAGGGGGAGTTCAAATGAAAAGCGACATTTTCGTAAGGTGGTTACTGGCAGTTACGTTGTTGGTCCCGTGGGCATTGTCGGGTTGCGGTGACAAGGACCAACCCCAGAGCAAGTCCGGGACCGTATCCAGTGATGACGTCAAGAAGGAGGCCAAGGAGGCCTACGAGGCAACCAAGGCCTACACCCAGGAGCAGATGCAGACCATTCGAAAACAGATGCAAACCAAACTGGATGAGTACGGGAAGGAGATTGATCAACTTCAGGCGAAGGCGGAAAAGCTGGAAGGGGATGCCAAGGCAAAGGCGGAACAGCAATTGGCGGCATTGCGTCAAAAGCGGGATGCGGTCGCTGAGAAGGTGAAGGAGTTAGGTTCTTCCAGCGGAAGCGCGTGGGAGCAACTGAAATCAGGTATCGATGCGGCAATGGAGGAGTTGGCCAACGCCTACAAAAAAGCTGTGGCCGAGTTCAGCAACTCCTAAAAACAACGATAAGGAGAAACATGATGAAATCAAGCACAAGGGATGAGGCAGAAGGCAAGATGCACCAAGTCAAAGGCAAGATCAAGGAGATCGCCGGTAAGGTAACCATGAGTCCCGACAAGGGGATCGTTCAACTGAGCGGCTTCGTCAATTCTCAAAAGGCGGTCGATAAAGCGGGTCAAATCGCAAGGAGCGTTCAAGGGGTGACATCCGTAAGGAATGATCTGATCGTGAAATAGGCAGGCCTTTTTCTTTCCCGGGCGGATTCTGTTGGCCTGTTGTGATCCTCATCCGGGGGAGTAACCCTGGATTCCGTTGCAGCCATGGAGGAATTGGGTAAAGCCTACAAAAAGGCTGCGGCCGATTTCGGCAAACCCGGAGTGTACTCATCTTAATGTGATACGGACCCAGAATCCCCTGGGAAAGGAGCGTCATCATGCCTTTTAAAGAAAACCTTAAGGCTAAAATCAAGGCCGACGAACTTTTACGGAAACTTGTGTCCACAATGAAGGAGCCTCCCGGAAAGTGGTGGGTGGACAAGGCCCTCATCCAGGAACTTGTCGAAATGACGGATTTTGAGCAGAAGAAGTTCAGGGACCTTCACCTCTACATCCGTCCGCTGAAGGGCGAGATCATGGAAGTATTGGTTTTCGACAACGAATTGGCCATTTACCATACGACCGTAGCTGACGTGGGCCTTCGCAAAAGCCCGTTCTGGCAGGAAATGATCAGCATTCGGAATATCAAGAAGATTATGAATCATCATGATGTGCTGGTGAGTAAGGGAAAGGAGTCGCTTAAGAGGATTCACGCAACTGCGCTGGCGCTCCTGGATCTCACGTATACCAGGGATGACCTGATGCTGCTCCTGGAGGATGCGCGCAGTGGCCTGGAACGGGAATCCATCGAGCAGGTACAGGAATCGCTGGATCTATTTGTTGACCTGCTGGATTTCCAGCCCTTGCTTCTTGACGTCCTGGAGCGGGATTTACAGGTTTTTGCCAGACCTGGGCACAAAGACGGGCCTGTTTCTGAGTTTGAGAACCTCATCCTCTTCGACAAAGAAACCCTGTCCCTGGGTTTAAAGAAGGGGGCTTTTTCGCCGGAGGACGACGTCGATCTTTCGTGGGTTATGAAATATGTCCGCGGTGAGAAAACCGCCGATCTCAAGGGCATCGATGTTTTCAAATTCCTGTCTGAACTGGCACTCGAAAAGGCCCAAGCGCTCCAATAAACGCGGGGCCCTATGCATGCATGTGCCTACACCAGAAATTGAATTTGAGTTCCCGATTTCAATAACAACATCCAAAAAGGCAAGCATCAGGGGATAGGTTGCGGAAGGTTTACAGATAGATCTGACCCATAGTGACATGAATACGTGAACAATAACAACAATGAGGAGATGTATGGGAGAGACGAAACGACAGGCTTACACCTTCACTGTCAAGAGATATGGGGACGGCACCCCATATATAGGATGTGTACCGGTTGGGAAAGAATGGAACATTTTCGGCGAAGGCTCTCTCAGTTTTGTCCTTCCCGCAGGTACGACATTGAAGAGGGCCGAGGAAGCCAATGCATTTTTTAACAGCAACATCAAATACATTTCATTTATGGAAACCTCTGCCCCTGACAGGGAATGACCAACGAGAAGAAAGCCCAAACCACTTGATAGTGGAGATGGATGGATTCGAAAAGAATAAGGGTGTCATCATCATGGCTGCCCTCAAAAGACCGTAAATCCTGGATCCTGGCTTAATGATAAAAGCTGTACTTTTTCAGATTCTTGTTGGCCGGCAAGAAAAGCTGTACAGTCTCCTGGTGATCAATGGATTGGCGCCGTGGCTGGCTCCCTCCACCGACTGAGACGCTTCAGCAGATCACACGTCGTCATCACTAAAAACAATCAGCCCCGCCTGCCTGACCCCGCAAAACAGATAGAACAATGGCGTCTGACTGTCCCCAGAGGCCCAACGCTGCGTCCCTTCGGATTTCTGCAAAAACAGAACGTGCTGTGAAGCAGGCGTAATATCCGTTTTTGAATCGGGGCGAAAGTGAAGCTTTTTTTGAAGACTTATCGCCTTATGATTTCTTAGGCTATGCATCCTCAACAACCAAAGAAGTGGAGAGGAAACCAGTGCATTCTGGTGCATGATCCCTGCCTGCCGGGTTTTCTGGTGGTTCATCCTCAACCTCATGATCCTACCAGTTTCTAGATCTCTTCGATATATTGACTGTCTCATAATGCAATTGACATTTTCGTGATTCCGTTATTCAGTCCCGATGGCGAGGGTCCGAAGCGGAACGATGCTGCCAATCTAAGGGGAGGCTATTAGATTCCTGTTACGAGGATGTGAAAGTTCTGTTACCTGCTCAGTTACATCATCGCCACATGACTCAAAACTCAGTCGCCAGAACATGATTCGATTAGAACAAATTTACCGCGGACTGGCCTCTGTTGCATATTGACATTTAATTGCCTTTAAATTAACACTCAGAAGAATCAATCGTACCCTTCCGCGGGTTTCGCTTCGCTCTTCTGTTTCGCAAGGTTAAAAGGTTTCCCGCTATCAAGGCTGGTTGGTCGGTAAGCCGAAAATGCCGCCCGCGGCTGACGGGTATGCCCATGTGCTGCTCAAAGCGCCTGTAGAAGGCTGGCGAAAACGCGCAACACCCAGCCGTGCCACAGAACAACAGGAGGTTTTTTTGATGGACCCACATGTTGGTTTCTCTAAATCACCTGCATACAAAAACCAGTATCCGGGGCTGGCCTTTGGGCTCACCCTCATCACCGGGTGCCGGAATTTTTCAAATCCGCCCGGATTTGACCAGCACAAACGACAGCTTCTTCGAAAGATGCGGCGTCGCGAGACGCTCAAAGAGATAACCGAACGCATCGAGGCCTATGACCGGTTTTTCCAGGGATTTGGCCTCAAATGCCCCCTCCCCGGGCATCTCAAGAGGACGGTCAACAGTGGATTCCCCCGGTATAACCTGATGGTGGATGCCCATTTCATGGCCGAGATGTGCGCGGGGATCCTGGTGGCGGTAACGGACTTTGACTGTTTTGAAGGTGGCCTGACCTTAGATGTGGCAGCGGCAGGAGAGACATGCCGGGGGATGGGCGGCCAGACCTTTGAGACCAGGGCGGGCGAGATCGTTCTGAGAGATGAAAAGGAGATCGTTTGCGTGTTGTGTCAGGGCGCGGATGAAAAGACCCGGGTTACGGACAATACCCAAAATGTCCTTTTTTACGCCTATGCCGTGCCGGGTGTCGATGGAGAACACCTCCGGGCCGGATTGACCATCGCTGCCGAGGCCATGATCGAATTCGGCGGAGGTTCATTTCAGGGGGTGGATGTCTATTGAAGGCACCCTGGAAAATGAAAGAGGCTGCGCGGCCTTTTTGCGTAGATTGACCCGAAAAAAATCCACTTATGAGACCAGCAGAGATGCATTTTTGTTTCAACAGGGTGTTCCGGGCTGTTCATGTTTGTATGGTAGCGGTTTTCATCGCCGCTTGCGGAAGGATTTTTCCAGTGTCCGGCCCGGACAGGCATCCGAAAATTACTGCGGAAATGCGCTCGGTCTGGCAGGGATCGCTCAGACAGGAATATGGAACCGATTTCTCCCCAGGGGAAGAGACGGCACAGGTGTTCGATGCCCTTCTTGAGGATGCTGCCAAACGGGAAGCTTACTCCAGAATCGTCGCGGTCCTGGAAGAGGAAGCAATCATCCATAGAGGTGAGGGGATCTTGAACCCTGTGCGGTATGCCCTGCATGAGCCGTTTGCTTTGCCGCGAATAGGACGCGATCTGACCGGCTGGTCTTCCCGGCTGGCCTCACAGGGATGTGAAGAGGATTTGACCCCGGATCGGATCGTGAAGCCATTCGTCCTCGACATAGACAGGCTTTTTGGGGAAAACCGTCATGCGGTGAAAGAAGAGGGCAACCATATTCTCGATCAACCGGAAATTGGGCTCGATGATGTGAAGGATGGCATACTCATGGTCGCCATGGCGGCGATGGCCCGGTTTAAGGAAGGGTTTTCCGGGATCAGTAACGAAGAGATGGCATTCCTGGTTGGAAAGGCCCTTCCCATGCTGGAAGAATTTGTTTTTCGGGACACTGTCGGTGGGAATAATAAATCAGAAGACGGGAAATTCGACCTGCTGGCCATTGTCCGCAAGTTGCAGTACAAACCGCTGGCAGCAGCCATGGGGATGCTGGCGACGCTTGTTAGTCCCGAAATGATCCAACGATACAAGCGTCTGGACGGACCGGGGAAGCCGGCCCAGGCGATGAGTATTGATTCCAGGTTCCGTGGAGATTTTCTCTATGCCCGGCAGACGCCTGTAGGGCTCATATTGATCGGCGGCAGAGGGAAAAATGTTTATGGCGGCGATGCGGCGGTGGTTATCGACCTCGGGGGAGATGACGTATATACCGGTAATGCAGGCGCTTCGATATATGAAATCGAAAGCGGGGCCATTGTCGAGGTGGTTTCTCCTCTCGGCGTGGTCGTGGATCTCGGGGGAGACGACCGGTATGTCAGTACCCGATTTGGCTCTATTGGCACTGGCTACCTCGGCCTGGGTCTGCTGGTGGATCTGGAGGGGGACGACAACTACGTGGGACATATGCTTACTCAAGGGGTGGGCTTCATGGGGGTCGGCTGTTTGATTGATATGAAGGGAAACGATACGTATACGTCCCAATATATGGGTCAGGGAGCGGGGATTTTTGGCGCTGGACTTCTTTTCGATGCACAAGGCGATGATCTGTTCGTCGCTGCCAAATATGCACAGGGGATGGGAGGCCCTGGCGGGGTGGGAGAGCTTGTTGACCTGCGGGGCGACGACCAGTATGTGATCGGCGGTCAGTTCGGATCGGGATACGGAACCAGAAAAATCTTTCAGGGACATGGCCAGGGACTGGGGTGGGGATGGAGGGGGCGTTTCGGAGGTGGCATCGGCATTCTTCATGATCTGACAGGAAATGATGATTACGAGGCCGGCAATTTCGCGCAGGGTATGGGCTATTACTTCGGCCTCGGTTTGCTGCGGGATGAATCGGGCGACGATAAATATTGGGGAAGCAGATACTGCCAGGGGATCGCCGCCCATCAGGCCGTTGGCATTATCATGGATCACGCGGGAGATGACGTCTATTCCGGACAAGTCGCGGCTGATCAAGGTGCTGCCTGGGATGTATCGGTCGCCGGCTGCTATGATTACGCCGGGGACGATGTATATGTTGGTTCCGATTTGTCACTGGGAGCGGCGGAACAGAACGGCATCGCCTTGTTCTATGACAAGGAAGGGAAAGACATCTACAGGACCCCGGTGAAGAGGACACTTGGCTTTGGTGGCAAGACAACCTATGCTGAAGGACGCGGCGCGGCGAATTTGGGAATTTTTGTCGACAAGGGAGGCGCCATCGATGGTTATCCGGAAGAGGTGCGGGAGAATAACGTTTTTTCAGTGGATGAAAACATTGGTATTTTTTTGGATCAATGATTCTCGTGACTGCGCCCCGAGGCTGAGGGTGGGAGGCAACGACCTCCCCCTTCTACCTGCCACCGAAAACAGAGAATTCGCAGTTTGAGTACGAACAGTGAGATTAAACACCCCATGGCCGGCTGTCCGGTGGTTCGTAGTTCTCTCCAATTCTATTATTTCGCACTGCCACTGTTACATCTCATGTTCTGCCTGTTTTTGATGCCGTTATTGCGAGTGTGTTCCGGAACATCCGGCCGCTCACTCTGGTTGAATCCCTGCTGGCAATTTTTCGGCCTCATATAGTGCAGAAGGCAGGTTCGAATGGGGGCATATTCCGCTTCGAAAGTGAGAAAAACTATGAGGAGAATAGATCTGAGGTCCGACACCGTCACCCGACCGACATCGGCCATGCGCCGCGCCATGGCCGAGGCCGAGGTGGGAGATGATGTGTTCGGGGAAGACCCGACCGTCAATCGGCTGGAGGAGATGGCTGCGGACCGTTTGGGTAAGGAGGAAGGGCTCTTTGTGGCGAGCGGGACCATGGGAAATCTGATTTGCCTGCGGAGCCACTGCGGTCGGGGCGATGAGGTCCTTTTGGGGGACCAGTCGCATACCTTCTTCTACGAGCAGGGAGGGAGTGCGGCCCTCGGCGGGATTCATCCTCGAACCATTCCCAATCAACCGGACGGAACGCTCGATCCGGACCGCGTTGAAGCGGCCATTCGGCCGGATAACCTCCATTTTCCGAGAACACGGCTGATTGTTCTTGAAAATACCCATAACCGGTGCAGCGGGAGCCCGCTTTCCTCTGAATATATGAGAAGAGTCGGGGAGATCGCTCGTCGTCATCATTTAAAGATCCATGTGGACGGGGCACGCATCTTCAATGCGGCCGTGGCCATGGGCGTGAAGGCGTCGGATCTGGTATCGGAGGCGGACTCGGTAACGTTCTGCCTGAGCAAGGGTCTGGCCGCGCCGGTCGGATCGGTTGTATGCGGAACCCGCGATTTTATTGCAGAAGCTCGACGGGCCAGAAAGGTGGTGGGGGGCGGCATGCGCCAGGCCGGCGTGATTGCTGCTGCCGGCATTGTAGCCCTGACCGAGATGGTCGACCGTCTCAGTGAAGATCACGACAATGCCCGCCGACTGGCGCAAGGCCTGGCACAGGTGGGAGGTCTGTCAGTTAATCCGGGGAGCGTCCAGACGAACATCGTCTACCTGAACCTGACCCGTAACGGCTTTTCATCAGACCACCTGGTAAAACAGCTTGCCAGGGAGGGCGTCTTG
Source organism: uncultured Desulfobacteraceae bacterium (assembly GCA_964384085.1). GTDB lineage: Bacteria > Desulfobacterota > DSM-4660 > Desulfatiglandales > Desulfatiglandaceae > AUK324. The sequence goes on from CAYLJZ010000020.1 coordinate 10,678, forward strand.
CTCCTTCCGATCGGGCCGCAGCAACTGAGGGCGGTGACGAACTACCATGTTGCCAGGGATGACGTTGACACTGCCGTGGAGGTGATTCGGAAGGTCTTGCAAAGGCACAGGCCGTCCGCACGTGCGCCTTCTATGCCCGATCCGTGTTAATCGCAAAGGCTCATGCCCTATCGCGGGGGCACGCTCGGCAACATTTCCTGCGGGTGCGTCAGGAAAAACTCCCCCTTTTCTATCCATCCCTTGAGTATGGTTGCGATCTCGAGCGCCCTCGGATAAGAAGAAATGGGCACTGTCGGGACCTCCTGATCATTAAAACGAATCACCCCGCTTTTCAGCTCCCCGTAGCTGACCTGGCCCAGGCTTTTCGCATCGCCTTTTGGATAGTCGTTCCCATAATCTATAATCTGGGTGTAGATGTCTTCGTCGGAAATCCCTGTATAGCGGGCCATATCCGTATTAAGGATGGGAATTGGCACGCCCAACCCCACGGCAAGCGAACACCCGTAGCCAAGGATGCTGACCCCCACGATCCATCTCGAATCCATCTCCTTAAGATTTCCCATGACCATCAGAGTGCCGGCCGCCTTAAGCGGAACGCCGTTTTTGCCGCGAGGGGCATGGGGATTATGCTGAGTCCCCGGCCCAATGACATGACCCTTGGCGCCGCCAAGGAAAATCCGTGTACCCAGGCCGATGGTTTGATAATAGGGGTCATTGAAGAGGGGGCTTAGTTGCCCAGATGTGGCGTAATTGGCATTCCCTGCATTGGGCTTCAATACCCCCATATAGGTGTAGATGGTTTTGCTGGTCAAGTTGATCGCACAATTGTAATTCTGGTAGGCGTTCCTTGGGTTTAGCAATACCGCATACGGAAGGTCCTCGAGGGTTAGCTTCTTCTTGGCCTCACGGTTCGGATAACAGTCGGTTCCATAGGCGGTGGCCCTTAATTCCACCTTCTTTCCTGCCACCAGGTCCTGGATTACATGCCCCCCCCCGTATTTGAACTGTCCCGGATGGACCCGGTTCAACGGGTCGTCTTCACAGGGCTCTGTAGCCCCGATATACGCGTCAACCGCCGCGAGGCCTCCATAGGCGGGAACGTCGTTCAACCAGACATGGGAGGCCTTGATGCCGGGCCTGGTATGCCCGAAGTTGATAAAGGCGCCGGACGAACACATGGGGGAGAACGTCCCGGTGGTGACCACGTCGATTTCGCGGGCCGCCTTTTCAGCTCCCTTTTTTCTGACAATGTCCGTCATTTCATTGGCCGTCACCACAACGACCTGGCCTTTTTTGATCTTCTGATTGATTTCGTCGATGGTTCTGAAGAACGCCTTTTTCGCCATGCCTGATTTACCTCCCTCACTCGTAAAACGAATTCCGGGTGCGTTACGCGTTGTGCCTCGAATGGTGTACTGGATGGTTGTACGGTCCCAGGATGTAGATGACATGATACGGCTTAATGGCTCCTCTGGCAAGCAAAAGTTCAAACCTGTGCCGTTTGAGCCTGGGCACGTTCAGGTGCGGGGAATAGACGGCGCTCGGGGACGCCACGCCCCTGAAGGCCTTCGATGGCGTTGCCCCTGCCGTCATCATTCATAAAACAGGCAAGGAAAGGAGTTCTGAAAGATGCGCACGTACCTTGACTTTCGACCCGCCCTGGGATAGAGTTTTTATCGGTGTATTATGGGTGATTTCCGGGGTGGATTCAGCGCGTCCTCGGAAAGTTCGGGTTACGATGCGATATTACGTTTGTTATCGGATTCTGAATACGGAGCTTTTCTCAAGTCGTGGACATGGTAAATGGCATGATCATCGGTCGCGTGACCATCAGCGCGGGCGGTCCTTTCTTTCTGATTGCCGGCCCCTGTGTAATCGAGGACGAAGAAACGACATTGCAGGTTGCTGATTTCGTGAGCGAACTGGCTGGCAAGCTCGGTATTCCAGCCATCTTCAAAAGCTCTTACGATAAAGCCAACCGGACCTCCAGGAATTCCTTCAGGGGTCCTGGCGTGGAAAAAGGTCTCGAAATCCTTCAGAAGGTCAGAGAAAGGACCGGCTTGCCGGTCCTTTCAGATGTCCACCGAATCCGTGACGTGAAAAGGGCCGCAGGGGTCCTCGATGTAATTCAGATCCCTGCCTTTCTCTGCAGGCAGACTGACCTCATCATGGCAGCGGCTCGGACTGGTCTGCCGGTCAATATCAAGAAAGGCCAGTTTATTTCCCCCCATGAGATCGGCCCGATCATCGACAAGGCGATTTCCAGCGGAAACCGGCGGATCCTCGTCACCGAAAGGGGGTCTTTTTTCGGCTATAACAATCTGGTGGTGGACATGCGGTCCATCGCCATCATGAAAGGATTTGGTTTCCCGGTGGTGTTTGACGCCACGCACAGCGTACAACTTCCGGGAGGCCAGGGGACCTGTTCGGGCGGTCAGAGGGAGTTTGTAAGCCACCTTTCGAGGGCGGCCGTCGCGGCCGGGGCGGACGGGGTTTTCATGGAGATCCATCCGAATCCCGATAGAGCCCTGTGTGACGGGCCCAATTCGCTCCCTCTTTGCGACGTCGAGCCGCTGCTGCGCCTGCTCAAGGACATTCATGGGCTCGTGAGCGACTGATGACATCTCGTCCATAATGAGCCGAGACCTGCGTTCCCAGCCAATTCTCGCGAATCAGTAGCTGTAGTTCAAAGGGGTTGGCAAGAGACCGGAATCTAATCCAACCCGGCAACGTAATAAATTCCTTCCGTGGGCAATCCCGCACCTTCGACAAAATGGGGCATGAGGCTTCGCCTTAGCAGAAACGGGACCTCTCCCGATCCAGAGGGCCTATCATGGAAATAGAAGGAAGAGTGGTGATGAAACCAAATAAGATTAAATTGCTGTTTGTCGATGTGGACGGGGTCCTGACAGATGGCCATATTACCCTGAACGAAGCGGGGGAAGAGATCAAGTCCTTTCATGTAAAAGACGGCCTGGGACTGAAGATGCTGATGTCGGCAGGCATCGAGGTGGTGATCCTCACAGGTAGGACATCGGGGGCCGTGACCCATCGGAGCAAAGAACTGGGAATTAGAGAGGTCTATCAGGGAAGTGGAGATAAGGGGTCCGTGTGCAAACAGATTCTGGAAGAAAAGAAGATTGAAAAGAGGGAGGCGGGCTGCATCGGGGATGATCTTCCTGATTTAGCGATGTTCCGGGAGACAGGCCTCTGCATAGCGGTTGCGGACGCGGCAGAGGAGGTTCGTCAACAGGCTGATTTTGTTACATTTAAAAAGGGAGGGTTTGGCGCGGTACGGGAGGCGTGTGAATGGATACTCAAACGACAGGGGGATTGGCCGAAAAACGGCTTTACAGAACTCACTGGAGGTTGATATAGTACCCGTGGTAATTTATGAAAATTCTTCTCAAGAGACATTGGCCACTCCTGGGTTTAGGGGCACTCCTCCTTATTGTAGGGCTTTACCTCGCGAAATCGGGAAAAGAGCTGGTTAAGACAACATCGCTTTTGAAGGATATGGTTTCGGGCGAGGGTCTCAAGCTCAAGGATATCCATTATCGTCAGGACGATCCGGAAGATAAGGTAAAATGGGTGCTCGATGCCGAAGAAGTTCAACTCTCAGAGGACAAAAAAATTGTGCAATTCTATAATTTTGACCTCAAGGTCGAGACCGAGGGAAGGCCTGGTTTGAAAGTGAGCGGAAAAAGGGGGAATTTTTTTAAGGATTCTAAAAAGCTCGAACTATGGGGGGACCTGAAAGGCTTTTATGGCAACGACTATGAGATCTTTACGGAATATCTCCTGGTCAGCAATAACCTCGAGCGTTTGAATACCGATAAACCGGTCCGAATATCGGGACCTTTTTTCACCGTGGAGGGTCGAGGCCTGTTCGCAGATCTGGCCAATAATACGATCAAAATATTGTCAGATGTTACCACCACGCTGAAGGAGGGGCTGGCGATCCAATGAGAGGCGTTCAATTTTCCCAGATACTCTGTTGCGCGATTCTGTTGTCGCAGGCGGCAATGTTCAGCCCCGCTCGATCGGAGGTCCCCGTCAGCCAGGCGCAAAAGACCGGCCAGGGGCCCATGGTCATTCATTCCAAGACGCTCGAGGCAGACGACAAAAAGCGGATAGTCATATTTACGGGAGATGTTGAGGGGAAGCGAGACGACTTCACCGTATACTGCCAAAAAATGGTGGTCCATTATCAAAAATCTCCCGCCAAAGATGGAACCGAAGAAGTTGCGACCCAAATAGAGAAGATTGTCGCCAGCGGAAACGTCAAAATCGTTCGAGCCGAAGGGGGCGTCGCTACCGGCCAAGAGGCGGTCTACTACCAGCAGGATGAAAAACTGGTTCTTACCGGAAAACCGGTTGTCAAACAGGATGAAAGTTCGGTGGAAGGCGATCGAATCACGCTTTATTTAAAAGAGAATCGAAGCGTTGTAGAAAGTTCATCCGAAAAGAAGGTGCGGGCCGTGATCTTTCCCAAACAGGACAAAGGGAAGGACCTTTGACCGTGGCAAAGAATACGCTGCAGGCACAAGATCTCGTCAAAAATTACAGCGGGAAAAGGGTTGTCGATCGTGTAAACATTCGGGTCGAACGTCAGGAAATCGTGGGTCTCCTGGGTCCCAATGGCGCCGGAAAGACCACTACCTTTTATATGGTGGTCGGGCTCACGCATCCAGATGAGGGGATGGTTTTTTTGGACGGCGTCGACATTACTCAGGACCCCATGTATCGAAGGGCCAGGAGAGGAATCAGCTACCTGGCACAGGAACCTTCCGTATTCAGAAAATTGACGGTGGAACAGAACCTCCTTGCCATCCTGGAACTGTTGGATGTTCCGGCTCACGAAAGGAAATCGCGACTGGACAATGCCCTATCAGAGCTTGGCATCGCTCACCTGGCCAACCAGAAGGCTATCTCCCTCTCTGGCGGAGAACGACGAAGGCTGGAGATATCCAGGGCACTGATCACAGATCCGAGGTTCATCCTGCTGGATGAACCCTTTGCGGGGATCGACCCGCTTGCCATAAATGATATTCAGCAGATTATCAGGCAGTTAAAAGAGCGCGGCCTTGGTGTCATCATATCGGACCATAACGTCCGGGAAACTTTAAGTGCCTGCGACACCGCCTACATTATCAACCAGGGGAGGATCATTGAACAGGGTCCCCCTGACACGATCGTAAAAAGCGAAATCGCCCGAAGCGTCTACCTGGGAGACAATTTCAACCTATGAATGCGTTATGGCGTTAGAATTACGACAATCATTGGGCCTGGCTCAACAACTGGTGATGACCCCCCAGTTGCAGCAGGCCATTAAGCTCCTTCAGCTTTCCAGGCTCGAACTCCTTGAGACCATTTCACAGGAGATAGAGGAGAACCCTGTGCTGGAAGAACTGACGGCAGGGGAATCCGAGGAGGAGGAGGAGAAAGATGACCTGAAAGAGGAGCCGGTCCGAGAGGCTACCGAAATATCTGAAGTGATCGTAGAGGATCGAGCCCGCGATGATGTGGACTGGGAGACCTATATCACGGAATACAATACCGGCTGGGCTGAAACCCATTACGAGGAAAGAGACATCCCCAGCTTTGAAAATATCACCGACACCAAAACCAATCTTCCCCAACACCTGACCTGGCAGCTCAATATGAGCAGTCTTGATGCTGACCAACGGGAGATCGGAATTCACATCATAGGGAATCTTGATGAAGATGGCTATCTGGACATTTCCCTGGAAGAGATCTCGGAAAGTACCGGCCAATCTTATGAAAAGGTGGTGGAAACGCTTCGTCTGATCCAGAACTTCGATCCGGTGGGAGTGGCTGCCCGGGACACACAGGAATGTCTCCTCATTCAGGTCAGATTTCATAAGCTCGAAGGGACCCTCGTTGAACAGATCATTATGGATTACATGAAGGAGCTGGAAAACAGAAGCTATGATAAAATCGCGAGTTCCCTTTCGCTGCCCCTTCAGGATGTCGTTGCCGCAGTATCTGTGATTCAGACCTTGGATCCAAGACCCGGAAGGGTTTACTCAAACGAGGAGACCATTTATATCACCCCGGATATTTACGTCTTTAAGGCCGGCGACGATTACGAAATTGTGCAGAACGAGGACGGATTGCCCAAACTGCGGATTAACGGATATTACAAACAAATCCTTCAGAACAAGATCCCCATCTCAGAGAACACCAAGGCCTATATTCAGGAAAAGATGCGATCCGCTGCGTGGTTGATAAAGAGCATTCACCAGCGCCAGCGGACCCTGTTTCGAGTGACCGAGAGTATCGTCCGTTTTCAGAAAGAGTTCCTTGACAAGGGAATTGCGCATCTCAAACCCCTTGTGCTCCGCAATGTGGCAGAGGACATCGAGATGCACGAGTCCACGGTGAGTCGTGTCACGACGAACAAGTATGTGTATACGCCGCAGGGTCTGTTTGAGTTGAAATTCTTTTTCAATAGTTCGATCAGCAGTTTTGACGGAGATGCCCTTGCATCCGAAAGCGTCAAAGAACAGCTTCGTAAACTCATCAAGCGCGAGGACAAAGCGAGGCCTTACAGCGATAAAGACATTGAAAAGATGATGAAGAGCCTTAATATTAATGTTGCCCGTCGTACCATTGCCAAATATCGAGAATCGATGGGCATTCTCCCATCACGAAAGCGAAGAGATCCACTATTGAAATAGCTCCTTTCAGTCCTTTCAGAATGTCAGAGCAGGAATAGACCGATGACACGGACAAAGAACACAGATGAGCACTTTCATCCGCGGGGGCGACGACACCCCCGCTATGATCATTCACACTTAATCTGGAGGAAGCCTCATGGAAATTACGGTGACATTCAGGCATACGGAACCTATTGAGAGCTTGCGGGCGTACGCCGTAGAGAAGGTGTCCAAGATCAAAAAATATCTGGACGCCCCGCTCGAAGCCCATATTGTGTTGACTGTTGAGAAATTTCGACATATAGCAGACGTAACCCTGAGTCTGAACGGCACTCCCATAAAGGCGGTTGAAGAGACCGGGGATATGTATTCAGCCATTGACGAGGTGATGGACAAGATTGAGAACCGGGTCAAAAAGCACCTCTCCAAGATGAGGAGTCACCGGCAGGAAACCGCTAAAGGCGAACCCGAATCAGTAAATGACGAGGCTGTTGATGTCGTTGGACCGACTCAAGATGAGCCTGTCATCGAAGTCGAAAAGATGTTTGCCAAACCGATGGACCCTGAAGAAGCGGCCATGCAACTCAATCTGATGAAACAGGATTTTCTGGTATTTAGGAATGCCAAATCAAGGGAAATTAACGTTATCTACAAGCGGGCTGGCGGCAATCTCGGGCTCATCGAGCCCGAGAATTAGGATCCCGTCAACCAGAGAGGGGTGAGACGACATCCCAACGTGTTCAGGCGTGGAAGGAATTGAGGATCACACAATGTCAGAACCCCCGCATAGGTTTCCGGTTTTGATTCGTCCGGGTCAGGGATGTGGGGTTTGCGAATCCATCGAGCGTGATTGGGGGTTCACAGCACCTGAATTGCCCGTAAAAAGAGGGATCTGTCACGGTTGAATCGCTATCGGACGACCCAATATATCTTATGAAATTATCTGAAATCATTACAATAGACAACATCATACCCGAACTCAGGGCAAAGGACAAGAAGGGTGTGCTGGGGGAACTGGCTGACGTGATTACCAGTCACCATCCGGATATCGACAAGAGAATGCTTGTCAAGGTTCTTGTCGAGAGGGAGCACCTCGGGAGCACGGGCATCGGCGACGGCGTGGCCATCCCCCACGGCAAATTGAATACAGTTCAACATCCTATCGTGTCATTTGGGAGGAGTAAGCGAGGACTTGATTTTGACTCCATGGACGGGCAGCCTGCGTATCTCTTCTTTCTTCTCCTGGCCCCTGAAAGTTCTTCCGGCATCCACCTGCAGGTGTTGACCCGAATCGCAAAGATGCTGAAAAAGAGCGTTTTCAGAAAAGAGTTGATGCAGGCCGAAACCAGAGAAGAGCTGTATCAAACCATTATTCAATCAGATGAAGAGACGTAGTTAATATCACAGGGCGTCGAGATCCGTAACGAAAACATAGAACTACCTGCTGAGGTTAGTATTTGGCTGATGATTGGACTCCTGATTATTTCACATTGTGACCTGGGAAGGGAATTCCTGAATGCGGCTGAACTGATTGTGGGACGGATGGATGCAGCCGATTCCATTTCGATTACCCAGACAACGGAGAGCAAAGAGGTACTTAATGAGATCTCCAAAAAAATACATTCGCTCAATCAAGGGGAGGGTGTCCTGGTACTTACCGATATGTTTGGCGGAACGCCTTCGAATCTGAGCCTTTCTTTCCTGAATGATGAAAAGGTCGAGGTCTTGACAGGCGTCAATCTTCCAATGGTTATTGCCGTTTCCAATGAACGGGATCGTCTCTCACTGGGCGAATTGGGCGAAAAGGCAGAGCAGGCAGGGAAGCGGAGTATTACCCTGGCCCGAAAACTATTGAAGACCGCATGAATTGCCTGGCAGCGGTTACCAGAGAAAATTTTCCGAGGTTCCAGAACGATCTCCTTGCTATTGAAAACAGCTCCTTCCCCTCACCGTGGAATGCGGCAAGTTTTTCAAGTGAGATCGATCGGGAGATTTCCCATTTCTGGGTCCTTACGATCGATGATGTCCTGGCGGGATATATCTGCTTCTGGATTTTCGCAGGCGAAGTTCATCTGCTGAATGTAGCCGTAGAGAAGGACTGCCGACGAAAGGGCGTTGCGCGGCAACTCCTGTCCAAAATGTTTGACGTAGGGAAGCGTGAAGGTGCAGAGACGGCATGGTTAGAGGTTCGGCCTTCAAACCTCGCAGCGAGGTCCCTGTACCAAAAGTTGGGTTTCAGGGAGGTGGGCCGTAGGCTGCGGTATTATACGGATACCTCTGAAGATGCCATCATCATGTCCGTGGCATTAAAAGAGAATCGAAAGAACGAACGGCAAAACGGGTACAATGGCGATCAAGGCCATTAAATTTTAGACCGGAGACGAGGGTCCCCGGCATATTACGGTTAAGGAGGGAGAAGATGTCGCTTAAAGTGGGTATAAACGGGTTTGGGAGAATCGGAAGGATGGTCTTCAGGGCAGGGATTCACAACTCCCAGATTGATTTTGTCGCGATTAATGATCTCACCGACCCTGCAACGCTGGCCCATCTATTAAAGTACGACTCTGTGCATGGGACGCTCAAGGCGGAGGTTTCCAGCACGGAGAAATCCCTTATCGTCGATGGGAAAGAGATCGGGATATTTACCCAGAAGGACCCTGCAACCATTCCATGGGGAGACCTTGGGGTCCAAACGGTTTTTGAGTGCACAGGGCTCTTCAGAGACCGGGAAAAGGCAGCGGGTCATCTCAAGACCGGCGCTGAAAAGGTCATTATTTCAGCACCTGCCAAGGGACCGGATGTCACCATTGTCATGGGGGTCAATGAGAAGGAATACGATCCCAAAAAGCATCATATCGTCTCCAATGCCTCCTGCACAACCAATTGCCTCGCCCCCCCGTGCAAGGTCCTGCTGGACAATTTCGGAATAGAGAAGGGGTTGATGACAACGACCCATTCCTACACCGGAGACCAGAGGCTGCTCGATTTCCCCCACAAGGACCTGAGAAGGGCACGGGCTGCCGCTCTCTCCATGATACCGACGACGACCGGCGCGGCAAAGGCTGTTGGCCTGGTCCTTCCGGAGTTGGCAGGGAAACTGAACGGTATGGCTATCCGGGTGCCGACCCCCAATGTATCGGTCGTGGACCTGGTCGCCCAGCTAAAAAAATCGGTCACTGCGGATGATGTCAACCAGGCGATGAAGAAGGCGGCCGATACCTATCTCAAGGGGATTCTGGCCTTCAGCGATGCGCCCCTGGTTTCCATTGATTTCAATGGGACGTCTGTTTCGTCCACCATTGACGGGCCATCGACCATGGCCATCGGGGATATGGTCAAGGTCCTGGCCTGGTACGACAATGAATTCGGCTATTCCAATCGAATGGTCGATTTGGCCCTGTATATGGCGAATCGATAATGAACATAATTCATAGCCGCAGGCCTCATGCCGTGGCGCGGCCCAATAGGGGAGTAAACTGACAGATGTTTCAAAGAACACCCATGATCGCCGGCAATTGGAAAATGAATCTGCGCTTTTCCGAGGCTGCCGCGCTGGTGAAGCGCATCGGGGAGGGGATTGAAGGCATCGAGGGGATCGATGTCCTGGTAGCGCCGCCCTTTACCCACCTGGCGCCAGTAAGACAAACTATTGGAAACGCAAGGATTTTTCTGGCCGGCCAGAACATGCACTGGGAAATGAATGGGGCCTTCACCGGAGAGATATCCGGAAGGATGCTTCAGGATGCCACCTGTACCCATGTCATCCTGGGGCATTCTGAAAGACGGCTCCTTTTTAAGGAAACGAGTGAAATGGTCGATTTCAAGGTCAGGGCCGCCACGTTTCTGGGACTGATCCCGATCGTATGCGTGGGGGAAACCCTCGTTGAACGAGAATCCAACCAGACATTCGATGTTATTCGAGCGCAACTCGATGCGTCCTTTCGTAATTTCAAGGCAGATCAACTGATGCGGCCTTCCACTATCCTGGCATATGAGCCTGTGTGGGCGATCGGGACCGGCCAAACGGCCACCCCGGATCAGGCACAGGAGGTGCATCATTTTATTCGGGAATGGATAGAGAAGACCTTCAATACAGGCACTGCGGCCCAGGTGCGGATCCTCTACGGCGGCAGCGTCAAACCCGACAATATCGCGGATCTCATGTCGCAGCCGGACATCGATGGGGCCCTTGTGGGAGGCGCGAGCCTCAAGGCGGATTCATTCCTTCAGGTTATTCATTACAACCAAGGGTAATGGATCTCTTTTTTTTGTTGCAAAATAGTTAATTTTGATTAATATGCGTCCAACAAAAGCGGTTTCCAACCTGCGGCAAAACAAACAGAATAGCGTCAACCTTCTATCTACATCGACGGCGATACGGCTTCAGGGGAAGACGTGTTAGCGGAAAGAGACATTTAAATGGTACCGATTATCATCATCCTCCATGTTTGCATATGTGTGGCTTTAATTTTGATCGTACTCCTGCAGAAGGGCAAGGGGGCGGGCATGGGGGCTGCCTTTGGAGGCTCCAGTCAGACTGTTTTCGGGAGCGCTGGCGCCACCACCCTGCTCCACAAAGTGACGACCATTGTCGCTGTCGTATTCATGCTGACTTCTCTGGGTCTTTCGTTTCTCTTCAGCCAGGGGACTACCTCTTCCGTCATGGAAGATGTGACACCCTCACAACCTCCGGCGGCTGAAACCAGCGCTGCTCCCGCACCGAGCAGCGAAACCCAGAACAAGCCATAACACGTAACTGCTTGCCGAAGTGGTGGAATTTGGTAGACACGCCATCTTGAGGGGGTGGTGGGCGACGCCCGTGCGGGTTCAAGTCCCGCCTTCGGCACCATTTTATATAGTAAATTCAGTATAAGCCAAAACGCCTTAATCGGAAGAGGTTAAGGCGTTTATGTTTTCCGAGGGCGTGCTATATGGGTGGCACTGGATGCCTCCAGTTTATTAACCGCCGGATCTCCGATTGTCTGAATGCACTTCTTGTAAATGTCCACTGTGATCTGAATTGAATGGTGTCCCAACTGTTCCTTGACAGATCGAACCCAACCAAATACATCCTCAGCATCAGGATGTTTGCCATCCAATAATGACACCGTCATCTCTCCCATGGGACGCCGTCGTATAGACCAGGGAAAAATGACGGGCGCCTCCTTATGTCTATACCCGAACTTTTTGAGATGTTACCTATCGGTGCACCGATATAGGTTGGTAGTGGGAGGTAGGAGGTTTGACTGAACGCATTCACAAAGGTGAAGGTATTTCTGCTCGAGGAGAGGCAGCCTGGCCAGCCAGGCGAGCACTGTACCATCATTTGTGAATGGTCATGCGGCCCTCTTCATTCAAGCGATTTTTCACGAAAGGGATGAGCTGCCGTGAGAATGCCTCCAGGGAGGCGTTATAATCGGCCGCGCTTTTCAGCATGGATGCCGAGATGGGAAAGATGACGCCCTCGGGAGTGGCATCTTTGGTCAGCGCCTGAGACATAAATGGGCCCCCGTGGCCACACACGGGGACCCATTTACGTTTTGGAAGGGGCATACAGCAAAAGGAGGTGATGCCAAGTAACATGCCCAATTTTATTCAAAGCAATAAGCGTGCCGGACAAAATCGAATTCGGTCGTTTCCCCACACAGGGCCTGAAGCCTGTGCATTCGGGTCCTCGGAAAATCCTCCCCTATACCTATATAGTGGCTGAACGGAAACCCCTGTTCAGCAAAAATTCGAATATCGAAATCCGAAACTCGAAACAAATCCGAATATCGAATGTTCAAATGACAAGAACCAACAGATTGAAAATAGGATGTTTTTGTCATTGACACATTTTGGATTTTGGTCATTGTTTCGTATTTCGAGATTCGGATTTCGGATTTCCTGAACGAAAAACGAGTTTTCGTACAGGCACTATATAGGGAGGTGAGACCCTGTTAATTATAAACACATGTTAATGCATGCTGCCTTAACGTCTTAACGGATTCACGAGAGCCATTCGACCGTACCAGTCATTTTTGCGGGTCTCAATTCCTCTTTATTGTCGACGATTCAGATGAAAGGAGGGGTTTTGTTCTTGTTGGCACTTGTCTTGCAGCCCTCATAGGGAAATAAAAACCGCTTCTGAGGTCGATTGAACATTGCCGTCTGTTCAAAAGAAAGGCTTTCCAACCCGATTCAAAGGGGTTGCAACATCGCAAAATGGAGGACTTATGATGCAGGAACCGATTGTTCACACGCCGCCGATCAGCATTGTCGATCTGGTTCTTCTGAAAAACAAGGGGTCGAGTGTTACCGTCGATAATACCTTCGAGATCAACGAGGTCGAACTCGTCCACGAGGAACACCCCTTTCAGGCCTTTCTCTTTTTCTCCCGCTTTTACGGAATGGTCGATGGAAAGGAATATTCGTTTAGAAAATGTTATTCCAAGGGATGCACCCACAACCTCTGCCCCCACGTCTCCCAGGCGGTGATCACTGCGAACCGCTACCTGAACAGAGACTATCAGGCATTGAAAAAGACGGGAATCCCGGTCAAGGGAGACCTGTTTACCCTGGAAACCATGCTGGCAAAATTCGAGGAAAAAAGGGACGAGTTTGTATCCACCCTGATCCTTGAAGATTACATTCATATTGCCGAAGAAGGAAACGACGTATCAGCGGACATCTCGCTCGAACTTGTCCCGGCGGTGGAGAACTTTGCCAACCATAAAGAGAAACGGGTCTTTTTCACTGCCAATTTTAATGTCAAACACCTGGGAAAAACACATGTTTGTCAGAGGTGTTTCTCCTGCTATGCCATGGAAAACGAAAAAGAAGAGCGTCAGATTGCACAGGACCTGGCAAACCGCAGGCTTGAAGCCATTTACAGGGATTTTGACCGGGCGAACATTCGGTACAACAAGATACTCTTTGAATAGAACAGTTACCTCTGAACCGTTTTTTCCACTTGAATGCCAGTTGCCTTGAGTCGCTTCCAGAGCGTTACCCTGCTAATGCCGAGCATTCGGGCCGCCTCGGATTTGTTCCCACCGGTCCGTTTCAAGATCTCCAGCAAGGTCTCTCTGTCATCGCTATCACCGCGGGATGGCTTTTGAGGCTTTCCGGCGGAAAGGGGGCGGGATTTTCCGACGATGGTAGCCGGTAAATGGCTCGGCAGGATCTCTTCCCCGGTGCACAGCACAAAGGCGTATTCGATCACATTGATCAGCTCTCTCACATTGCCCGGCCAGTCATAGTTCGAGATCAACTCCAACGCCTCCTTGTCAATACCTCCAATCGGCTTTCGCGTTTTGAGACGAATGCGCTGAATAAAGGCGTCGATCAGGAGGGGAATGTCCTCAGGCCGTTCCCGCAGGGGCGGCAGGTAGATGGGGATGACCCCGATGCGGTAATAGAGGTCGTCACGGAAACGCTCCGCTTCCATGAGTCGGTCGAGGTCCCTGTTGGTGGCCGACAGGATTCTCACGTCCACCTGGACGGGCCTGTGGTCTCCCACCTTTTCGATTTCCTTTTCCTGCAGCACCCGCAGGAGCTTCACCTGTGTCGAGAGGGGGAGATCTCCGATCTCGTCGAGAAAAATATCTCCGTAGTTGGCCGCCTCGAATCGCCCTACCCGCGTGCGGTCTGCGCCTGTGAAGGCCCCCTTCACGTGGCCGAACAGCTCGCTTTCCAGCAGGGACTCGTTGAGGGCCGCACAATTGACTTTTATAAAGGGCCCATTGGAACGGGAACCGAGGCGATGGATGGCGGCGGCCACCAGCTCTTTTCCCGTGCCGCTCTCACCGTAGATGACCACCGAGGCCTCGGACTGGGCCGCGCTTCGAATGAGATCGAATATCCGCTGCATGACCAGCGACTTGCCGATAATCCCTTCAAAACTGTCCTCGATGCTGAGTTCCCTTCGCAGGGAAGAGATCACCTCTTCTTTGGCCACCAGTTCCGTGCAATCGGCCAGGGTCTCCACTCCACCCACCACCATGCCATCCTCATCTCTCAAAACAGCCGCATTCTTGAGCACATGAAGGGGACTACCGTCCTTTCGGCGCAGGACGCACTTCCGGTGCCGAATCGTTTCATCCTTGAAGAGGGCGCAATGTTTGTCGCCTCCCCGGGCTATTGCGCCAAAACAGGTGTCGCATTTCAGAATTTCACACGACTGACCGATCAGTTCCTCCTGACGATATCCGGTAAGCTGCTCCAGGGCGTTGTTGACAGACAAAATGGTCCCATCCGGATCCACAATCATGAGGCCGTCCAGCATGGTCTGCACGACCGTCTGCCAGTACCGGCTGTATTCGTCATCGAATAATCGTGTCATTGTCGCCTCCGTTAGAGGGGTTGCTGAGGTCATCGAGTTCGCTTCTTTAGGCCCTTAGTGCCTCTCAATTTACAACATGTTGTAAGTTACGAGGACTCAGGTGTTCAGTATTCGGTGTTCAGTATTTTCATGTCTCCAGATGCGAGGCAGCTTGTGTCGAGGCTTGCGTCACGCCCATTCATGTGGGGAACACCACTTCTGACCAAGAAGGCCACGGGACCTGAAAAGGTTCAACAGGCAGACCCGGGTCTGGCGGCATTTTCCCTGAATCCCGCTTTCAGCGGGAAACACCGAACACTGAAACCTGACCGTGAACGGTTACAAGGAATGTTAATATGTAAACCAAACGAAACACATGTTAATAGCTAATTGTTAACGCCTGGAAGTCAACCTAAAAATGCCCATGGATAATTTAAATTTAAAAAACAATGAGATACAGACTTATTGATTTACATGATCGCTTGGCACCGGCTTTGCAAAGTAAGGGGAAAACAAATTTTCCGTCCAGATAAGAATCAGCTATGAGCGAAAGACGACCTGACAAAGTTCTCGATTTACGTGGGTGGAGCTGTCCATGGTGTATCCTCAAGGCGAAGAGCTGGCTCGAACGCATGACGCCGGGTCAGGTTCTGGAGGTGCACTGCACAGACCCCAATGTTCGGAAAAATTTTTCACAGGTTCTGGAGAGGACAAAGGATCGGATAATTCGCTGGGAACAGACTGAGGACTTTCTGTATGTGCTGATTCAAAGAGGATGGGGAGAAGATGTGAGAGCGGAAATCGCCTCACTTAACGAAAAGGCCTATATTGGCCTTAGGCTGAAAGAACCAACCACCACAGACAATAAAAGGGAGGATTATCATGGGAGAAATGGATCTTAGCACGATTACGGCGGCAAGCGTTGTGGATGCGAGGGGCGTCTCATGCCCGGGCCCTCTGCTGGAGGCCAAAAAGGGAATGGGGACCGTTCAGGTAGGTCAGATCCTCGAAATACTGTCAAACGATCCAGGTTCGAGAAACGACATTCCGCGCTGGGCCAAAAAGGTAGGCCACGATTACCTCGGGTTTTTGAGCGTGGATGGCGCAGACAGGATATTTGTCAAACGGAACAAGTAAGTGGGGGGCATCATGTCAGCCCAAGAAAAAAAGGCGAAGATACTGATCTTAGCTACCGAAGACTGCGCATATCCGGGGGCCAACGCAGTGGGACAGGCCCACATGAGTTACCCGGAGAACACCTATGTCATGCGGGTAAGGGCCCCGGTTATGTTTCCCGAGAAGTTCTATATGGACTGCTTCAAGAAGGGAATCTACGGCATCATTATCATGTCGTGCGGCGTCGAGTGCCCTTATGAGGGGGCCTACCCCGCCCTGGCGGCCAGAATCGACAGGGTATACCGCATGATGAAGGAGGAGGGTCTGGACACGCGGCGTCTTCGTCTGACCGGGGTCTGCACGGTGTGTACTCGGGCCTTTGTCAAGGAAGTCAAAGAGATGAATCAGCTCGTGGAAGCGTTGGGTCCCCCCGGAACGGAAATGAAAAAGGCTGCGTGACCCTGCACCGGCCCTCACTCTCATGGCGCTGGTTTCGAAGGTGAAGGACTGAGAATGGATCGAAACGCGTACAGGATTCGAATGGGACGGCCGAGGGCCTGAGGGTGACCCGGCTGAGCGAAAGGAATGATGTATGCCCATAAAAACAATCCAATTTGACACGGTGGTGATCGGCGGCGGCATTGCGGGTCTGCAAACGGCGCTCGACCTGGCGGATCAGGACTTCAAGGTCGCCATTGTGGAGAAAGACGCGACCATCGGCGGGAAGATGATCCGGCTGTCAAAGGTGTTCCCGACACTGGACTGTGCAAGCTGCATCACCACGCCCAAGATGGCCTCGGCTGCCCATCACCCCAATATCACCCTGTTTACCTATTGTGAGCTGACGTCTCTCGAGAGCGCCGGCGGGACCGTCACGGCGGCAGTGACGCAGAAGCCGAGGTATGTCGACGAGGTCAAGTGCATCGGGTGCAGGCAGTGCGAATATAACTGTCCGGTATACGTGTCGGACCAGGAACAGGGGGGATTTGCTGCACGGAAGGCCATCTATGTCCCCTTTTCCAATGCCATCCCTCAGATCGCCCTCATGGATGTGGACAACTGCACCCTGTGCGGCAAGTGTGCAAAGGTCTGTCCGACAGGGGCGGTCAACTATTTTCAGGAACCCGAACATTTCATCATAGAAGCCAAATCGGCCGTCCTTTCCACCGGTTTCGAACTGACGCCGATAGAGGACAAGCAGCAGTATGGCTACGGGGAGATCCCCAATGTCATCACGGCGCTTCAGATGGAAAGGCTTCTGGCCCCGCACGGGCCTTACAACCGGGTGCTGAGGCCTTCTGACGGAATGGAACCCGATTCCATTGCGTTTATTCAATGCGCCGGTTCCCGCGACAAAAGCATGGGCATTCCCTATTGTTCCCGTGTCTGCTGCATGTATGCCATCAAGCAGGCCATGCTCCTCTCCGGGGCCGTTCCCCTGGCCGATATCACCATTTATTATATGGACATACGGGCATTTGGAAAGGGGTATGAACAGTTTTTTCAGAACGCCCAGGCCATGGGGATTGAATTTGTCAAGGGAAAGGTGGCAACCATAGACTCGGGCGAAAATGGGAAGGTGAAGCTCCGCTACGAGGCCCAGGGAAACGACGGCGGCGTACAGACGGCAGAGCACGATCTGGTGGTCCTCTCGTTGGGCATGGTGGCGGGGTGGGACCCGCAGGGGGTCTGTTCCGTGTCCAGGGGATCGGATGCGTTTATCAAGACGGTGAAGCCAAAAATTGCCCCCACCCTGACCGACATGGACGGGGTCTTTGTGGCGGGGGTTGCGGCCGGACCCAAGGATATCGTGGACACCATTGTGGAGGCGGGCGCAGCGGCCATGGAAACCTCCAAGTATCTGGTATCCACGGACCGAACCCGCAGGGCTGCGGCGTAAGGATCGGCGGCTCTAAACAGGGATGGGGAGATGCAGTGATGGCGGATGAAAACAAGGATAAAAAGGGGACTTCTGGAGAGAGGGTCGGCGTCTACGTCTGCCACTGCGGCGGAAACATCTCCGACCACGTGGATGTGGAGGCCGTATGTGAACACGCGAAAAAGATTCCGGGGGTTGTCACGGTAAAGAACAACGTGTTCATGTGCTCGGACCCTGGTCAGGAACTGATTATGGAGGACCTTCGAAACGGCGTTGTGGACCGGGTTGTGGTGGCCTCCTGCGCCCCTGATCTTCACGAAACCACCTTTCGAGGCGCTATCTCCAGGGCGGGTGGAAACCCTTACATCTATGAACATGCCAATATTCGCGAGCAGGTGAGCTGGGTCCACCACGGGGACCAGGCCACCAACAAGGCCACTCGACTGGTGGCAGCCGCAGCGGCCAAGGCGCGGGGGCTCAAGCCGCTGGAGCCGTTCCGTGTGGATGCAAAAAAGCACGCCACGGTCATCGGCGGGGGCGTGGCCGGACTCAAGGCGGCCATCGACATGGCCGACCGGGGCATCGAGGTGGCGCTCATCGAGAAATCCCCTTTTCTGGGGGGATGGACCGCCAAATGGGACCGTGTTTTCCCCACCGATGATCCGGCCTTCGAACTGATCGTCGAACTGACCCGTCAGGTGCTGGGCCACCCCGCCATCACGGTCCATGCGTGCGCCCGTGTGACCGCATTTGAGGGGACGATCGGCAATTTCAGGCTGCGGGTGAGAAAGGAGCCTCCGGCCTCGAACGACTACGCAGACGAGATTCGACGGCTGAGCGAGTCGGGGAGGGGATTCGGAGAGCTCGTCCCGCTGGCCGGGGTCTGCCCGGCGCCGATCCCGGAGATGGGCGAGGATCTGACCATCGAAACCGGGGTGGTGGTGCTGGCCACCGGATTCAAGCCCTATACACCCCGAAACGGGGAATACGGCTACGGCGAGTTCGAAGAGGTGATCACCCTTCCGGACCTCATTCAACACATCGCTGAAAACCGGGAAAAGGGCTGCAAGACCCTGGAAGTGAAGGGAAGAAAAATTCGAAGCATGGCCATGATCCACTGCGTCGGCAGCAGGCAGATCCCCGGCATCCACCAGGCGGACGAAAAAGGGAATCTCAACGAGTACTGCTCTCGAACCTGCTGCAGCGCCACCCTCCACGCGGCTGCCGCGATTCGGGAGGCCCATCCCGAAACCCGGGTCTTTGATTTCTACCGCGACATTCGAACCTATGGCCTGGGCCACGAAGAGATTTATGAAAGCGCCTCCCACAACAAGGTGATCTTCTTTCGCTTTGAGGCCCAAGCAGCCCCAGAAGTGTCGAGAAATGACGGTGCAGGGGAGTATCCGTTGAGGGTCAAGGTGACAGACACCCTCACCTTTGGAGAGGAGATCGACGTCCCGGTGGATCTCGTAGTCCTTTCTGTAGGCATGGAGCCCAATGATGTCTCGGACCTGGTGGAGATGATGAAGAGTCCGGTGGGGGTTGACCGGTTCCTCCTGGAGGTGCATCCCAAGCTGCGGCCAGTGGAGGTGTCGGTGGCCGGCATTTTATTGGCCGGGACCTCGCAAGCGCCCTTTGACATCGGCGAGGCATGCGCTGCCGCGTCCGGTGCTGCGGTCAAGGCCTCTGCCACCCTGGGGAGGGGATATGTGGAGCTGGACCCCTTTGTGGCGGAAGTGGACCTTTCCAGGTGCAAGGGCGCCGGGGCCTGTGTCAAGGTTTGCCTTAACCAGGCCGTAAAACTGATCGATACAGAGGTCAACGGGGAAAAGGCGCAGCGGGCCCAGGTCAATGCGGCCCTCTGCTCCGGTTGCGGGGCCTGCGTGGCCGTTTGCCCGGAAAACGCCATCAACGTCAAGGGCTGGACCTTGAACCAGTACGAAAATATGGTGGACATGATTGTGTCGGACCAGCTCTTGTAAGGGAAGTAACTGCCCGGACAAGATAGAACCAAAAATGTCTCGCGCAAAGGCGCAAAGCTCGCAAAGAAAACCCATGTGAATGTTTCAATCGTCCATCGCCAATTATGAATTATCAATCTCAAGGGGTGGTTCCATGAGCCAGACAGAAGAGGGAAAAGAGGTTCAGAAAGAGGCCATGAAGCGGCTTCGCGAGATACGCAAAGAATCCGTCAAGGCGGCCGCGGCCAGAGTGAAGGAGCAGAATCAGGCGGTGAAGGCCATCACGGAACAATTGAAGGTCGAGCCCAGGACAGTGCCTGAAATCGCGGGGGCCATTGGCATCTCGACGTCTCAGGTGATGTGGTATATCGCCACGATGAAAAAGTACGGCCAGGTCCTGGAGGCAGACCAGGAAGAGAGTTACTTCCGATACCAGTTGGCCCAGGGGTGAGGCGACGTCTCAGACTTGAACCCAGTTACGACCATCAACCAGTAACGACTACCCGGAATTGAGTAACGAGTATCCAGAATCCAGCACCCGGCACCATTCAAGGGGGACCAGGAAATGACCCAGGTATATCCCGAATTTGCAGAAGAGTTAGAGCGCTTTGGCGTTGACACGACCATGGACTGCTTCAACTGCGGCACCTGTGCTGCCATATGCCCGCTCCTGTATGAACATTTTCCGAGAAAGATGATCCGTTACGCCCAGATTGGGGCGAAGGACCGCATCATCGAGAACTACGAAGACCTGTGGCGGTGTCTCCATTGCGGACTCTGCATTCAGACATGCCCCAGGGAAGCCGACCCTGGAGATCTTATTTTGGGAATGAGGCGACTGGTGGTGGATCATTGGAGGAGGTCGTAACATGTATCACCCGAAACATATTATCAATGTGCTTGCCGACAATGTGAGAAAGACGCGGAATCCCTTCGGCGCATGGAACGCCGCCATGAACACCTGGTGGAAGAAGACGCCGCTTCGGACAGAGGGAGACGCCATGCTCTTTACCGGGCTCATGTACCAGTTGATGCCTTACATCAAGAAGACCACCCATCAGATCGAACGATTTGAGGGCACCTTCATTGCAAATTATGTGGGATATCAGAAGTATGTGCCTAAACTCCTCGTGAAGATGGCCTTTATTTTCATGGCAGCCAGGAAGGACAAGGAGCAGTCTAACACCATTCTCAAAAGCATCGTAAAACTCCTCGACGCCTCCCATGTGAACTTTTTCTACAGGCCCAAGCTGGACTTTTACAGCGGCATTCTCCTCTACGACCTGGGCGACAACGAGGGATTTATCGAGCACGCCAAGTTCGTTGCCGGTAAGCTGAAAGAGAGAGGGATCAAGAAGATCATTACCGTCGATCCCCACACCACCTATGCCCTCAAGGTGCTCTACCCCAAGTACACGGGGATCCATTTTGATGTAAAGACCTATTTTGAACTGATTGATTTCGACGCGCGGGACGGGGGCCGGCAGGTCACTCTCCACGACCCCTGTTTCTACGGGAGGTATCTGCAATTATCCGATGCGCCGAGAAAGATCCTCGACAGATTTGGCATCGAGAACGTCAGCGTCAGGAATTCCGGAAAATTTACCAGTTGCTGCGGAGGGCCGGCAGAATCCATCTCGCCAGCGCTCACCAAAGAGATCCTTAGCCGAAGATATGCGGACCTGCAGGCCACAGGCAAACCGATTCTTGCCATGTGCCCGGTGTGCCTGGGGAATCTTATGAAAGTCGATGCCAACGTGGAAGACCTGTCCGTTTTCCTGGCCAGGTATGCATAAATTTCGCAAGGCCTCGATAACCTGAGGACGAAGCGTGAACGACACAAGCTGTTGAAAACCACATCCTTCTGAGGAGGAAAGACATGACAGAAGCACGAACAGAAAAGATCGTCTATATCTCAACCAACGGCCCGGAAAATCCTGAAAAGGCAAGCCTTCCGTTCGTCTTGGCCAATGCCGCTATGGTTATGGAGGTGGAGACCCTGGTGACCCTTCAGGGCGCGGCGGTTTTCCTGGCCAAAAAGGGGATGCTGGAACATGTGCATGCGGCCGGCTTTGCCCCCCTGAAAGAACTGGTCGAATCCTTTTTCGAGCAGGGCGGCAAGTTGGTGGTGTGCGTCCCCTGCATCCAGGAGAGAAAAATCGATGTGTCGGAATTGATCGAGAATGCCGTTCCCATGTCCGGAGGGGCCTTGACTGAAGAGATCCTCTCCGCCAACGCAACCTTGGTCTATTAAGGGAAGGCGCAAGCCATGCGGTTCGGGGAGCAGAAAGCGGAGAGTTAATCCAGCAACCAGAAACCAGCAAAAGGAGGAGTTATGAAGACGAGGAGATGGAGTCGATGGATGGCAGTATTTGCGGCCATGGCATGCTTCTGCTGCCTGGGGCTCTCGGCCGTTGTCTATGCCGAGGAAGCGGCGGCGAAGGCGGAAGCTTCTGGCGTGGTCGAGATCAAGGGACAGGTCAAGTCGGTTTCCAACAAGGCCAAGGCCGTCTCTGTGACAGTGGAAGGGAAGGGCGTCGTTCTGATCAAGTTTGACGACGCCACCGAATTCGTGAACTTCAAAGAAACGAAAGAGATCGGGCCCCCGACCGGCGTGCTGGTTAAATACAAGACGGTCGGACCCGACCAGGTCGCTACCCTGATCAAGAAGGACCTGGTGACCCTGCCGCCAGGCGTCACGGAGATCAAGACCGATGAACTGGCCGAACTGGTAACAAAGGGGCCTGTCGCAGGTAATTACTGCCTCATTGATTCGAGGCCTGCCAAGGTCGCCGCTGCAGAACTCGTTCCCACGGCCGTTTCCATTCCGGTGACCGTGATGGATGAGAAGGGCGAAAAGGCGCTGACCTGCAGCAAAGATAAGGTGATGATATTCTACTGTGGCGGGCCTACCTGAGGCATGAGTCCCAAAGCCGCCGGTCTGGCGAAAAAATGGGGATGGAACCATGTGCGGGTGTACCATGAGGGAATGCCTGAGTGGAAAAAGGCGGGGAAGTACACCGTATCGACATCTGATTATGTCAGGACGGCCAATATTGTTCTGATCGATCTGCGGGCGCCCGCCGCTGTGGCAGCGGGCCATATCCCAAAGGCGGTCGGAATTCCGGCCAAACAGCTTGAAGCCGCCAAAGACGGCTTTCCCACGTCCTTGACCGCTCCGATTGTCTTTTATTCGGATAACATCGAGGAGTCGATCCAAGCGGTCAAGACCGCCCGGGGCTGGCGATACAAGAATGTGACCCTCCTGGAGTTCCCCGGCGCGGTTGAATGGCAGAAAAAGGGATATGACATCAAAACAGGGCCCGCTGCCAGGGAAATCGTTTATGTGCGCAAGCTGGACCCGGGTGAAATCAGCATCCCCGATTTTGAGGCGGCCCTTAAAACTCGGGCGATTACGGTCATCGATGTTCGCGCCCCTTCTGAATACGCTGCCGGGCATTTTGAGGGGGCCCTCAATATTTCTCTGGATGAGTTGCCCGCAAAGCTGGATTCCATCCCCAGGGACAAGTTCATTGTGGTCCATTGCAGGACCGGGGTCAGAGGGGAAATGGCCTATTTGCTTCTCAAGGAAAAGGGGTTTGACGTCAAATACCTCAAAGCAGGGTGCAGGTGCAAACTGGACGGGAGCTATCTGATCTGGGAAATGTAAACGGAGTGTCACCGGACCGAAGACCGCCCTCGAAGGCGAGGGAGGTCTTCAGGCCATGCAGCCTTCGATCAGGACATTTTGGAAAAATAGCGATGTGGGGGCGGCTTTCGATCCGCGAAAAGTCGTGGCAAGATGCCACTCACACAGGATATTGACGGCGCCGGTTCTGCCTCATAATGACAATCGCGGCTGCTTTAACAAAGGGATTTACAAATTGGATACCCCGTGATACCGTTCGGCCTGTTCCTATCGGGACCTCTCCCTCCCCTATCATGCTCCAGGCAGGGGTTGAGGAAAATCGTCAGTAAAAACAAGTGCCACTGATAATCATTTTGCCATTTTAAGAGGAGGTATGCCCCATGAAACATGGAACTGTATCCGTTGCTTCGATGATTTTTCTTTTTTGCTCGTTTCTTTTCCTTCCGTTGAATGCCCCTGCCGCAGACGCCAGGGGACCTGCAACCGACACGGCACGCTGCGAGGAGATGATCCGATTTGGAAAACAGGCCTACGACAGAGCGAGGTATCTGGATGCCAAGGAGTATTTCAGAAAAGCGGTGCAGGCGGACCCAAGCTCCAAGGCTGCCTGGCGGCACTACGATCTTTCTGTCATCTATGCCCTTGCCGAAAAGGTCAACAAGAATACGGGACTGATCGCTCCGGACTCATCTCCGAAGACTGCGGCCGCTTCACCAGCGACCCCACCGACCGTTCAGACCCCGCCTTCGGCATCCGTCCCGGCAGCAGCGCCCCCCGCAGCAGAGGCTTCGGCTCCCGCGGCTTCAGAAGCCGTGTACCCCCCGGCAGCAGCCCCGGCAGCCCCGGCCTCGCCATCTCCCCCCACGGAACCTGCGGGGGGCAAGAAGCCCAAATTTGTTATTGAAGAAGACGAAGGCTGTTGACAGAGCATGACATTTGAAATGGAGGCCTGATTCCTTATGAGTGAAAATACCGAAAGCAGCGTGACAGGCGGCATCCTGAAAAGGACCTACGCTGCCGTATTTTACGAAAACTGGCCGGTGTGGCTGGGCGGCGTTCTCATCGGCATGATGAGCGTCATCACCTTTGCCTGGGCCAGACCCTGGGGAGTGGTTGGCGGATTGAGGAACTGGGCCGACTGGCTGTTTCATCAACTGGGTCTGTATGGTCATCCACCGGCCTCCCCCCTCACCGCTACCAACTCGATCCTCACCCTTGGCCTCCTGTGGGGCGCCTTTGGGGCGGCCCTCCTCTCCAAACAGTTTGCCCTTCGCATGGCGCCGGGCCTTGAACTGATGAAAGGCGTCGTGGGCGGCACTCTTTTGGGCATCGGGTCCGCCATGGCAGGGGGGTGCAATGTGGGCGGGTTTTACATGGCCACGAGCGCTCTGTCGTTTGCCGGTCTCGCCATGATGGTGGGGCTCATTGTCGGCGCCTACCTGGGACTTCGGTACCTCTATTGGGAAATGATGCATCTCCCGTCAAACCCCCCGGCCGCCGCCAGCGGAAAGAAGGGGCTTAACCTCCTTCCTCTGGAACCCTACATCGGCGTTGTCGTCTTCCTGGGGGCCATTGTGGCTGCATGGTTCTATGCCCGGGAGGCCTACGCCCGTGTGGGAGGGCTCCTCCTCTGCGGCATCGCTTTCGGGATCATCATCCAAAGGACGCGTTTCTGTTTTGTCCGCTGCTTTCGGGACCCCTTCATGACAGGAGAAGGAGACATGGTGCGGGCTGTGACCTACAGCATCCTGATCAGCATCCTCGGGTTTGCCGCACTCAAATGGACCGGGCTTCGAGGCGAAAGCGTCTACGTGACCCAGACCTTCTGGTTTGGAAGCCTGGTGGGGGGCATCATCTTCGGTTTCGGCATGCTGATATCCGGGGGTTGCGGGTCCGGCAGCGTATGGCGTGCCGGGGAGGGGCATATCAAGCTCATGGTGGTGGTGGTCTGCTTTGCCATGAGCAATTCGCTGTTCAAGACCTTGATCGACTGGTCTGATGGCTTCAAGGCCTTGCTCGGTCGAAAAGGGTTCATGCCGGACCTGTTGGGCTACAAATGGACGGTGATCATCCTCATTGCCATCTTTCTCGTCTATTCCCTGGCAGCCACCTGGAATGAAGAGACCGATAAATTCACCGTGGAAATGTAATCAATAGGATATATGGAGGGTTTGGTATCATGACGGAAGCGACAGCCAATGAAAAAAAAGAGAACAGGGTCCTTATCACCCTGGCCTGTGGCACAAATAACCCGAATCGGTCTGTGAGGGCCTTTCATCTTGCCCAGGTGGCCCACCAGATGGGGAAAGAGGTGGCGATTTTTCTTCTGGATGAGGCAGTCTATCTCGCAAGAAAGGGCGTGGCTGAAAACCTGAGGGCTCCTACCGGCGACGTCGCGGACGACATTATCGCCTACCTGCAGGAATTTGAGGTCCCCATTTATGCATGCGCCCCCTGCGCCAAAACCAGGCAGATCAAAGAGGAAGATCTGATGGAGGGATTTGAGATGGCCCCGGCCTCCAAGATGTGGGAACTGGCGTGTCAGAGCACCACGCTTTCGTTGTAGGCAACTGTTGATAGATTCAAAGAGACCACCAGAGGCGTCTTGACGGCGCGCCTGGATGCGCTTCCCGGACCCGCCAAACGAGAGTGGCTCAGCTCGCGTCCGTCATCGGCGTCGAGTTTTCCTACGAGCCCCTGAAGCGCCTTTCAGGGGATCATGCCCGTCTGAATCAGCACCTGAAATTCTTTGAAGAGGATTGAGGAATTGAGGGATTGAGGAATGGGGGAGCGCGTGGAAGAGGTTACTCCGTATGGGTTCGGCCGAAGCATTCGCGGAGCATAGACATGAGTCGCTCTCGCGCATCGGCCGGGATCTCTTCCATTGCCGCCTCTTTGCACAGTTGAATGGTCTTTCTCATGGACTCGACACACTCCCTGCACTCAGGGCAGTCACGAAAGTGTTGCTCGATCTCTCGACATACGTCGGGGTCCAGTTCACCATCCAGATATTCCGACAGCCGTTTGAAATCTTTTTTGCAGTCCTCCCTCATTGGACAAATCCCTCCTTATATGAGGTGGATATCTTTTCCCTCAGAAAGAGGCGGGCCCGGTGCAGTCGCGTTTTGACAGATTGGGTTGAAATGCCAAGGATATCAGCCGTTTCCTGTGTGCTAAACCCTTCAATATCTCTCAGATTGAAGACCAGCCGATATTTGTGGGAAAGGGATTGAATCGCATCGTCGATGACATCCTTCAGTTCCGCCCGCAGCATATTGTCCGAAGGATCATCGGACCAGTCCGGGATTTCATACTTTACATCATCGCCGTTTTGAGGGACAAATGATTCCAGTGAAATCTCCTGGTCCGGTTCGCACTTCTTTTTTCGCCGCTTTCTGATACAGGCCGTGGCTGCAATTCTGAAGAGCCAGTTCTTCAATTTGGTCTCCTCCCGAAAGTCCTTGAGATATTTAAAGGCGTTCAGAAAGGTCTCCTGGGCGATGTCTTCCGCATCCTGGAGATGGCCGCACATCTTGAGACCAAAGGTGAATATTCGATCCTCGTACCGTTCAACGATCTTTTCCATGGCCTCCATAGAGCCGGCCTTGAACTCGGAAATCAATCGATGGTCAACAGGATCGGTGACTGTTTCGTTCATGTAATATCCCTGCAATAGATTCTTAAAAGAAAATCGGTTCAACGATCTTCATGCCCGGCATCGTGCATAGTGGTCACTGTATACGAAAGTGCGTCCAGTTTCAAACGGAATCGTTCCGGTACGGCAATTACGATCGGCGACGATCCCGGAACGGGTGCCGTGAGCAATCTGACAATCGAAGCGGAGGCGAACGCCCTTTCAAAAGCGGGTTGCCCCGCCATGTTATATAATGATTGATTCCAGGGGCCGTTTCGTATAGTGTATAAGAATATGAACACGTTATGAATCGGGCAAAGCTCGAAACAGGATCAAAGCGCATGACAAAAGCGAGTGGAGTCAGGAGGGTAAATAACGGAATTGATGAAACACAAAGCAGTGAAGGTCCGCAGAAATGATCCCTGCCCGTGCGGGAGCGGGCTCAAATATAAGAAGTGCTGCCTCAACAGGGAAACCATTGGCGATGCAGCCCAGAACAGGGATCTGTATCGCAAGAAATATAATATTCGGCTGAAAGAAGAGAAGGATATCGAAGGGATTCGAAGGGCGGGAGTTGTGGCACTGAGCACGCTCGATCTGGTGGCCTCGCAGATAACGCCGGGAATCACAACGGATGACATCAATACCCTTGTCCACGATTTCACCATACAGAACGGCGCGATCCCTGCCCCGCTCAATTACCGCGGCTTTCCGAAAAGTGTCTGCGTCTCTGTCAATGAGGTCATCTGTCACGGCATCCCCGGAAACCGGGTGCTGAAAGACGGGGATATTGTCAATGTGGACGTCACGCCTATTCTGAATGGCTATTATGCGGATACGAACAAGACCTTTTTTGTCGGAACGCCGGGGCCGGATGCCCAGAAGATCGTAACGGTGGCCGGAATGAGCCTGAAAATGGGGATGGCGGCGGTCCGTCCCGGCAACCGGATCGGCGACATCGGCTGGACCATTCAGACCTATGCCGAGAGCCAGGGATGTTCGGTGGTCCGGGAATTTGTAGGGCACGGCGTCGGGTTTGAATTCCATGAGGCCCCCCAGGTCCCCCATTACGGCCGGCAGGGTGAGGGAATCCTCATGATCCCGGGGATGGTCTTTACCATAGAGCCGATGATTAACTTAGGGAAAAAGGAGCTGAACGTCCTCAGCGACAACTGGACGGCGGTCACCCGGGATGGTTCTTTGTCCGCGCAGTTTGAACAGACCATCCTGGTGACAGAGACCGGCTATGAAAGCCTTACCCCCTTTGACCTATGACCCCACTGGGCCCCAGAAGCCTCTATGACCAATGGACCTTATCCAACCGGCCCGCGATCTGGGCTTTCTTGCCGTAGGCCTTTCCCGTCCTGGTAGGCCCCTCTTTTTTGACCGGTTCCGAACCTGGACTTCGAAGGGGAAACACGGCGGCATGGCATGGCTTTCGAAAAACCTGGACATCAGGGAAGACCCATCGAGGCTCCTTCAAGACTGCCGGACGATCATTTCTCTCGCCTATCCTTATTCCTTCCGGAAACCCTGCACGCCAGAAGGCATCTCAGCCGCCAGATACAGTGAACCCAAAAAGGCGGATTACCATGATCGTCTGAGGGAAAAAGCGAAACTACTGGCAAAGGCCCTGAATCAGCAGTTCCCCGGAACCCGCACCAGGGTTTGCGTGGATTCGGCCCCCATTCTGGAGAGGAGTTTCGCGTACCAGTCCGGGATGGGATTTATCGGAAAGAACACCCAGTTCATCGTTCCAGGCCATGGGTCCTATCTTTTCCTGGCGGAGATCCTGACCACCGCCTTTCTCTCCTTTCCTGAACCGGCACTTATGGAGAGCCTCTGCGGTTCATGCACCCGATGTCTGGATGCCTGCCCCACCGGCGCCCTCGAGGCCCCTTACCGCCTCAATGCCGCGAAATGCCTGGCGTATCGAACCATCGAGGAAAAGGAGGGGGTTGATGGGGAAACGGGCGAAAAGATGGGAGACTGCTTTTTTGGCTGTGATGTCTGTCAGGAGGTCTGTCCCCTGAACCAGGGGGACCTGCCCAGAGAGGTGATTCTCCCTTCCATAAACGATATTCTCGGCATGGACGAAAAGGTGTTCCAGGAAACCTATGGAAAAACCGCCTTTGCCCGCGCCGGGCTCAATAAAATCAAGGACAATATCCTGGCCTTGGATGGTGGTTCCTGGTCTGGGGACCTCGGCTCATGAGTCGTTGAATCTATTCCTGCAGGACAGCCGCCGCGCGACGGACTCTATTTTCAGGTCCCCGAATTACCACTTGCGTAATCGAGATAGAAGGAGGATAATTTTTTATAATCATTTGAACAGGCTTTTCTTTCAGGCACTCCTGATTGATAACATTTAGGATTGGGTTGTGAGGACGTGAAATTGAAACTTTTTCTGTTGGCCCGTCTCTTGATGGATGAACAGACAAAGGAGATCAGACAATGAACACATCTATTTCACGAAGGACATTTCTAAAAGGAGGCCTGGCAGCGGCAGGAGCCGTAGCCGCTTCCTCACTGCCGCTTCCGGGTGCCGTAAAAGGGGAGACCGGACAAGAGCTGGCAACCCTCATCGATATTCGGAAATGCATTGGGTGCGAGGCATGCGTCGAGGCCTGTAAAGAGGCCAACGCCTCGAAATTCCCTGAACCCAAAAAGCCTTATCCAAAGATGTACCCCAGCCGGGTAAAGGTTTCTGACTGGTCTGACAAGCGGGATGACATGGACCGGTTGACCCCTTACAACTGGGTGTTTATTCAGGAGGCCAAGGTGACGGTGAACGGCAAGGAAGAGACCTACACATTTCCGCGTCGCTGTATGCATTGCCAGAATCCCCCCTGTGCGGACCTCTGCCCGTGGGGGGCCGCGCGAAAACTTAAAAACGGCATCACGCGGATCGATGCGGATATCTGCCTCGGCGGCGCCAAATGTGAGGATGTGTGCCCGTGGCATATCCCGCAGCGTCAGACCGGCGTCGGATTGTATCTGGATATCCTCCCCAGTCTTGCGGGAAATGGGGTCATGTATAAGTGCGACCGGTGCTATAACCGGCTGGAGGAGGGAAAACTCCCGGCCTGCATCGAGGTGTGCCCGGAAAATGTACAGAAGATCGGCCCGCGGGATGAGATCATCAAAGAGGCCCATGCCATTGCAAAGGAGATCAATGGCTATATCTATGGTGAGAAAGAAAACGGCGGAACCAATACCATCTACGTCTCGCCGGTCCCCTTCGAAAAACTGAATGCATCCATCAAAAAAGGCCCAGGAAAACCGGGTCTCCAGCCGGTGGAGGATTCCATGGCCCACGCCGACAACCTGGCAAAGGCAATGGTCATCGCCCCGATTGCGGGCATCGCCGCGGCGGCAGGAAAATTTTTCGCCGCATCCAAAAAGGCGATCCGTTCAGAGGAGGGTAAAAAATGAGATCACA
>CAYLJZ010000021.1:0-3038 GCA_964384085.1 uncultured Desulfobacteraceae bacterium
CATAAAATTCTCATCATCGGCTCCGGCCCCATCGTGATCGGGCAGGCGTGCGAATTCGACTACTCCGGGACCCAGGCGTGCAAGGCCTTGAAGGAAGAGGGGTACGAGATTGTCCTGGTCAACAGCAATCCTGCCACCATCATGACCGATCCGGAGACGGCCCACCGCACCTATATTGAACCCATCACCCCCGAGATCGTGGCCAAAATCGTGGAGCGGGAACGTCCTCAGGCCATCCTGCCAACCCTCGGGGGCCAGACCGGCCTGAACACCGCCATCGGCGTAGCCAGGACCGGGATCCTCGAAGACCTCAACGTTGAGATGATCGGGGCCTCCATAGCGGTCATCCACAAGGCCGAAGACCGGGAGCAGTTCCGCGACGCCATGACCCGGATTGGACTCAGGGTCCCGCAGAGCGGGATTGTCAGGAACATGGAACAGGCCAGGGCCGTGGCTGAACAGATCGGATACCCGGTCATCATTCGGGCCAGCTTCACCCTGGGCGGCTTCGGAAGCGGCGTGGCCTACAACCGGGAGGAGATGGAGCAGATCGCGCGGATCGGTCTGGACGCCAGCATGATCCACGAGATCATCATGGAGCAATCCCTCCTGGGGTGGAAAGAGTATGAACTGGAGGTCATGCGGGACTTCAACGACAATGTCGTCATCATCTGCTCCATCGAGAATTTTGACCCCATGGGCGTGCACACGGGCGACAGCATTACCGTGGCCCCGGCCCAGACCCTGTCGGACCGTGAATACCAGCGGATGAGGGACGCGGCCATCGCCATTATTCGAGAAATCGGGGTGGAAACCGGGGGCTCCAACATTCAGTTTGCCATCGATCCTCGAAATGGCGACATGGTGGTCATCGAGATGAATCCGAGGGTATCCCGGAGTTCGGCCCTGGCCTCCAAGGCCACAGGGTTCCCCATCGCCAAGATAGCGGCCAAACTGGCGGTGGGATATACCCTGGACGAAATCCCCAACGACATCACACGGGAGACCCTGGCCGCCTTTGAGCCAACCATCGACTACTGCGTGGTCAAGGTGCCCCGATGGACCTTCGAGAAGTTTCACGGCACGGAAGATCTTCTCAGCACCTCCATGAAGTCGGTGGGTGAAACCATGGCCATCGGCCGTACCTTCAAGGAGGCCCTTCAGAAGGCGGTCCGGTCCCTGGAGATTGGACGGTTCGGCCTTGGGAGAGACGGCAGCCGAACGCGCAGGCCCCGGACGGACCGCCACCAGATCGAGGAGCGGCTGATCCACCCCAACTCAAATCGCCTCTTTTATATCTATGAGGCCCTGGACCGGGGCTTTTCCATCGACAGAATTTATGAATTGACCCGGATCGATCCCTGGTTTCTCTTCCACATCAGCGATATTCAGAAGATGCACCACCGGCTGCGGGAGATGGCCAAAAAGGGACCCGCACCGAATGCCTGGGACGCCGATCTCTTGCGGGAGGTCAAGGCCTGCGGTTTTTCCGATACCCAGATCGCCGCCATTTTCGAATGGGAGGAACAGGCTGTCAGGGACCTTCGAAAGGCAAAAGGGGTCTTACCCGTATTCAAGTCCGTGGACACCTGCTCTGCGGAATTCGAGGCCTACACCCCTTATTACTATTCCACCTATGAGGAGGAAAACGAGGTCCATCCTTCCACCAGGCGGAAGGTGGTGATCCTGGGCGGAGGACCCAACCGGATCGGCCAGGGGATCGAGTTCGATTACTGCTGCGTTCAGGCCTCGATGGCCCTTCGGGAGATGGGAATCGAGAGCATCATGGTCAACAGCAACCCCGAGACTGTGAGCACGGACTATGACACCTCCGACAAACTCTACTTCGAGCCCCTCACCGTGGAGGATGTCCTTCACATCGTGGAGCAGGAACAGCCGGAGGGGGTGATCGTACAGTTCGGGGGCCAGACGCCTCTCAACATCTCAGGGGCCTTGAGCCAGGCCGGGGTTCCCATTCTGGGGACCAGCCCGAAGAGTATCGATCGGGCCGAGGACCGCGAACAGTTTCAGCAGCTTCTCCGAAAGCTGGACATCCTCCAGCCTGAAAACGGCACGGCCGCCAACAAAAAGGAGGCCCTCAAGGTTGCTGAAAGAATCGGCTATCCTGTGGTGGTGAGGCCATCGTTCGTCCTGGGGGGCCGGGCCATGGAGATCGTTTATGACCGAAAAGGCCTCGAATTCTACATGGGGGAGGCCGTTCAGGTCTCTCCCGGCAAGCCGATCCTCATCGACAGCTTCCTGGAGGCAGCTACTGAGATCGATGTGGATGCCATTTCAGACGGGACTGATACGGTGGTGGCGGGGATCATGGAACATATCGAGGAGGCAGGGATCCACAGCGGGGACAGCGCCTGCGTCCTCCCGGCCATCTCATTGGCCTCCGGGGTCATCGAAAAAATCAAGACACAGACCAAGGCCCTTGCCCGAGAACTGAACGTGGTGGGGCTGATGAATATCCAGTATGCGGTCAAAGGGGGAACTGTCTTTATCCTGGAGGTGAACCCGAGGGGTTCCAGGACAGTCCCCTTTGTCAGCAAGGCGACCGGCGTGTCCCTGGCAAAGCTGGCGACACGGGTCATCATGGGCGAAAAGCTCAGAGACCTGGGCCTTCAGGATGAGATCACGCCGGACCACATCTCTGTGAAGGAGTCGGTCTTTCCCTTTGCCCGTTTTCCGGGTGTGGATACGATCCTGGGACCCGAGATGAAATCGACCGGCGAGGTTATGGGCATCGACCGGTCCTTCGGTCTGGCCTTTGCCAAGGCTCAACTGGCTGCCGGGCAGCGGCTTCCCGTCTCCGGGACCGTATTTATCAGCGTCAAGGACGACGACAAAAAACCGATGTTGTATACGGCCTCCCGTTTTCACAGCCTGGGATTCGAGATCGTAGCCACCGGGGGAACATCGAGATTTCTCGGACACCATCGGATTCCCAGCAGGCGGGTCAACAAGGTGAGGGAGGGGAGACCGCATGTGGTGGACATGATCAAAAACGGCGAGATCGCCCTGGTGATCAA
>CAYLJZ010000021.1:3138-38780 GCA_964384085.1 uncultured Desulfobacteraceae bacterium
GGAGCAAGAAGGCCGTGACTGAGTCCTTCTCGATCCGGAATGCCGCCCTGGCCTTCAATATCCCCTACACCACCACCCTTTCCGGCGCCACGGCCACGGCCCTGGCTGTTGAGGCGATGATGGAAGGGGAGCTTGAGGTGAGGACATTGCAGGAATATCATGGGAAGGCGTAGGATCTGAAAGCTGAAAGCTCAAAGCTCAAAGCTCAAAGGGAAGAAATTAATGCTCAATCTTTAATGGGTATCAGGGAAAGAGGGCGTCACTCAAGCAACCCGACAAACGCCAGAGGTCGGAGGTCCGATGTCAGAGGTCAGCAAAAAACCCAACGAACCCAAGAAACCCAAGCAACCCGACAAACACCAGAGGTCAGAGGTCGGAAGTCAGAGGTCAGCAAAAACCCAACGAACCCAACAAACGCAAGCAATTCAATAAACCCACAACCAGTAAAGAGCAGCCAGTAGCCAGCCATGAATCTGAAAAGCGAAACCGAACCCATTGATGAGCGCCCGGACCGGCCCCGCGATGAATGCGGTGTCTTTGCGGTGTACGGGCATGAAGAGGCGGCCAAGATGGCCTATTTCGGTCTCTATGCCCTGCAGCACCGGGGGCAGGAAAGCACCGGAATTGTGGCATCGGACGGGACCCGCATCTTTGAACACAAGGCCATGGGCCTGGTGCCTGAGGTTTTTACCGAAGAGACCCTCAACCGGCTGACGGGTCACATCGCCCTCGGACATGTCCGCTATTCCACCACCGGGTCTTCTCTCCTGGTGAATGCCCAGCCTTTCAGAGTCCAGTATTCCGGCCAGTCCTTTGCCGTTGCCCATAACGGCAACATCCTGAATGCTCGACAGATTCGCTCGGAACTGGAGGACAGCGGGTCCATCTTTCAGACCACCATGGACAGCGAGGTGGTGCTCCATCTGATTGCCAGGCATTTCCGAATGGGGTTGGAACAGGCCATGATCCAGACCATGATGCGAATGCGGGGGGCCTACTCCATGGTCGTCATGACGGAGAAGGGCCTTATTGCGGCCAAGGACCCAAACGGGTTCAGGCCGCTCTGTCTGGGAAGGCTCAACAGCGGTTATGTGGTGGCCTCCGAGACCTGCGCCCTCGATCTGGTGGAGGCGGAATTCATTCGCGAGATCGAGCCTGGCGAGATCGTCATTATCGACGAGCAGGGTCTCAGGACCGTTCCCTCCGGCATCCCGTCGCACAAAAGCCAGTGCATTTTTGAGCTGATTTACTTCGCCAGGCCCGACAGCCTGGTATTTGGCCGGAATGTCTATCTCTTTCGAAAGCGGCAGGGGGAACTCCTGGCCAGGGAATTTCCCATCGAGGCAGACCTGGTCATGCCCTTCCCCGATTCGGGGAACTACGCGGCTATCGGCTATGCCCAGGCATCGGGCATCCCGTTGGAGATGGGGATGATCCGGAACCATTATGTGGGAAGGACCTTTATTCAGCCATCCCAGAACATGCGCGATTTCGGGGTCAAGGTAAAGCTCAACCCAGTCAAGGAGCTGCTGAAGGGACAGCGGGTCATCATCATGGAGGACTCCATCATTCGCGGCACCACGGCCCGAAGCCGTGTCCAGACTCTGCGAAGGATCGGGGCCAGAGAGGTCCACATGCTCGTGAGCTGCCCCCCGCACCGCTTTCCCTGCCATTACGGAATCGATTTTTCCACCAAGGGGGAGCTGATCGCGGCACGGAAATCGGTGGAAGAGATCCGCGCCTTTGCAGGGCTCGACAGCCTCGGATATTTGAGCATCGATTCCCTCAAACAGGCCATCGACATCCCCGAAAACGAGCTCTGCTTTGCCTGCTTCAATGGAAAGTATCCGGTCCCTATCGACGAGACCTTCTCCAAATACTGCATGGAATCTGCCTGATCAGCAGATATCTTGTCACCCCTTTCGACCCCCCCCTTTTTAGGACGGATGTTTCCACCCAAATCTCCAATGCTATGGACGTCAGAAAGAATAGATGATCACTGTCATTAAGTTCATTTTTTGACTTGACAAACATTACATCTTTGATAACAAATAGGAATTGTAGACAATAGACAATAAGCATTGGAGTCTCAGGCAGGTTATATTTATGTTGCAAATCCACAGCATCGTCGACAGCGTAAGAACATATCTTCTGGACCAAATCCTTCATGGGGAATTGCATCCCGCGCAGCAGGTGAAGGAACAGGAGATCGCATCCTCCCTGGGGATCAGCCGCCCCCCCATCAGGGAGGCGTTGAAACTCCTGGAGGCAGAGGGGTTGATCGTGAGGAAGCCGAATCGGGGTGCTTTTGTCGCCACGATCACCGAGCGTGATGCATGGGAAATTTATACCCTGAAGTGCGCGCTCTATGAAATGGCCACGCGATTGGCGTTTGACAGGATTTCGGAAGGGAACATTCGGGACTGGGAACGAGTCGTGAGCGAGATGGAGGAATGTGTCCTGTCCGAACCTCCTGATGTCATCCGATACCAGTCCCTTAACCAGGAATTTCATGATATTATGTTTCGGATTTCTGGTCACGAGCGTCTTCGAAAGATCTCTCAAACGCTTCACCATCAGATGAATCGCTTCAGTTGTATATCGCTGATGGATGAGGCCCATCTCAAGGGATCCCTCACCTATCACCAGAAGATTTTCGCTGCCGTGAAGAAGGGGGACATGGATCAGGCTGTTCGAATGACCCAGGAACATATCCTGAAAGGGCTTGACAGCGTCAAAGATATCATTGCCAGAGAAACGAGTCCAACAGATCACTGGGGAAACGGGATTTCAGTGACGGACACGGCGGAGCGTTTCGTCGGAGAAGTCGCCGGGCCTGTTCAAGGGGATTCGGTACATCCGGAAGCCATGGGGGCTTCCCCGGTGTCTCGCTGGGCGGCAGGATGAAGGCCCTTCTTTGATGTTCTGGAAAGCGTGCGGGGGCATCGTGAAATGGGCCTGGATAGGTTTCGGGTCGAGTGTTTTCAGGTAATGGGGGTGCTGTATCAACATTAAATCATTAACGGAGGGTTGGCTATGAAAAAAGTTTTTCTGTTTTGTCTGGTCGTTGCATTACTGGCTTTCTTGACCGTACCTGCGGCGGTGATGGCTGAATCCAAATCCAAGATGCATTTGAAATTCAGCACCTGGCATCCACCTGCAAGCAGAGAAGTGAAAACCGTTTGGCAACCGATGCTCGAGGAATTGAAGAAGAAGAGCGATGGACGCATCACCTACACGCTCTATGCAGGCGCCGCCCTGGGAGCAGGTCCTGAACATTATGATATCGTCGCCAAGGGGATGTCGGATATGGGTTACTTTACGGCCACCTGGACGCCGGGAAGGTTTCCTCTGACCGATGTTCTGTCTCTGGCCACCTGGGTGGAAGGGAAGGACATCGCTGTGGATATCGGGAACAAGATGTACAAGGAGGCCCTTGCAAAAGAGTTCCCCGGGGTAAAGATGATCGAACTGAACGGTTGCATCCAGGCCTTCGTATGGACGAGAAAACCGGTGAAAACCATCGACGACTGCAAAGGTCTTAAGCTCCGGTCGCCGGGGGGGCATCAGACCCACTACATCAAGTCTCTGGGTGCGGAACCCGTGTTTATGCCCCTTGGAGATGTATATCTCGCCCTGGAAACAGGAACCATCGACGGTCTGGTGACCTGCGCCCCCTTGGTCCTCGCCTTCAAACTGTACGAAGTGGCCAAGTACGGTGTGCTTGCCACATTGGGGTGCGTATCCGAGGGCGTGATCATGAACCAAAAGAGCTGGGAAAACACCCCCGACGACCTCAAGCCCATCATCGAAGAGGTGTGCGGCAACCCCTTCAGGACCACCGGTGGTCTCAACCGTGACGTCTATAAGACCATGGTGAACGAGATCAAAGGCAAGGGCGTGGAACTCACCACCTTGACGCCGGAGCAGGAGAAAATCTGGTTTGCGGCGTTTCAGGACGTGACGAGGAAATGGGTGGCCGATCTGGAGGCAAAAGGACTCCCCGCAAAGGACACCGTCTTGAAATACAACAAGATCTCCAAAGATCTGGGCGTCACCTGCGTGGCGTTTCCTGATGAATGGAAGTGATTGAATTAAAGATGCGATAGCTGAAGGCCCACGGCCCAACGCTCAAAGGATGGCCCTCGTTCCCACGCCGGAGTGTGGGAACGAGGAGAAATGGCTACATTCAAAAACGTTGTAAGTCGCGAGGCATTAACGGCCTGAAAGTCACGGAGTATTGAAATGATGGTTAGAAAGACGATCCAGCGATGTACACTCTACATGAGTTACATCGGCATGATCTTGCTTATTCCCATGATGCTCCTTACAAGCGGCGAGGTGGTCGGCCGGGCCGTATGGTCGCAGCCTATTCCGGGATCCATAGAGCTGTCAAGTTATCTGCTGGCTTCCTTTATCCTCCTTGGCCTCGCCTATACCCAACAGGTCAAGGGGCATGTTCGTGTCACGATGTTTGTTTCAAGGCTTCCCGAAAAATGGGGCCTTGTGCTCGATGTGTTCACGAGCCTCCTGAGCCTGTTCATTATCGCCGTGATGGCCTGGCAGGGCTGGGTTGTGGGGATGGAGGAACGGACCGTATCGGATATGCTCAGGATCCCCCAATTTCCGTTCCGATTGCTCGTTGCTGTAGGGGGGGCATTCCTGTTTCTGGAGCTTTTTTTTGAGCTGATGGACACCCTGAAAAAATTGGTGAGGTGATCATGCTGGATCCGGTTGTTGTGGGCATCATTGGAACGTGTCTGGTCTTTTTCCTCCTTTTTATCGGCATGCCCATTGCGTTTGCCATGATGTTGGTGGGCTTTTCCGGGGTAACCTACCTGTCCAGTGTCAATGCCGCCCTTCCGATGCTGGGCAGGACGGTCTATGAGGTCTCTTCCTATTACCCCTATACCGTGATTCCCCTCTTTATCGTCATGGGAGGATTTGCCGGAAGTTCGGGAATGACCGCGGGACTCTACAGCGCATTCGATAAATGGCTTCGAAGACTCCCTGGAGGACTGGCCATTGCCACGATAGGGGCATGTGCAGGATTTTCGGCCGTATCCGGCTCTTCAGTGGCAACCGCTGCAGCCATGGGGACGGTGGCCCTTCCGGAAATGAAACGGTTTAATTACCATCCGCGGCTTGCCACCGGGAGTGTGGCGGCCGGCGGGACCCTGGGGTTTTTGATCCCTCCGAGCATCGGGTTTATCGTCTACGGCATGCTCACCGAGCAATCCATCGGCAAGCTGCTGATTGCGGGGATTATTCCGGGGTTAGTTCTGACACTGGCCTATATCATCATCGTGATGGTCTCTGTGAAGCTCAATCCCAGCCTGGCCCCGGTGAGTGCCGAACCTGTCTCGTGGCGGGACAGGTTTCAGTCTATTCTGGGAGTATGGGAACCTCTGGCTGTTTTCTTGCTTGTGATGGGCGGCATCTACGGGGGCTTTTTCACGCCCACGGAGGCTGGCGGCATCGGCGCTACGATTCTTTTACTGATTGCGCTGATCAAACGGAAGCTGAATCGGTCCAACCTTGCGGAGGCCCTTCAGGAGGCGGTTCGAATCTCCGTGATGGTGCTCTTCCTCGTGGCCGGCGCCAATGTATTCAGTTACTTTCTCGCCCTTTCCACGATCCCCATGAGAGTGGCCGAATGGGTTGCCGCCCTTGAGGTTTCCCCCTATCTGATCCACGCAATCATGATGGTTATCTATCTTTTTCTGGGCTGCTTTCTGGACGCGATTTCCATGATGGTGCTCACGCTGCCGGTGATTTATCCCATCATACTTGCCCTGGGGTTCAATCCGATCTGGTTCGGCGTCATTGCCGTACTCATGATGGAGGCCGGACTGATCACACCACCCATGGGGCTCAACGTCTTCACGGTGGCCGGGGTGGCAAAAGATACCCCGGTGGAGACCATATTCAGGGGGGTTATGCCCTTTCTCTTCGCCATATTCGGTGTGGCGATACTGATTACCCTGTTTCCCAAGATTGCTCTCCTGCTGCCGGGCATGATGACGCGCTAAGCGAGAGGTCGAAGAAATCACGTCTGCGGGAATCTTAGGCAAGATACCCGCAGGCCAAAAGACTGCAACGATAAGGGAGGTTTGTTGAATGGCATTATTACCGGAAGTGAAAAAGCATTACGGAAAACTCAAATTTCTCATCAATGGCCAGTGGGTCGATTCCAAATCCACGGATAACCACGAGACGACCAATCCCGCTACAGGGGAGGTCATCGCCGAGTTCCCGACCGCGACCAAAGACGAGGCCCTTGCGGCGGTCAAGGCTGCCCATGACGCATTTCAGACATGGAAGCACGTCTCCCTGAGGGACAGGGGGCGACTCCTCTTCGGGATGCATGCGAAATTTGAAGAAAACTACGAAGACATGTGTCGCATCCTGACCCAGGATCACGGCCGGACCATCGGCGAGGCCAGGGGGTCGGTGAGCCGTGTGATCGAGAACATTGAATCGGCCTGCTCGGCCCTCTACGGTCTGCCCAAGCGGAACGAGCACATTGACCAACTGGCGAATGGCATCGATCAGTACCTGGTCTGGGAGCCCCTTGGCGCATTCCTGATCATCACACCGGGGAATATTCCGATGCATGCCTGGTCGTCTTTTGTGCCGTACGCCATGGCAGCTGGATGTACCGTGGTGGTCAGCCCCAGCCGTCAGGACCCGGTGGCAGCGGAAACCATCACCCGAGTGGCCCAGGAGGCCGGTTTCCCGCCGGGGGTCATCAACATGGTCCATGGCGGAAGAGAGATCAATAGACTGATCCTGGAACAGCCGGAGATCAAGGGGGTCGGCTTCATCGGATCCAATCGGGCCGGCCACGAACTCTTCCAGACGTGCGGCAGGCTGCTCAAGACATCGTCCATCAACGGAAACGGCAAGAATATGGTGATCATCATGCCCGATGCCGACATCGACGAGTCGATCCGGTGGCTGCTGCGGGCCTGTTTCGGCATGACCGGTCAGAGGTGCCTGGGTGTGGACAATGTGGTTGTCATCGGCGATGTCTACAACGAGGTGAAAGAGAAGTTCATCGCCGCGGCCAGGGCCATGAAGCTCGGATACGGCCTGGATGGAGACACCCAGTTGGGTCCCTACACTACCCAGGGGGGTAAGGACAAGATCCTCGACTGGATCGACAAGTCCCTCCAGGATGGCGCAAAGGTCGCATTTGATGGAAGGTCGGTCAGGGCGGAAGGGTATCCAAACGGTTATTTTATGGCGCCCACCATCCTCGATGATGTGAATGTGGACATGCCCATGGCCAAGGAAGAGGCCTTCGGGGCCGTGGCTTCCCTGATCCGGGGAAATAGCCTGGATCAGGCCA
Organism: uncultured Desulfobacteraceae bacterium; assembly: GCA_964384085.1. Taxonomy (GTDB): domain Bacteria; phylum Desulfobacterota; class DSM-4660; order Desulfatiglandales; family Desulfatiglandaceae; genus AUK324. The sequence goes on from CAYLJZ010000021.1 coordinate 10,493, forward strand.
TCGAATGGATCAATACCAAGACCAACCTGGGCCATTCAGCCGCCATCATGACGAGCAGTATGAAGAGCGCCCGCAAACTCATACGGGAGGCCAATGTGGGAAATGTGGCCGTGAACCTGGGTGTGGCCCAGCCCTATGCGTTCTTCCCCCTCGGCTCCCGTCGCGAATCCTTTGTGGGCTCCGCCAAGTCCCGTATGGCGTCCATGCGGCTGTTTATGGATGAAAAAACGGTGGTGTCACGCTGGGTGTAAACCCCCTTTTAGGATACGGGTTTTGAAGTCAATCCCGATGCGGATATCCGCAACCAAAACGCTCATGCGCTGTCCCGTCATTCCGGCATGTTCTTAGCCGGAATCCAGCCCCGCACATCTCTGGATTCCAGCTTTGGCCGGAAGGGTAAATGCTCAGATGAAGGATGAACACGTTTTCTTGTTTTTTATGACAGAAAACCAGGCACTAACTGACATAAAAGGAGGACTGGATCATGTTGAGAGCCATCATTTTTCTTTCAATGATCATGTTTGTGGGGACCCTGGTGCAGGCGCCTTTTAGCATACCCTGTGCAGACTGTGGGTCGGAGGGGAAGACAGGGGTGATCGTCGTGGATATGCAGGGAGATTTTACGACCCTGAAGAAAGGGTCCCTGGCTGTCGAGGGAACGGATGAGGCGTTTGTGGACGCAGTGGCAAAGACCACCAGAGACTTGAGCCAGGAGGGGTTGCTGATCTTCGGCACCCAGGACTGGCATCCAGGGGATCATGTCTCCTTTTTCACCAATCACGAGGGCAAAAAGGCCTTTGAGGCGATTCAGATCGATGGCCGGACCCAGGTCCTCTGGCCTCCCCACTGTATTCAGGGGACGGAAAACGCACGGGTCATGGTGGATAACAACCTGTTTCTGGCGATCGTAAAAAAGGGTCAGGATTCTCGTTATGACAGCTATTCCGGGTTTCAGGACGACGGCGGGGCCAAGACCGAGATGGACAAGATCCTCAAACGGAACATGGTCAAAAAGGTCGTTGTGTACGGGATCGCGACCGACTACTGCGTCAAGGCCACGGCTATCGATGCCGCCAAAGCAGGATACCAGGTAATCGTCGTGGAGGACCTCTGCAAGGGTGTGGCCCCGGATACCACGCAAAAGGCCCTGGAGGAGATGAAGGCCCAGGGGATTCAGGTCCTCAAGACCGCGGACATAAAGAAGGCCCTGGCCCTGTAGTCAAGTAGCGGCGTGGGCACGTGGTTGAGTGAAACCCAAAACCGGCTTCTCCACCCTTCACACTTCGGGCGCGAACCTGCAACACGTGACCTGCCACTTCACACGTTAGTCATCCCGTTTTGCGGGACTCACTTTAGTCCCTTCATCTCACTGAGGAATCTGGCGCCCATGAAGACATATACGCAAATACCCATTGAATTTACCATCAACGGGAAAAAGGTATACCTGGAAGTCGAGGCGGGCGAAACGGCCCTGAAGATAATTCGCGACCGCCTCTTGCTCAAGGGGACAAAGGAAGGATGCGGCATCGGTGAATGCGGGGCGTGCACCATCGTAGTGGATGGAAAAAGCGTCAATGCATGCCTCATGCTCGCGGCTCAACTCCATGGACGGGAGGTCGTGACCGTCGAAGGGCTGGCCGAGGGGGACCGACTCAGCCCCCTTCAGCAGTCCTTTGTGGACCGTCATGCAGTCCAGTGCGGATTCTGTACGCCCGGATTTCTCATGAGCAGTCATGCCCTCCTCAACGAGAATCCCAACCCCGATCGTCGTGAGATCATCGATGCCATTTCAGGGAACCTTTGCCGGTGCACCGGGTATCAGCAGATTGTCGATTCCATCGAGGAGGCGGCAGGGCGGCTTCGCAAGGAGAAGGTGAGATGAGCAGGGATGTGGCGTATGTGAGGCCGGATACCCTGGAGGAAGCCCTCGCTTTTTTGCAGGAGACAGGCAGAACCTCCAGGGTCATCGCCGGGGGGACGGATGTGGTCCCAGGACTTCGATCGGGAACAGTGAGCAGCGGCTATCTTTTGGATATTTCATGCCTTTCCGACCTCAAAGGCATTGAGGAAGAAGAAGGGGAGTTGTTTATCGGTTCGGGCGTCACCCTGACGGAGATCTTCTTTTCGAAGGCCGTGGCCCGCGTTGCCCCAGCCCTTCAGCGAGCGGCCAGGGTCTTCGGAAGCAGGCAGATACGGAACATGGCCACTATCGGCGGCAACATCTGCAGGGCTTCGCCGGCAGGGGATACCCTCCCGGTCCTGTATGCGCTCGATGCACAACTGGAACTGGTCTCGGCCTCCTCCTCGCGACGGGTTGCAGTGAAGGATTTCATTCGGGGGCCGGGAGACATCGCCATAACGTCCGAGGAGATCTTGCGGGGCGTCCGGCTTAAAGAGACTCCCGGCATTGGTGTGCATCGATTCGAGAAGGTGGGAAACCGCAAGGTCTTGGCCGTATCGATTGTGAGCCTGGCAGCCATTCTTGGCCTGAGCGACATGGGGGTTATTGAAAGCGTGCGCCTGGCTTGGGGGAGTGTGGCTCCAACTGTCGTCAGATCGACTCAGGTCGAACAGTCTCTGACAGGGAAGCCTCTGACCGCCGAAACGCTCTATGAGGCCTTTCCCCTGCTACAAGAGGCAATCTCGCCGATCGACGACATACGTGCCAGCGCTGCCTATCGAAGAAGAATTGCGGCCAACCTTCTTTTTCGTTTGCTGACAAACCGGAAGACGTCTGACGGTGGGCAAGGTGTTCTATGAATGAAGAGATGAAAAGCATTGGAAAGAATTTCGTTCGTCGCGGCTCGATCGAGAGATTGAAGGGAGATCCTGTTTTTTGCGCAGATCTTAAACTTGAGAATCCCCTCACCCTGAAGGTGCTGAGGAGTCCCCGCGCCCATGCGCGAATCAGTCGAATCGATGTGGAGGATGCGACCAGTAGAGAGGGCGTTGTCAGAATCTTTACGGCAGCGGATATTCCGGGAAAGAACCTTACGGGGATCATCAACAAGGACCACCCTCTCCTGGTTCCCGACAAGGTGCGCCATGTAGGGGATGCCATCGCCCTTGTGGCGGCCGAAAGCGAAGAAGCGGCTGAAAACGCTCTTCGTGCCATTGCCGTTACCTATGAAGACTTCCCTGTGATTCAGGACCCGGAGGAGGCCCTGAAGGAAGGCGCCCCGAAGATACACCAAAGCGGCAACCTCCTGTTTACGAGAAAGATCAAGCGAGGAGATGCAGAAAACGTTTTTGGGCGATGTGCCGTCATTCTGGAGAAGGTTTATAGGACTTCCTTTCTGGAACACACGTATCTGGAACCTGATGCCGGGGCCGGATATGTGGAAGAAGACGGGACACTGGTCATCTTTTCGTCCACACAAAATCCCCACTACGATCACAGTGAGGTGGTCTCTCTCCTGGGTACGGAGGGCGACAAAGTTCGAATTATTCAGGCGGCCACGGGCGGGGGGTTTGGTTCCAAACTGGACCTCAATGCCCAGGGGTTTATCGGACTGGCCATGTATTACCTGAAACGACCTGTCCGGTATGTCTACAGCCGCGAAGAAGTCTTTTTAGCCACGGCCAAACGGCACCCCCTTATCATCCGCATGAAGACCGGCGCGGACAGGAAGGGGAGACTCCTGGCCATGAAGACGCGCATTATCTGCGATACAGGCGCTTACGGCTCCTACGGCATTGCCGTGGCCTCCAGGGCGGCGGTCCATGCGCAAGGCCCCTATGAGATCGAAGCCGTCGATGTGGAGGCCCACTGCGTTTATACCAACAATCCATTTACAGGGGCCATGCGCGGATTCGGTGCACCTCAAATAGCCTTTGCATTTGAATCTCAGATGGATCTTCTCGCCCAGGAGCTCGATATGAGCCCTCTTGAAATTAGACGTCTCAATGCCCTGAGGAAGGGATCGAGGACCGGGACAGGGCAGGAATTGATGGCGAGTGTGGGAATCGGGGAGTGTCTGGATGCGGTTCAACCCTATTATGCCAGGGCGCTGGAAGAGTGGCGGACCGCCTCGACGTCTCCTTTCAAGAGGCGTGGGGTCGGTCTCGGGGCCATGTGGTATGGGATCGGGAATACGGGTGTTCAGAATCCGTCCACAGCCCAGATCGAGGTGGACCTGGAGGGAAAGATTACTCTCTACACAGGGTGCGCAGATATCGGCCAGGGCTCCACAACGGCCCTTTCTCAGATCGCCGGAGAGGTCCTGGGCCTGTCCCCTGACGCCATCAGGATTGTTGTGGCGGATACAAAATATACGACGAATGCCGGTGCGACCTCTGCAAGCCGGCAGACCTATATCTCCGGGAATGCGGTTAAGGACGCCGCCGACAAGCTGGCAGACATCCTCCTGACAGAGGGCGTGGATCTGCTCAAGGTTCCGAAGGCTTCTCTGGCCCTGGATTCCGGATGGATCCGGGACGTGAATGATTCAGGAAAGAGCGTTTCCATCGTGAAGGCGGTGAAACGCGCGCACAAGAAAGGCATTCCTCTGAAATGGCAGGGGTACTTCGATCCGGTTACCGAACCGCTGGACCCTGAAACAGGGCAGGGCGTGCCTTATGCAACGTATGCATTTGCATGCCATTGCGCCGAGGTGACCGTGGACGTCTGTACAGGCGAAGTGGAGGTGAACCGGGTGGTTGCAGCCCACGACGTGGGCAAGGCCATCTATCCCGAGGGCGTGATCGGTCAGATCTGCGGGGGGGTTGCCATGGGAGTCGGCTTTGCCCTCATGGAGGAATATATTCCCGGAAAAACCACGTCTATGAACGAATACGATATTCCCACGTGCAGCGATATGCCCGAGGTCATTCCAATCATCGTGGAATCCTCGGAACCGACAGGACCCTATGGCGCAAAAGGGGTTGGCGAGCCGGCCCTGATCCCCACGGCCCCGGCCGTCTTGAATGCCATCACCGATGCCCTGGGAGAGAGAATTTACACCCTGCCCGCGAACCTGGAACGGGTCCTTCAGGCAAGCGTCAAGGCAGGACAATTCGGACCAAAGGAGGGTTAATGATGTCAGGGGTTATTCTGAAAAACATAGGAACCATTGTGAGCGGAGACATATCGAGGCCCCTTCTCGAAGGCGATGCCATCGCCATAGAGGACGGCAAGATAAAGCGAATCGGTCGTTTTCAAGACCTGGACGTGAAGAAGGGCGACACCCTCATTGACTGCGCCGGAACCACGGTCACTCCAGGCCTCATCGATTCCCATTGCCATGTGATCCTCGGGGATTTCACGTCCCGGCAAAATCAGATGGGCTTTATCGAGAGCGAGCTCCACGGCGGGGTTACGACGGTTATTTCCGCCGGCGAGGTCCATTTGCAGGGAAGACCCAAGGACCCGGCGGGGACCAAGGCCCTGGCTATCCTGGCGGCCAAGGCGTGGGCCAATTTCAGACCTGGAGGGGCCAAGGTCTTGGGAGGGGCCTTGATCCTTGAAAAAGGCCTTACCAAACAGGATTTCGAGGAAATGGCCCGTGAAGGCGTGCGCGTGGTGGGTGAAATCGGACTTGGAAGCGTCAAACAGCCCGAGGATGCCGCACCCATGGTCGAGTGGGCCAGAGAGGTGGGGATGACCGTGATGATGCACACCGGCGGGACGTCCATACCAGGGAGCAGCACGGTCACTGCGGATCAGGTGATCCAGACCAATCCGCATATCGCCTCCCACGTCAACGGCGGGCCTACGGCTGTTGCCCTGGCAGAGGTGGAACGCCTGGTCAACGAAACAAAACTGGCCATTGAGATTGTTCATTGCGGAAACCCCAAAATGGCCGTGGAGGCCGCGAATCTCTGCGTAAAGGCCAGGGCACTGGACCGGGTGATTATAGGAAATGATGCCCCTTCGGGCACGGGTGTGATCCCTTTGGGCATCCTCCGGGTCATCAACCACCTGGCGAGCCTGACACAGGTCAAACCGGAGGAGGCCATTTGCATGGCTACCGGCAATACGGCGCGCCTCTACAAGCTGAACCGGGGCGTGATCGCTGAAGGAAAGGAAGCCGACCTGGTCATTATGGATGCGCCTATGGGGTCTGTGGGAGAAGACGCCCTGGCCGCTATCGAGGCGGGCGATGTGCCGGGTGTGGCCATGATCCTGGTTGACGGAAAGATCGTGGTTTCCACCAGCAGGAACACGCCGCCGCCCCAGCGGAAGCCCGAGGTGACCAAAAGTTAGCCAAGATGATCATCGATCTGGAAAAATGCATTGGGTGCGGGTACTGTGTAAGGGACTGTCCTGTGGGCGCGATACGCCTCGTTCGCAAAAAGGCGGCCATCGACGAAACCTGCACCCAGTGCGGGGCCTGTCTGAAGGTCTGCGAACAGGGGGCCATATCGAGAGAAACCCACATTCCGAGAGGCGCGGTCGTTTGCGACGCATGTCCCATCAACTGCCAGATCCGACCCGGAATGATCGGGGCTTGCCATCGGTACAAAAATGTGGATGGACAACTCCTTCGGGCTACCCCCCTTCACGCCTGGCAGGACGTGGAGGACGCAGTAGGACCTGATCCGGCTGAGCCCATCAGGAGACCTTTGATCACTGGCATCGGAGCAGGGACGACCTATCCGGACTGCAAGCCAGCGCCCTATATTGTCAGAGGCAAACAGAAAGGCGTGGACGTGGTGACGGTGGTGACCGAGGCGCCCCTGAGCTACAGCGGCATTCTGGTCAAGATCGATACGGATATTCCGGTGGGTGAAGAAGGGGCGGATGTCCTCGTCGAGAAAAGAAAGGTGGGGATGGTGACCACCGAGCAGTATGGCTCCAAGATGCTCTCCATCGGGGGCGTCAATCTGCTCACGGAAAGGGATGGGCTGGCCGTGGCAAGGACCATCACGGATATTGCCAACAAAAATCCGGTGAAACTGAAGGTGAAGGGAGGGGCCAGGCTGGAACTCCAGGTCGGTCAGACCCCCGTCATCGACGGCATGCGGCCGGACACCATGAGAGTTGGCTGCGGAAGCGCCACCCTGGGCCTTTTTGCCCCGCTCCTGGTGGCAGCCGCCGATGAGGTTATCATCCTCGACTCCCACATCACCAGCCTCATGAGCGAACACGCGGCAGGGAGGTTTGTTGCGGCCAAACCCTCGGGGGTCAGGCTCCGTTTCAGGATGAGCACTCCGGGGAGATATTTCGGGGACCACGGAAACGGTTGGGGAGGTACGTCCATCACGAATCCCCTGGATGTAATCGCTGGTCTGGATCCGGACGTTGCCCGGCCCGGCATGAGCGTCTTGATCACGGAGACCACAGGACGTCACGGAGGGCTTTTTGAACTGGGGGAGGATGGTCAGTTCCATGAAGTGCCCCTCACCGATGCATGCAGGGAGTCGCTCGATGCCATTTCGTCCACCTGTGAACCCTCCAGGGTTTCCGCCGTATATATGGGAGGTACAGGAGGAAGTGCGCGCGCCGGCGTCACCCTCTACCCGATCAGGTTGACTCGTGCGGTTCATTCCGCAAAAGCCAATCTTACCGTGGGCGGGGCCCCGACCTATGTCTTGCCCGGCGGTGGGATCAATTTTATGGTCGATGTGGAGCGGGTCAAGGGGGGCTTTTTCTATTGGACCCCTACGCCCGCGACGATCTGTCCTGTCGAATACACCATGGACCTCGAGGACTATGAGGAGATGGGAGGCCATATCCAGGCCATGCGGCCTTTTCCCTTCAAAGGTCCGCGGGTCGTTGCAGATTGACCGGATCCCTCATTCACCAGACCATTCGAGTGCTCCAGGGGGGCGATGTCATGGCCGAATGGGGTCCCATGAGGCTCGTCATCTCCTCCTTCATAGGAAAAGTTCCCCAACCGGAAATGAGCACGAACGCGGCTCGATACGCCTTTGAAGTCCTGGAACGAATCGCTCGCTGGCGGGAAAAGCTGAGTCGCGCCTGCGCACAAATTTCGAGTCAGCTCGAAGAACCCCTGGCCCTGGAAATGATCTCCAGCGCCCTGAGGGTGGGGGATGCGGACCTGACCCCCATGGCTGCGGTGGCAGGGACGATCGCGGATGCGGTGGCCGATTATCTGGCTGACAGGGGGATGACAAAGGCAATCGTCAATAACGGCGGAGACATCGCCATTCGGCTTCGAGGAGAGAATTCAGCAACGGTGGGCATCCGCGAGGATGTCCGGAGCAATGATGTCTCCCATGTGATACGACTGGGACCCGAGCGCTCTGCCTGGGGGGTGGCCACCAGCGGTCTGGGCGGGCGAAGCCTCACAAGGGGGATCGCCTCGGCTGCCACCGTGATCGCCCATAATGCTTCTGTCGCGGATGCTGCGGCCACGGCTGTCGCCAATGCGAGTTTTGTGGAAGACCCTCAGGTGGTTCAGCAATACGCGGAACAAATCGATCCCGCTACCGATATCCCCGGAATCCTTGTCACCTGCGAGGCAGGGCCTTTGAGGCATGAGACGACATCCCTTGCCGTGCAACGGGCCCTGGAAAGGGCGAACGCCCTCATGGAAAGAGGGGTGATCACCGGCGCATTTGTCTGTGTGGGCAGCAAGATCGGGATGACCGATTCTTTTCGAGAACGGCTGATCAACGGATAGCCGCATAAACAGAAATCGGTTACTCTGAAAACCGTGACCGTTCACGGTTTCAAAGGTCCAGACGAGTGCTCCATGGCTTCGATTTTGTCTTTGTCTTTGACCCTGAACCTTGAACCCTGAACCTGTGAAATCGTGTGCAAAACCTTAAATCACACAAGAGGAGGGAATTGGAATGGAAGTCAGAAAATATGTCACCATCGTCGAGCAGATCTTATCCGAAGCGGGCCGCCCCATGACGCCTTCCGGCAAAAGGGCCGCTGCTGTCGCAGTGATTAAGAACCCCTTTGCCGGCAGATATGTAGAGGACCTTTCCCCCCTGATGGATATAGGAGAAGAGCTTGGAGGGATTCTCGGTAAAATGGCCGTGGAGGCCCTGGGGATCAAGCCCGAAGAGGCTCAAGGATACGGCAAGGGCGCCATTGTGGGCGAGAACGGCGAGCGGGAACACGCAGGGGCGATCATGCATCCCAAGCTGGGCAAACCCTTCCGTGATGCAGTGGGCGGAGGCAAGGCCCTTATTCCGTCGGCCAAAAAGGTCGGGGGAATGGGAACGGAAATTGATGTCCCGACCCACTACAAGGACGCAGCCTTTGTCCGAAGCCATTTCGATGCCATGGCGGTCCGAATCGACGACGCCCCCAGGGCGGATGAAATCGTCGTGGCCCTTGTGGTGACCAATTGCGGCAGGCCCCACCCCAGAATCGGGGGCTTGAAGATGGAAGAGGCCAAGAAGGAAGACGGCCTGAAGTAGTCAGTGTCTGAATCCGTTGAGACGCGAATTCCGGTGCGGGAAGCGAGAGGCCGCCCACACCGGAATCCGATGACCCCTCCGCGTCATACGATTATCGACCCGCCAAAACCGTGTACCAGATCATATCGTGGTCCCATTCACGGACCAGGTGAAAACCGAAATCTTTCAACCGGACGGCGATGTCCCCGTACTGGCTCCGCATCAGGCCTGAAATAATCAGATTCGCAGTTTCACGAAAGACGTTCTTTTCGAGGAGCCCTTTGATGACTTCATAGTGGATGTTGGCAACGATCAGGTCTGCCGGCTCGTCTGCCACATCCTCCGCCCTCGCCTTCAGCACGCGAATGATTCCTGTGAGACCATTCAGTTCCACATTCCGGGCCGCAGTCTTGACGCACAGGGGATTCAGGTCCACAGCGACGACCTCGCTGGCCCCCAAACGGGCGGCCGCCAGGGCCAGAATCCCCGTCCCGGTCCCCAGATCAAAGACCCGTCTCGGTGGGTTAACTTGTGCCGCGATGGAAATGGCCTTAAGACAGGCCTGGGTGGTGGGATGATGGCAGTTGCCGAAAACCACCCCCGGGTCCAGGAGGATCGTCATTCGATCCCGGTAGGGATCGGTATCCAACCAGGGGGGCACGATCAGAAACGGGTCGATTCGAATGGGATCGAGGCCCCCGCCCTGCCAGTCTTCATAAGTGAAATGGAACTCATCAACCAGTTCGAGAAACGGCTGATCGGCCACCAGCCGGGTAATACGGCCGCGCGACGGTCTGGAAAAAAAGAGAAAGGAATTCCCTTCTTCCACCCAGTTTCCGAGAAAATCGTTGCCGAGAAGCGCCTCATCCTCCTCCTTGCATACCCCTTGAATCAGATAAATAAAAAGGTCATTGTACGGCGCGGAATATGGTTTGGTCCGAGTCAATGTCATGGCTCCTGTTCTCACAATTCGAATAGCGCCTTTTCCATACCCTATCATCTCACCCCTTTTCGGGAAAGCGGTTTATAGAAAGGCTTCCTGCCGTCAACGAATGTTCGAATATCCAGCTTATTCTGACGAACTGATACGGTTACGGCCCCTGACAGGGGAATTTGAAGGACCTCGCACCCCATGTCGTGAAGTCTATCAAGGACGGTTGGATGGGGAAAATTCCGGGCCGTCCTTTCCCCTGAAGAGATGACGCAGAGACGGGGGTTCACCAGCTCCAGGAATTTTTTGGAGCTGGATGTCTTGCTCCCGTGATGGGGGGAAAGGAGGATGTCGCTTTGGATCATTCGACCTGAACGGGCGATCAACACCTCCTCGCCAACCTTTTCCAGGTCGCCCGGAAAGAGAAAGGATGTTTCGCCGTAGCTGATTTTGACGACCAGTGAATTGTTGTTAAGCCGCTTGCCGTTGTCTTCGAGGCCAACCATCTCGCTTTTAGGAACAGGATGGAGGACCTGCACCCGGACCCCGTTTATGTCTATATCGCCCTTCAAGTCAGCAGGAAGCATCTTCCGGATTTTCTGAGCATCGACAATCGCCATGAGTTCCCTGTAGCTTGGGGTTTCCACCTGGTCCCCGTTATGCCAGAACTCCTTTGGGTGAAACCATCTGGCAATGAAACAAAGACCGTTCATATGGTCTGCCTGGGGATGGCTCAGGACCAGGTAATCGATCCTTAGAATCTTTGAGTGCCAGAAATAAGGGGCCAAGACCATCTCCCCCACATCAAAGGTCCCCCTTCCGAATCCCCCGCCGTCGATAAGCATCTTCTTCCCGCCCGGAAACGAGACAAGGGCGGCGTTTCCCTTTCCCACGTCCAGAAAGGTTACCTGAAGGTCCCTGTTGAACCGAACAGTATAGACCCAGTAGGCGACATCGCCCAGGATGAGAAAGACAATGACGGCAAGCCCTGTCTTTGCCCATCTAAGGCGTCTAAAGAAGAAGATGAAGAAGATGATGAGATAAAAGAGGACTATCTCGAAGAGATTGGGCGTGACCGTCCAGATGCTTGCCCAGGGAAGGTTGGCCCAGAACTCTGTGATGGTCATCAACAGGTCGAGTCCCCATGAGGCGATCTGGAGAAAGAACCCGGCAATTCCTTCTGAAAAGGGAACGGCTGCCGCGGAGAGGAGTCCCAGGGGTATCACCCAGATCCCCAGTATCGGTACAACGGTGAGGTTGGCCATTATGGAAACCAGGGGAATTCGATGAAAATAGTAGCAGGTGAGAGGGAGAAGAAAAAAGGTGGCGGCGACGCTCACTGCAGCGAGACCTAAAAAGTACTCGTTCAGCCGGTTGCGTGCCGGTTTCCTTTCAGGGGGCATGCTTTCCGACCGGTGAAAAAGGTTCACGATGGCCGGGGCCAGCCATAGGATGCCGATCACTGCCATGAAGGAGAGCTGAAAGGAAATGCTGAAAAGGGCATTCGGATCGAGAAGGAGTACAATGAGCCCGGCCAGGCTCAGGGTGGACCAGACCTCTCTTTCACGTCCCATTAGGATGGACGCCAAAAAGGCAAGGACCATAATCATGGCCCTCTGGCTCGATACCTGAAAACCTGCAAGAAAGGTGTAAAGCACCACAGGGAGACATGTCAACAGGGCGGCAAGCTTCCGCACGTCGAGGATCAGGGCCAGCCGGTACGATCGGTAAAGTACCCACTTGAAGAGGAAAAAGCTCATGCCGGCCACCAGACCGATGTGGAGCCCGGATACTGCCAGGACATGACCCAGACCGGTCTGGTTGAAGGGGTGTCTCAGGGCGGGCGTTATCCCCTGCCTCTCACCCAAAATCAGGGCGCGGAAGAGTGCATGGTTGCGAGGAGTCAGGCGCTCCTGGAAAAATTCCCTGACCGGTCGCTGGAGCCCTTCCACCAAAGCTCGAAAAAAGGGGAGACGTCCGGGGCCCATTTGTATAATCTTTGTTCCATCGGAAACATTGGCGCCGCAGGTGAGCCCCTTCAGTTTCATGGCCCTTTCGTAGTCGTAACTCCCCGGGTTGTTGAAATTCCTGAAAAGGCGAAGACGTGCCGGGAAACGGATTCGGTCGCCCGGGTTTAGCTCGGGGAGGTTCCGGTAAACGGTGACGGAGATATCCTCGTCGAGGAGAATGGCTTTTTCCGAAAGATAGAGGCCTTCAGCACAGAGTGTAAATCTTCCGATTCCCTCGTCGACAACCTTGACCGGATCAAAAACCGTTCCCTCGACCATGGCTTTTCCCTCCTGGCTCGCCAAAGGGATCAGCCTGGATGGGGATGGGTTGCCCTGGCCTATCAGCGCTCCGAAGAGAAAAAAGATAAATAGGAGGAGGTATGGCCTCAGTCGGGGAGGTAACACAAGAAGAGCAACGATCGCTGCGGCAATGACAAAAAAGAGGGAGGCGATGAGGATGTGACCGTCTAAAGGGATTTCACGGCCGGCCAGGATGCCCCCGGCAAACAAAATGGCCATCGGTATGAGCGGGCGCTGGAACAGACTACTCGCTTTCTCGCCATATGGCGGCCCCGAGTCCTCTGAACTTTTCTTCAATGGCCTCGTATCCCCTGTCCAGATGATAAATTCGGTGTACCTCGGTCCTTCCCCCTTCTGCTACCAGCCCGGCAAGGACAAGGGACGCGCTGGCCCTGAGGTCGGTTGCCATCACAGGAGCGGAAAAGAGCCGATCTTTCCCCTTCACCAGTGCCTGACTCCCGTTGATTTCGATATCGGCCCCCATGCGCCGGAGTTCGCTGACGTGAATGAACCGGTTCTCGAATATGGTTTCCCGGATCATGCTCCACCCATCGGCAACGGCCATGAGGGTCATGAACTGGGCCTGAAGGTCCGTGGGAAAACCAGGATAGGGCATGGTCTTGATGTCAACGCTCTGGATCCGGTCAGGCCCCCGTATGGTCATGCGGTGGTCCCCTGCGTCTATTTCCGCCCCTGCCTGTCTCAGTTTTTCCACAAGGGAGGACAGGTGTTCCGGGAGGCAGGCATCAATGGTGATGTTCCCTTGAGTAATGGCCGCTCCGATCATGAAGGTCCCTGCCTCTATCCTGTCGGGTATGATCTCGTGCTGGCAGGGCCTCAGGGAATCCACCCCCTGAATGACAATCGTGTCGGTTCCGTCCCCGTGAATATCCGCACCCATGGACCGGAGCATATCGGCCAGGTCCCGGACCTCCGGTTCATTGGCCGCATTTTTGAGGATGGTCCGGCCCCGAGCAGTGACCGCTGCCATCATGATATTCTCGGTGCCCGTGACCGTCGGGATGTCAAAAAAAATGTTAGCCCCGTTCAATCGGTTTGCCTGGGCATTGACATAGCCATGCTCCAGATAGATATCGGCCCCCATGGCTACCAGGGCCTTCAGGTGCAAATTGATAGGCCGGGCCCCGATGGCGCATCCTCCGGGGAGAGAGATTTTGGCCCTGCCGCAACGGGCTAAAAGGGGGCCCAACAAAAGGATCGAGGCCCGCATGGTCTTGACCAGGTCATAAGGGGCCTCATATCCGGTCAGGTTGTCTGAATTTACCTCAAGGGTGCCGCCCCCGTCATCCCTGAAAGCCCCCCCCAGGTCTGTCATGATTCGCCGAATGGTCCGAATGTCTCTGAGTTGGGGGACGCGCTTCAGGCGATGCCAGCCCCCGGTAAGAAGACAGGCCGCCAGAACCGGAAGGGCCGCATTCTTTGCCCCGCTGACACTCACAGTGCCTTTCAGGGGCTTTCCCCCTTCAATAAGAATTTTGTCCATGGTAACCGATTTTAGATTTAGGAATTCAGCAAGTTAGGAATTGCGTGATTGAATGATAAAAGGCTTATCCATTCAATTCCTTAATTCTTCAATCCCGTAATCCTTTAATCATCAAGGTTTAAACCTGACGAATTGCTTGGGTTCAAAGGGCCCTCCGTCAACGGGCTCAGCCAGGGCGTGGGTTTCCATGACCGAGTTGACCTTGATCGTGCCGATTTTTTCTCCAAAGAGATAAACCGTTCGCCCGCTCCCTGAGGGGATCGATTTGCCCGGGGAAAACACCTCGAAAGATTTACCCGGTTCGAGACCCACCTCCTTACCCGCGTTGATCATGATGGCGTTGGTTTCCACGGCTAAGATGGTTCCCGTCCAGGGTTGTCGGTGAAGCTCTTTGGCGACTATCTCGGCCACTTGTTTGATCATCTCAGGATATGATTCCGTTGACACCTCATCAATGAACGCCTTCTCGTCGAATGCTTCCGCCTCTTCCAGTTCTACCGGAAATTCCTCCAGTTCCACATGGGTCAACAGAAGGGTCTTGCTGGCCGTGTCGATGATATTGACTGCCACGGAAACTCCATAAAACTTCCGCCAGCTGTCGAAGGGCCATATTCCCGCCTTACGAATACTGATCTCAACTGGATTCAGGACCCCAATGATAATATCGTTCATCCCTAAGCTCTGGGCGAAATCTACAAGACTTGAATTGGTGATCACTCCAAACTGGGGGGATTCCATGGCCAGGGATGAAAACATCCCATCAGGGGGTTCATTGACCAGGAGGTTGGTGGATGCCTTCAAAAAATCATAGAACTGCCGGCTGTACTGGCCGGTTATCTGGGATCCAAGTCCGGCCTGGTCCACAAGGGGAAAGACCATGATCCGCTGCTTGAGATTGGGCTGACCGGGCAGGATCTTATCTGCCCAGGAATCGGGAAGGACCTTTCGGGTCAGGGATGCCGTCGTGCCACAACCCGAAGCAGCAACAAAGAGCGGCACCACAATCACTAAAAACAGGCGTGAAAAACGTTTGATCCGCACGTGTTTCCTCCTAAAAAGCAATGTCAAAAGAGTCAAATTCGCCCTGCCAGATGTCCTGGTCTTTGCGAATGCCGGTCACTCTGGCGGCAGGTGGGCCTTTGTGACACCAGGAAACGAGCCTGTTGACCTCATGTTCAGGCCCTTCAATCAAGGCCTCGACGGTTCCGTCCGGCCGATTTCTTACCCATCCGGTCAGCTTCAAAGAAATCGCTTCGCGCCGTGTGGACTCCCTGAACCATACGCCTTGAACCCGACCCTCGATAATAACATGCATCCTGATATGGTTCATACCTACTTCTCCGAAGGCAACGAATGGTAACACCTCAAAAATTCGGGATATTCCCTGGATTCCGGCAGTTGCCGGAATGACGAGAAAGGGCGACCCGCTGTTATTCCAGCTAAAGATAGAATCAAGTATCGTCTCAAAGAAAGGAGTAACCCCCATTTATTGAGAAGATACAAAGCGTTTTGCAAACGTACTGAATCCTCACGAGAATATCCAGCCATTTGTCAAGCGGCCGTTAACTTCAAAAATGTGTCCTCGTCCAGGATGGGGATACCCAGATCCCTGGCCTTTGCGAGCTTGGAACCAGGGGAGGCGCCGACCACCAGATAGTCAACGCCGCTCCCTACAGAGGATGCGACCCTTCCGCCCTGTCTGGTGATGATCTCTTTGGCCTCTGACCGTTTCAAGGAGGAGAGCGTACCGGTGATGACAAAGGTTTTATCTGCAACCGGCGAGACCGTTTCCTGACCAGGGGCTTCCAGTTCGATGCCTGCCTGCATCAGCCTTATGAGACGATCTTTATTTCGGGGATCTTCAAAAAAGGTGATGACGCTCTCGGCAATCTGAGGACCGATACCGTCGATGGCCAGGAGTTTTGCCTCTGTTGCCTGCGCAAGTCGGTCGATCCCTCCAAAATGGCCGGCTAATGTGACGGCGATGTATTCTCCCACATGCCGAATCCCGAGGGCGTAAATGAACCTGGCCAGGGTGGCCTTTTTGCTTTTCTCAATGGCTGCCAGGAGGTTTCCTGCTGATTTTTCCTTGATCTTGTTCAGCTTGAGCAGATCGTCAAGCGTCAGGGCGTACAGGTCGGCTTCCTCGTGGATCAGGTCCTTTTCAATCAACTGAATCAGAATCTTTTCCCCAAGTCCGTCAATATTCATGGCGCCTTTGGAAACAAAATGTCTAAAAGATCCCTTCACCTGTGCCGGGCAGTTCGGGTTGGGGCATCTCAAAACCACCTCTCCCTCTTTTTTCACAACCTCTGAACCGCAGACCGGGCATCGAGAGGGCATGGTGAATTTTTTTTCCTGGCCGTTCCGCATGGAGGGGATCGACTTGACGACCTCAGGTATGACGTCGCCTGCGCGCTGGACAATGATCCTGTCCCCTTCTCGTATATCTTTCTTTTCAATCTCTTCCTGGTTATGGAGCGTCGCGCGTCTGACAAGGACTCCGGCCACTTCTACCGGCTCCAGGTGGGCTACCGGCGTCAATGCGCCGGTGCGGCCCACCTGAACATCAATTTTGATAAGGACCGTGGTTTCCTGGCTTGCTTTGAACTTGTAGGCTATACACCATCTCGGGCTCCTCGATTTCTCCCCTAAACGGGTCTGCAGTGCCAACCGGTTTACCTTGATCACCGCACCGTCTATTTCATAGGGGAAACGCGCCCGGATTTCTTCCAGATGGTGGCAGTCGTCGATAACCTTCAGCAGGTCGTCGCAGACATGAATGTATGGCCGGTTGACTCGAAGGCCCCATTCCTGAAGCTGTAGGAGCCGCTCATAGTAGGTTTCGCAGGGGGGAGCGTCCATGGTCCCGACGCCGTAACAGAACATATTCAGAGGCCTCTTGGCCGTTACCCGTGAATCAAGTTGTCTGAGAGAACCGGCTGCCGCATTTCGCGGGTTGGCAAAAGGAGGAAGCCCCTTGTCAACCCGGTCCCGGTTCAGCTTTCTAAAAGGTTCCAGTTCCATATAGACCTCGCCTCTTACCTCCAGGAGGTCAGGGAAGGGCTGTCCGTCTTTCTTTTTTGTCAGCGTCAGAGGGATGTCCAGAATGGTCTTGATGTTGGCGGTGACGTTTTCCCCTGCAAACCCGTCCCCTCGAGTCGAGGCTACCTTCAGTGCGCCTTTTTCATACACCAGCTCCACGGCCAGGCCATCGATCTTGGGTTCCACCGTATACTGGATGGGTGACTCGTCCCGCAAAAACCGTTTGATCCGCGCTTCGAAATCTCTGATGTCATGATCGCTGAAGCTGTTTTCCAGACTCAGCATAGGGATGTGGTGCCTTACCTCGGAAAAGGTCTCGGAGGGGCCCGTTCCTACCTTCTGTGTGGGCGAATCAGAGGTTGCCAGTTCAGGATGCTCCTGTTCCAGACCGAAGAGGCGTCTGAGAAGCCTGTCATATTCAGCGTCGGATATCTCGGGGTCGTCCAGAACATAGTAACGGTGGTTGTGGTATCGGATCGTTTCCCGAAGGGCTTCAATTTCTTTTTCCACACGGGTCATTAGGATCATCCTGTCAACATACTGTTTTATTCCGAGGCATTGAAGCCCGCCGAGGTCTTGGCAAGGTCTAACAGAAGGTCGCCTGCCAGCCGTGTGCTCTCTTTTAGCCTTGGATCGGAAAAACCTGGCTTCCATTTAAGATTGGACAGCTCGTCTGAAACCACGAGCAACGCTGTCAATGCCGATGACCGATAGGCTGCCACGGTCAAAAGGGCCGACAGCTCCATGTCCACCCCCAGAACGCCCTTTTTCTGAAAACTTCCTACCTTTTCCGGGGTCTCACGGTAGATGGCATCTGTGGTCCAGATATTTCCTTTTGCAAAATCTCGCCCTGCGCGGGCGATGGCATTTTCCAGCATATGGTTGAGCCCTGAATCACATCTGGGCGCCTTGCCTGCCAAAGGATAATGGGGAGAGGTCCCCTCTTCGGAAATGGCCCGCTCCGGGATCACGAGGTCGCCAATCTTTAGATGAGGCTGCAATGACCCGCACCAGCCCAGTACCCATATCTTTTTCGCCCCCAAAACAATCAGCTTCTCCAGCCCCATGACCGCATGGGGGGCGCCGATAAACGGCCCTGTTAGGGCGATAGGGTCCCCCGTCCCCCCCTCAATCAGGTAAAGGCTGTAAAGAGGCGTTTCGCTAAACGGAATTTCCAATGCCCCCGACTCCCGGACAAGGCGTTTAAGCTCGTGAGGAAGCATCACCATCACTGCGACAGGGCCCAGATCGGGGTCCCTTTTTCCCTTAACCGGATGAATAATCCCACGATTGGTTGTTTCCATTTGCATAACTGGCGAGTCGCCTTTGACACCGAGAGATGAGCGCATGCCATACACGCGGACACGGGCCGCCTGAATATTAGAAGGTATCATTACCATTGGCAACCCTTAAATGAAGCATCGACATAGATACTGGGCACTGGATGCTGGATACTGGATCTTGGATGATGGTATGATCAAATGCTGGAATGTAGGGATGCTGAAATAGCCGTTTCTCGGACCTCGGACCTTGGACCTCTGGCCTCTGGCCTCTGGCCCTTTATGCCGAATGCCTCGATAGGATCGGTTTGCTCGGGGCGAACCCAGGTCAAAAAGGAAGGCCAGTGAAACAGGGTTATTGGCTATACGGAGTTCGAACATTTTAGTGGCAAAATCATGAAAATGTGTTAATATTTATAATCAGTTGCGGTGTGCTTGAGAGTGTCTGTGATTTTTGTTGACATAAATAAATAAATTGACATAAACTAAAAAATTACCAAATCAAGAGCGTAATACCATGTTTGACAGCCTATCAGAAAAACTGAATCGAACCCTTAAGAAGTTGACCGGACGGGGAAGACTGACCGAGGCAAACGTCCAGGAGGCTTTAAAAGAGGTGCGTTTAGCCCTTCTGGAAGCGGATGTGAACTATAAGGTTGTCAAGAACCTGGTTTCGGACATTCGAGAGCGTGCGGTCGGACAGGACGTACTTGACAGTTTAACGCCCGGTCAGCAGATTGTAAAGATTGTCAATGAAGAACTGACCCGGTTGATGGGCGAGACCCGAATAGGCCTCGAACTGGAGGGGCGGCCCCCCTACATACTGATGTTGGTGGGACTGCAAGGCTCGGGTAAGACCACCACAGCCGCTAAGCTGGCGCGGCATCTGCGTAAACAGGGGAGACATCCCTATCTGGTACCCGCAGATATCTACAGGCCAGCCGCTGTTGATCAGCTCAAGAAACTGGGCTCGGAAATCGATGTCCCGGTCTACCCCACGGAACCAGGTCAGAGCCCTGAAAGAATCTGTATAGATGCTCTCGCGGGGGCCGGAAGGGTAGGGGCCGATGTCCTGATTATCGATACGGCCGGTCGCCTCCACATCGATGAGACGCTGATGGCCGAACTGGAGACGATTAAGGCCAAGCTGCACCCGGCTGAGATCCTTCTGGTCGCTGATGCCATGACCGGACAGGATGCGGTCACCGTGGCAAAAGACTTCAATGAGCGCCTCGATATTTCCGGCGTGATCCTCTCCAAGATGGAAGGGGATGCCAGGGGCGGCGCCGCCCTCTCCATTAAGGCGATCACTGGTAAGCCGATTAAATTTGTGGGCGTTGGAGAAAAGGTCAATGCGTTAGAGCCGTTTCATCCAGACAGGATGGCCTCACAAATCCTCGGCATGGGGGATATCCTCTCTCTCATCGAGAAGGCCCAGGATGAATTCGATGAGAAAGAGGCCAAAAAGTTAGAAAAGAAGCTCAAACGAAGCGAATTCGACCTCGAGGATTTCCGCTCTCAATTAAAGCAACTGAAAAAGATCGGGTCCCTTGAAGAGATCCTGGGGATGATACCGGGATTGGGCAAATTGAAAAAGCTTCGGGACTTCAAGCCGGATGAAAAAGAGCTGGTGAGGGTGGAGGCCATTATCAACTCCATGACACCAGAGGAGCGACGGAGACATAAGATTATTAATGGAAGCAGGAGACGAAGAATTGCCAGTGGGAGCGGGACGAGCGTCCAGGATGTAAATCGTCTGCTGAAAAACTTTTTACAAACAAAGAAGATGATGGAACGCTTTACCAAAAAAGGTGGGTTTGAAATGCCATCTATTTTCGGTTGAAGATGAGGCATGCAATCAGGTCCCGGCCTGGGTTTTGCCGGGGCTGCAGTGAAGGCGAGGGGGTGATAAGAGCAAATGGCAGTTAGAATTCGAATGACACGGATGGGCGCAAAAAAGAAGCCGTTTTACCGTCTGGTGGCGGCCGATTCACAAGCGCGTCGGGATGGAAGATTTTTGGAGATACTGGGATATTATGATCCCACGAAAAATCCTGCGGTGGTGAAGATTCATGAGGAGAAGGTCAGCTACTGGCTTGGGAAAGGGGCGCGCCTCTCGGAATCGGCCAAATCTCTCCTGAAGAGAGAAGGAATGATGCAATCCCATTCAGCGGCAAGTTGATGTGACATTTCTGTCCGATCAGATGGGAGGTGAATCGAGATGAAGGATTTGATTTCATACATTGCGAAAGCGCTCGTGGATAAACCAGAAGATGTGACCGTCACGGAAATCGAGGGAGAACAGACTTCGGTTATCGAACTGAAAGTAGCGAAGGAAGATCTCGGGAAAGTCATCGGCAAGCAGGGTCGCACGGCACGAGCCATGCGGACGATTCTCAGCGCAGCCTCCACAAAGATTAAGAAACGATCGGTTTTGGAGATTATCGAATAGCGTTGGCCTCCGGTTTGTCCGGCAATCTGCTCCTGGTGGGCAAGGTTCTCAGACCTCATGGGCTGGGGGGGCTCCTCCGCATGCGATCCTACGCACGCTCCGAGGCATCGTTTATCGAGGCGTCAGAGGTTTTTTTAAGACCTGTTTTGGGAGAGATCCATGCATACAAGGTATTGTCGGCGACTCCACACAAAAATATTGTTTTAGTGAAATTGCAGGGAGTGAATTCTTTAGAAGAGGCAGAGAAGCTGAGAGAAGCCGAAGTATGGGTCGCAGCCGAGGCCATTCCCCGGGAGGAGGGGGAGTATTTCTGGCATGAATTGATTGGACTCACCGTCTTGCAGGAGACGGGGGAGCATATCGGCGAGCTCGCCCATATCATTCCCGTGGGGGGGAGTGAGATCTATGTGGTAACATGCGGCAAAAAGGAGATCTTTATCCCGGCCACCTGCGATGTGGTAAAAGAGATCAATCTCGAAAAGGGAACAATGACCATTTCGCCCATGGAAGGGTTGTTAGACCTGAATGAAATTTGATGTTATCACCCTGTTCCCTGAAATGATCGAGGCTTATCTACGACAGGGCGTGCTGGCCCGCGCCATTAGCAGGGGATTGGCGGATATCAGGCTCATCAATATCCGCGACTTTGCGAGAGGGAGCCACAAGATTACAGATGATCGCCCTTATGGGGGCGGTGATGGCATGGTTATGAAACCGGGGCCGATCAGCCGGGCCCTGACATCGGTTGACAGAATAACAGGAATCAGTCGGGTAATCCTCCTCAGCCCTCAGGGGGAGCGCTTCAGCCAGTCGGTGGCGTGGGATATGTCCCGGTGGAACCAGCTTATTCTGATCTGCGGACGCTACGAGGGGGTCGATGAAAGAATCGTGTCGACCCATATCGACCTGGAACTCTCGGTAGGCGATTACATCCTGACGGGGGGCGAATTGGGGGCCATGGTGGTCATCGATGCGGTGGCCCGCCTGATTCCGGGGGTCTTAGGGGGTGAGAAATCCAGTCTCGAAGATTCGTTTGAGGATGGTCTTTTGAAATATCCTCAATATACACGACCCAGGACGTTCCAGGGGATGGATGTGCCCGAAGTCCTCTTGTCCGGGAATCATGAAAAAATCCGGGTGTGGCGCAGGAAAGAATCCCTCAGACGGACTTTCGAAAAGCGACCTGACCTGCTTAAGCAGGCCAAGCTGACGGCAGAAGATAAGTCGCTTCTGGCGGGATTATAAGGGGGCGTGGGTTTGCGTCTCTACATGGGGCTGGTTCATTTTCCTGTTTATAACAAGAATAATGAGAAGATCACCTCTGCCATCACTACGCTGGATATTCATGACCTGGCCAGGCTGGCCAGGACGTATGACGTCAAAAGGTTTTTTGTGGTTACCCCTCTTGTTGAACAGCAGAGACTGGCGAGACGCATTTTAACGCACTGGATCGAGGGGTATGGAGGCCGATACAACCGGCACCGGAAAGAGGCGCTTGAATGTGTTTCTGTAGTTGAGAGCCTCGATGCGGCAATCGCTCGAATCCACGAAATGGAGGGAGAGCCTCCTATAACCATCGCAACCGATGCAGCAGATCAGAAAGAACGGTGCATATCCTGGATAGACGCAAGGCAGGCCATTTGGAACAATCAGGTGGTGGCTCTGATATTCGGAACGGCATGGGGCCTTCATGAAGAGGTGATAAGGCAGGCAGACCGGGTGTTGGCTCCCGTTCCAGGAAAACGGGGATACAATCACCTTTCCGTCAGGACGGCGGCCGCCATTATCCTGGACCGATTGGCAGGGTAAGACGAGAATTGAGCACAGGCAGTGCGCAGGAATTTTTTCCAATGCGCCGCCGCTTCGATATATGACAGAAAGAGGAGAAAGACATGAATACCATGGAAGCGCTTGAAAAGGAACAGATGCGTGTTGATATTCCCGATTTTAAAGCGGGAGACACGGTTCGAGTACATGCCAAGATAAAAGAAGGCGAAAAAGAGAGGATTCAGGTATTTCAGGGGGTTGTTATCCGTAAGCGCAAGGGAAACGTCGGCGCTACCTTTACCGTCAGGAAGGTTTCGTACAGCATCGGTGTCGAACGGATTTTTCCGCTCCATTCCCCGGTTATAGACAAGATCGAGGTCGTCACAAAGGGTAAGGTCAGACGGGGACGCCTTTACTATCTGAGAAACCTGAAAGGAAAGGCCGCAAGAATCAAGGAGAAGCGAACCGTATGAACCGGATGCGCGTCGGTTCAGGAAATGGGTTGACGCCGGTACGTGAAACAGGTGGATGTGGGTCGGCATGAAAATCTGAGACTCTTCCCGGAGTTCGTCGACACCTTCACCAGAGTTCCCTTTTTTCATGAGGACTTGGCTCGTAAGGCCGGCTATCAGTTGATCGCCGGTTTAGATGAAGCAGGTCGGGGTCCCCTGGCCGGGCCGGTTGTGGCTGCAGCCGTTATTTTTGCCGGCAGGCCCGATCTACCGGGTATTCGGGATTCAAAGCAGATGACGGCCAGGAATCGGGAGGAGGCCTTTGCCCTCATCCAGCGTGAGGCCTTAGCTACGGGAATTGGTGTTGTTTCGCGGCGTTATATTGATAACTCCAATATTCTGAATGCCTCGCTCGAGGCCATGGCACGTGCGGTAAATGCCCTTGACCCTCGACCGGAGTTCCTTCTTGTTGATGGGATCCAACCGGTGCCCGTCCCCATCGCTCAGACATGCCTCAAAAAGGGTGACCAGGTCTGTCGCAGCATCTCTGCTGCCTCTATCCTTGCCAAGGTGTATCGGGACAGAATCATGCGGGCCTTCCATGAAATGTATCCAGTCTATGATTTTGACAGCAACAAGGGCTACGGAACTGTCCGGCATCTTGCGGCCCTAAGGAAGTATGGACCGTGCCCGATTCATCGTTTGACTTTTAGACGAGTCCTTGATTGACGTTCGACGCTCACGGTTTCCGTTCTTACAGGGAATTGTGTTTTTATTCGCGAGGGTGACACGCCTTTCGTCATCAGCGTTCAGGCTGAAAGATATGCTGGCGTATCAGTCTGTTTCATCTTGAAAGAGCAACAGAAGATGCACTCCTAAAAAGGTGAATAGGTTTGACAAGGGAACGGCTCGAATTAGGGGCATTGGGAGAAGAATTGGCCTTTAAGAAAATAAAACGCCTGGGCTACCGGTCAATCCTTCGAAATTATCGCTGCCCCCTGGGCGAGGTGGACGTGATCGCAAGGGATGGCGACACCCTGGTCTTCATCGAGATCAAAACCAGAAAGGGAAAGACCGTCGGTTATGCCAAAGAGGCTGTTAATGAGAGGAAAAGACGGCAGATCTCAAAGGTTGCACTGGCCTATATGAAATCAAACAACTGTTGTGATATCAAGGCCAGATTCGATGTGATCGCTGTGTCCCTGGGACCGGGTGAGCCCGAAATTGAAGTCATAAAGAATGCCTTTGATTTGGCCTATTAATCAGGATCGGCAGTGGAAGATTCAAATGCCATTGGTCACCGCCGGCGAACATATGGAATCCTCTATGTGGTATCCACACCCATTGGCAATCTGGAAGACATTACCCTGAGGGCCTTAAAGATCCTGAAAAGCGTTGATGTGATCGCTGCAGAGAATGTCTCTCACACCAGGCATCTGTGTGAGCGATACGGCATCAAAACAGCTCTGACAAGCTATAACCAAAATAGTCAAAACACGAGGACAGAACAGCTCATCAGCCGGTTAAAGTCAGGGTCGGACCTTGCCCTCGTGACCGATGCCGGGACCCCGGGTATTTCCGATCCGGGAGTGCGGTTGATCAACCGGGCGGCCGAAGAGGGCATCAGGGTAATGACTGTTCCAGGGCCCTCGGCGGTGGTGGCTGCCCTGTCTGTATCGGGCCTTCCAACGGATCGCTTTCTATTCTTAGGGTTTCTGTCGAATAAGCCAGGGAAAAGAAAAAAAGAACTGAAGCGCCTGGTCTCAGAAACCTGTACGATGGT
This sequence comes from uncultured Desulfobacteraceae bacterium, assembly GCA_964384085.1. GTDB lineage: Bacteria > Desulfobacterota > DSM-4660 > Desulfatiglandales > Desulfatiglandaceae > AUK324. The sequence goes on from CAYLJZ010000021.1 coordinate 35,334, forward strand.
TTTTTACGAGGCCCCCCATCGCATTCAGGCGATGCTGGCCGACCTGACAGAGATATTCGGAGAGAGACGAATGGTCATGCTAAGGGAAATGACCAAGGTCTTTGAGGAGGTACAACGGGGGACTCCGGAAGATATTTTGACCACTCTCACACCGGAGAAGATCAGGGGAGAGTTTACGTTAGTGGTCGCAGGTAGCGAATCCAAAGAGATAATCAGCGGCTTGAGCGAAGAAGCATCGAATCGAATGGAGGAACTCATCAGGGCCAATCGAATGAGCATCAAAGACATCGCAGCCCGAATCTCTAAGGAAGAAGGGTTGGCCTATCGTCAGGTTTATAAGGCATGCCTTGACAAAAAAGGCGAAACAGGAGGAGAAAATGAAGTGGAGTCCGTCAAAAGACTCAAGGTCAGGAACAACCTGGGCCTTCATGCCCGATCGGCCGCCAGGATAGTGGAATTGGGGAGACACTTTAATTCCCAACTCTTTTTGAGGAAAGATGACGAAGAAGTGGATGGCTCCAGCATTTTATCCATACTGACGTTAGCATGTCCCAAAGGAACCGAGATGGAGGCCAGGATTGTCGGAGAAGATTCGGAGCGCTTTATGGAAAAGCTGAGTGAACTCTTTGAACAAAACTTTGGAGAACGGGTATGACAGAAGAGCCTGTGACCGCACCAAAAGAACTGCGGGGGATCCCTGTTTACTCCGATATCGTTATCGGCAAGGCCCATCTGGTGGACCGATCCAGAACCAAGATCCTGTACCAGTGTTTTGTCAACGAAGGACAGTTGAACCGGGAGGTTGAAAGATTTGAGGAGGCCCTTCGCTCGGTGGAGGCTCAATTTGTTTCTCTCAGAAACAGGTTGCCGGATACGTTGAAGGACCAGGCCTTTATTCTGGATAGTCACCTGATGATCCTCAAGGACAGCATGCTTCGGGATTCCACCATCAACAAGATTCTTGGGGAGAAAATAAATGCCGAATGGGCGCTCAAGAAAACGTTGGAAGAAATCCGTGGGATCTTTGAACAAATCGATGACGATTATATCAGTAAACGCATCAGCGACGTGGAGAATGTTACGGAAAGGCTCCTCAGGACACTTTCCGGCGATAGCAATCACAGCCTGAGCAAGATCAATCAGAGGGTAATTATTGTTGCCCATGATTTATCCCCGGCGGATACGACCGAATTGAACACCGCCAAGGTAATGGGATTTATTACGGATGTGGGAGGGAGGACTTCACATACCGCCATCATGGCGCAGGCCCTCGAAATCCCGGCGGTGGTTGGCCTTGAACGCGCGACTGCCTTGGTGCAAGACGGCGACCTTCTGATTGTCGACGGGGGCTCCGGCGTGGTCGTGATCAACCCTGATGACAGCGATATCATCCTCTATCAGGAACGGAAACTTAGGCTCCAGAAATACAAGTCCAGCATTGCCAGGATGAGCCACCTCCCGGCGGAGACCCCTGACGGGCACCGGATTTTCATTAACGCCAATATTGAGTTTCTGGAAGAGGTGACGGCTGCCAAAGATTATGGCGGCGAAGGGATCGGGCTTTACAGAACGGAATTTCTCTATCTGAGAGGAAAGGGGTTCCCAAAGGAAGAAGATCTGTTTGAAGACTACCGGGAGGTCGTGGAGATTATGCAGCCGGCGCCGGTCAGCATACGAACCCTGGACCTGGGAGGCGATAAATTTGCATCAGATGTCGCGATCTCCGAGGAAAATAACCCTGCGCTCGGTCTGAGGGCCATACGGTTCTGCCTGCGGGAACCGGAGATATTCAAAACACAGCTCCGTGCGATTCTCAGAGCGAGTGCCTTTGGCAATCTCCGATTGATGTTCCCCATGATCTCCGGTCTGCAGGAACTGTCGGAAGCAAAGGCAATCCTGGATCAGGTCAGGGACGATCTAAATCGCGAACATATCCCATACGATAGCGACATGAAAGTCGGCATTATGGTTGAAATCCCCTCAGCCGTTGTTATGGCCGATACCCTGGCCCGCAACGTGGATTTTTTCAGTATTGGGACCAATGATCTTATTCAGTATGCCCTCGCTATTGACAGGGTCAACGAGCATGTAGCCTATATGTATCAGCCATTTCACCCTGCCATTCTCAGAATGATCCGGCAGGTCGTCGCAGCGGGCAGAAATGCTGGAATACCGGTTTCCCTGTGTGGCGAAATGGCAGGAGATCCTCTTTGCGTTTCTATTTTGTTAGGGATCGGGATCGACGGACTCAGCATGAATGCCAGGGCCATCCCTCTCATCAAAAAAATGATAAGGGCGATCCCCATGGAACAGGCCCGCGCAGAACTGGAACAGGTCATAGTGCTGAACACCGCCAAAGAAGTGCGTGCCTTCATCCTGGAGCGAACCCGGAAGATGTTTCCTGAGTTGGAGGAAAAGGGATACCTGTTGAATTGATGATCGATGGATGACGATTATTATTCATTGCAGATGGCCGGGGAGTCTGACATCATTTGCAAGGCAAAGCCCAATTTCGTTTGAATCGCGATAAATGACGCTTTCAATCCCAGCCATGACCAGCTCACGAAACCGAAGCAAATGACGAGCGAATGATGAAAGTTCTGGATTCAGCTATAAAGATGGTCTGTCAGAACAAAAAGGCCGGCCACAATTACTATCTTGATGAATTTTTGGAGGCAGGTCTGGTCCTTTTGGGGGCCGAGGTGAAGTCTCTGAGAGATGGACGGGCCAATCTTGTGGACAGCTACGCCAGGGTGAAGCGGGGCGAGGTCTTTCTACACAATATGCACATATCCCCTTATCCGTTCGCCCACGGTTTAGATCTGGATCCCACACGGACCCGAAAGCTTCTATTGAAGAGAAGAGAGATTAGACGTCTGATCGGAAAGACTGAAATAAAGGGGTATTCCTTGATTCCTACCAAGGTATATTTTAAAAAGGGGCGGGCCAAAGTGGAAATTGCCCTGGCAAGAGGAAAGAAAAAATATGACAAACGGGCATCGTTGAAGGAAAAGGAATTAAAACGGGAAATCGATCAGGCTCGAAAAAAAGGTAACTATTGACAAGTGTATCACCCATCATTATAGTTTACCATAATCATTGGAGAGTGAAATTTTATTGGGATTTCTCATATAAGGGGGCGAAACGGCTTCGACGGGGATAGTTGAAGTGTAGGCTGCATACCGAGGTTCCAGCTGCTCGTTAAACAGGTGGGCTTAACACAAACGCAGACGATTATGCGTATGCCTTAGCCGCATAAAATAGGCTAACGTCTTGTCGGTCTTAGCCTGCGTGACCGAACAAGACGTCGACTAGCGGGCTAGCTGATCCGTTGGACCTGTGAAACGGAAAGGCGAAACTAAACACAGGTTAGCTTCTTGGACGCCTTGCCCAGTTGTGATCCCTGAGGCGAAATTTTAAAATTGGGCTAAGTATGTAGACGCCTAT
>CAYLJZ010000022.1:0-38035 GCA_964384085.1 uncultured Desulfobacteraceae bacterium
AGTGTTACCCTCCAGGCATGATTTTGTTTGAATTTTTATTGCAACGTTACACTTAGGATGTTGATGTAAAGCGAAACCGAAACGATCTCCGTCGAGGGTACATCAAAAGAGCTTATATCGAAAGTCAAATATGTGCTATTGGAATCTCCATATCCGGGCGAGTAAGTATGAGAGACTTCGTTAGGATTAGCGCCTACAACCCAACCTGTCCAGGTCCCCCAATAGCCCCAGTTTCTATTATACACCCTGTCGCCAGCCTCAGTCACAGAGATATCAAATACCGACGCTTGCGCCATAGTTACGATTACCAGACTCAACAATAGGATTGAAAACACAATGAGCTTTTTCATCATGGTACCTCCATGGGTTCAGGTTAAAGGACTAAGCTTTTAAGCTTTAACAAATTCCCTCCGAAGCAACAAACCTATTCCTCCTTTCATTCTTCCAATCGGCTTTAGTGCGGGAAGTGCATCATAGTTTGAAACTATGGACTTTCAGTCCTCTCTCTTTCAGTCCGTGGTTCAATCCACGGGCGCTTTAACGCCAAATCTGTGGGCTTTAACCCCATAGTGGTTTAATTCCAGAAAAATCTGTTTCAATTTTTGGTGAATTCTTTCCCCTATGTTCCCACAAAAAAGCCGAGTTGCCCTTCTCCAGGCAACCCGGCTATCCTCACACTTTTAGGACCCGTGGCTTTCCGTCCCCGGATTGCTCCGGGTTTGGCCTTTTCTATATCTCTTTGTGAATGACGCTACTGTCTTTTTGTACTGTTGTAAAGGACTATTTTAGTGACTATGAAATGACTATGCAAAATAGTCACTTTTTGGATTTGTTTCATTTAATCGTAGACAGTCTTTCCGACATAACATCCTGGAATCAAATGGCATAATAATGAAAGAGAGATATATTGGCGCGGGGGGACTTCACAACAAAGGAGGTCTTCTAAAATCGACAGAAAATGATTCTTCACTGTGAGTGGGGCAATCCGGTCACGTAAGAGAGACATAAGTCAGGGAAATTATCGCCTATCAGGACTTGAGATATCCCGGCGGCTTGAGTCAACCTTGAAATATTCACTCTATGCAGACCTCGTTACGCTAAAAAGAAATCAGTTCCAAAATTGCATGTGAATACAATCGGTTCAGGCAAGAAAACCATGCTTTGGAAAAGAATTGGACAGTCGTAATTTTTACGAATTGAATTATATCAAATAGTTACGCTTTGACATGCCGAATAAACCGTTGTATTTGACGGTAAAGTGTCCATTTTTTAGGCCCCAAAATGGGCTTAAATAACGAGGTCTGTCTATGATACAAGTAGCTGAGACATTGACTTATCCTTTGGAAACCTGAAAGATTTTGGCACCCTCAAAACCGGGGATATGCCTACGGTTCCTTTCTGAGCACATCGCATCAAATCCTAAAGATGCCTCCCTCTGTCTACCCTATCCTATATCTTAAAAACCAAAATATGGTCAAGCTCGAAAAACCTGTGATATCCATGAACCTGGAGGCTTGACCGGCTCTTGCGATGCGGTTCCTATAACAACTGGGTTGAATGGTATGTATGTTTTGGAAGTCTCGAAGATTTTGGCCACCAAAACCTTGGGATATGCCTTACGTCGTCCCGGCCCTACGAGTTCATTCGACCTTTCTGGCGACCACAAGTTATTGGGTATCCTGATTTCACAAGATCGTGTTGATATCTACCACACAAAATCTTTACGCTCAACCAAAATAGGCGATGTTTTCCAAAGAAATTCTCTATCCAAAGGAAAAGGTATCGATTGAATCAAGATTTATGATCTTTTCTTAAGCTGCTTAAGCGACTAAAGGGGCCATGATCAGGAGGTATACATGGACAGGGTCACGGGGCTTAGCATCTGGATATCTCACAAGTTCAACGCCACCGATTTTGACATATACCTGGCAACATAACTGCCATTCGGATCAGGCTTCAATCACATTAAAATCCTTTTATATCAACTGTATACATAGCAGTCTGGCAATGGCTCCTAACGGCTAACTTGCCAGGATTTTCATTTTCGTTCCCAATGGAAGATGTGTTTTGAAAGCACCGGAAAAAGGCAAGACGTCCAGAATAATGATATTCCGTTCAATGAAGAAGGCCGGATTCAGTCGCCAAGTGTCTGCCTAATCTTTTCCCTAAAGCGATGAGTGTCAGCGTGGGCGGCAATCCCCAGGACTCTGGAATAACAGAGCAGTCACAGACATAGAGGTTATTCAGCTCAGTTTTGAGGTCGCGATCGACCAAATCTCCAATTTTTACAGTACCGCCTGGATGTGTAGCCAAGAACCAGGTCTTAAAGATATGGTGAGCACCTGCGTGTTGCAGGATATGTTTGGCGCGTTCATATCCCCGAAGCAGCTTTCTTCGGTCGTTTTCAGCTAATCGCTTGCAAACAATGCCACGGGATGTTAGATGCCCACTTAACCCATCCTTGGCTTTGATCATAATCGGCAAGGTTCGGCGGTGAGAGGCCAATCGGTCAAAGCGCAGCACCTCAGCTGCAAAGATTGAGAAAATCCACCTGGGCCATACAAGATCAGTCATGACATAACCTTCATCTACATCCCAATAGCCTGCAGCCATGGGGAACTCCTTCCCACAGCTAACATTGTCCGCCTCGCCCATCGCAACGATTAGGGGGTCAAAAAAGAAATCGTAACCGGCCGCTCCGATACCGGAATTCCGGAGAATAAGCGGGGTTCCTATGCCTCCCGCTGCCAGTACGATTACGGGTGCACTGACGTGATGAGTCCTTCCCGCCTTGGTGAACTCTACGGCATTTGCAGAACCGGTATCCGCTACGATACGCTTCACATGGGAACCGGTTATTAAATGTGACCCTCTACCAAGAGCCTCATCAATATACATGCGTGATGTCCATTTTGCGTCGTACGGGCAGCCCATCGTACACTTATCGCAGTTGAGACGGCATCTTTCCTGGTAGACGATTTTGGGGATTTTGTGCCAGGGATGACCGAGAGCCTGCGCACTTTCCATGATCCTCTTCGCTGCGGGACCAACTAAATCGTCCGACAAGGGTGCGATCGGCAGCTCCTTCTTGGCCTGCTCAACCTCCGGTCGAAGATCGATTCCGCGGGAATCAAAAATCTCATAAGGGGGATCAAAAGCACAGGCGTAATACAAGATGGAGCTTCCACCATAGACAATTCCGCGAACCAGTGTCAGCAGCCGCCGATGATCAGCGTGTCCCCCTTTAGGATCCATAGATTTTGTCCGCCCCAGAAGGCGTCGTCTCCAAGCCCGGCAATGGGCCTGAACGATTTGGATGCATGCTCATGAGACATGCGGGTTCGCTTCTGCCGATCCATTTGATCCCTCGCCGACTCGAAGATCCCCTCTTTGGCAATGTCTGATGTCCTCGATAGGCGCAGGGTGAGTCCGCAGGTGCCCCCCTTACAAGGAAATGTGTAGCGCCAGATTCTTCCAGCCGGGAGTGACGTTGCCTTCATCGTTGGTCCGCTCACAGACACTCCAAAAAGCCGCTCTGCATCTTCCCTGGTGTAGTAATCACATGATGTATCCGCCTCCGTACATGATACATAAGGGGGGAAACCGGCCGCCGCTCCCATCAGGACCAGGGCCATGAATATACGCAGCCATCGGTGTTGCATCTGTATCCTCCTCATTTCTTTTTGTCGTTAGGCCCCCCCTATCGGTCAGGAAGGGAACACCAGCATCACGAAGCGGGTCAAGGCAGCAATGCCCGGCAACCTACCCACCCTGGCGAATGCCAAAGGTTTGGTGATTCCATCCATCTGTCAACCCGCCCTGGCACGACTTACTGACCAATAGACAAAGGCCTTTTGCCAACCGTCCACCTGCTGTCCTGTGTGAATGGTGTTCCTATTCAGGTCTGGCCCCGGGACGGAGGTTGTCGCTTGAACAATGCGATTGCCTCTCTCCGTTCAGAGAACCGATAGATAATGTAATCGGGTGCCACATCTTCCATATGCTGGCGCCCCTGATCGGAAGCGAAGGATACTGTCTTTATGCCGATTTGTCGAGCCCCGAACACATCACGGTAGATGTGAAGCGGATTGTATTGGGAAAAGATGACTGTCAAAACCCGAGAGGTTTTGGATTGGAAATGAGATCCCGAACCGGCCTATATTGATTAAACGCCAATGAAATCGTATCCATGTCGGATATCTCACGCTTTGGGTGATGCTGAATCTGTGAGATATCGAGATAAAACCAACCGGGAATCGGCCCTGTTGAGGTTGAGCCTGTGGGAGCTGCATCCTCATCGCTGATGTTAACAAACCTCTATGCGGCCCTCAAACCGTGGACTAAGGAACAGGTTATCGGTATGCTCCACAGTTTTTTCCTGTTCACAAACCTCCTGGTCATCGGAAGCTACGGCTATCACCGCCTCCTGAACGCCTCTTTACTGACCGTTTCTGCGATATCGGCCCCGTTCGCCGTCGCGGGTTTTTTCGTCGGCCTGAAAATCAACCGTCGCATTCGCCAGCGCCACTTCGAGATCACCCTCTCATTCATGATCGGAGCCTTGGGATTTTTTCTTTGGATGAGATAAAGAGGCCCATTTCACAATATGGAGGGTTACTGCCCATCATAGAAATGGTGGTTACATTGCTATCGTCAACCTGCGCAAAAGCATGTGATAGAAGTTACGCAATCTTTACATAATGTTAACAAAATGCTAACATTTTATTGTTACATTGGCAGCACGGATGGATAAACTGGTAGGTGATGGAAAAGAGACAATATGCCCAAAGAACGTATTCTGGTGGTAGATGACGAGGAAGATATTCTGGAGTTAGTGAAATTCAATCTTTCGCGGGAAGGCTATGATGTTGTGATTGCCGCTTCCGGAGAAAAGGCCATTGACCTTGCAAGGAAGGAACCTCCCCATCTCGTTGTACTGGACCTTATGCTTCCCGGAATTGACGGTCTGGAGGTAACAAGGCTCCTCAAAAACAATCCCGAAACCAGGCAAATCCCAATTGTGATGCTGACAGCCAAAGGAGAGGAACCGGATGTCGTAGCCGGTCTTGAGTTAGGGGCCGACGACTATGTCACCAAACCGTTCAGCCCGAGAATCCTTTTGGCCAGGGTTCGGGCGGTGCTTCGAAGAAAACAGGACGAGGCCCTGAAGTCCCCCGATGTGATCAGAATCCACAATCTCATCATTCATCCAGGACGGCGGGAGGTTCTGGTAGATGGGAAAAACGTCCCCCTGACCTTCACCGAGTTCGGCATCCTTCATTATCTGGTGCGAAGGCCTGGCTGGGTGTTCACGCGCTCCCAGATCGTAGACGCTGTACGGGGAACAGACTATTTTGTAACCGATCGTTCCGTTGACGTTCAGATTGCAGGCCTTAGAAAGAAGCTGGACTCCAGCGGCATGTTTATCGAGACGGTCCGAGGCGTCGGGTACCGTTTCAAGGAGTAGCCCATGGCGGCAAAAAAACGATTATTCTGGCAGATCTACCCCTCCTACCTGCTCATCACCCTTCTATCTCTCGTGGTCGTGACCTGGTATGCCTCGCGGTTGATCAGGCAGTTTTATCTCGAACAAACCACTTCGAATCTCGAGATTCGAGCACGCCTTTGTCAGGACCATATCCTGAGATATATCGATCCAGTTGACGCGGGGCAAATCGACCAGGTTCTAAAGCGTATCGGCAGGAACGCTTCCACCCGCATCACGGTGCTACTTCCATCAGGGAAGGTCATTGGAGATTCGGATGAAGATCCCGCAACCATGGACAATCATGCCGACCGTTCGGAATTCATTGCCGCTCTGAGCGGCAATCGGGGGACATCCATTCGGCACAGTAGAACCCTTGGGAAGGACCTGATGTATGTGGCGGTCCCTGTCAAACGGGGCGACCGAATGGATGTGGTCATCCGGACCTCCATCCCCATAAGCTCCATCGACGAAGCCCTCAGAACTATCCAGACCAGCATTATTTTTGGCGGACTGGCGATTGCAGCCTTTGGAGCCATCCTGGGTCTCTTTGTATCGCGCCGAATTACCCGTCCCATCCAGGAGATGAGAACATGGGCCGAATCCATCGCCCGCGGGCATTTCCAATACAGGCCTTCCACCGCGTCCTCCGAGGAGATGGAGGCCCTTTCTCTTTCTCTCGGTAAGATGGCCGAAGAACTGCGAGAGCGTATCGATACCGTTATCCTTCAACGAAATGAAATCGAGGCCGTCCTGTCAAGCATGGCCGAGGGCGTGATGGCCCTGGACATGGAAGAACGACTCCTCAGCATGAACGAGGCGGCCGCTCGAATGCTCGGCACCCATGCCCTAGATATGAAGGGCCGGAGTATACAGGAATTGGTCCGAAGCACGATGCTGCACCAGTTTGTAAACGATACCCTCTCCAGCAGAAAACCCACCGAGAAAGACATCCCCTTGTCAACGGACGGCAAATTGATTGTCAACTGCCACGGAAGCCTCCTTCGAGACGCCGACGGAAGGCAGATCGGCGCAGTGGTGGTGTTTAACGATGTGACGCGCCTTCGCACACTCGAAAATATGCGCCGTGAGTTTGTTGCCAATGTCTCCCACGAACTCAAGACCCCGATTACCGCAATCAAAGGATTTGTGGAAACGCTTCGTGACGGCGCCGTCAGGAATCCAACGGACGCTGACCGTTTTCTGGCCATTATTGATAAGCACGTGGGTCGCCTCGAGGCCATTGTAGAAGACCTCCTGAGTCTTTCCAGAATCGAGCAGGGGGCTGAAAAGGGAGAAATCGAGCGGATCGACAGTCGAATCAGCGAAATTCTGCGGACGGCCGTCCAGGTCTGTCATATCAGGGCCACCGCCAAACAGATACAGATCGAGGTATCGTGCCCTGAGGACCTGCGGGCACGGGTCGATCCTCCCCTCCTGGAGCAGGCGGTAGTGAACCTCCTCGATAACGCCATAAAATACAGTGACGAGGGAAAGTCGGTGCAGGTGGTCGCTTCCCAGAAGGAATATGAGATGATGATTTCCGTGCGCGATCAGGGATGCGGCATCGAAAAGAAGCACCTTGGCCGACTGTTTGAGCGGTTTTATCGAGTCGATAAGGCGAGAAGCCGGCAATTGGGGGGGACCGGTCTGGGACTGGCCATCGCCAAGCATATTGTACAGGCCCACGGAGGCTGTTTGACGGTTGAGAGCACCCCCGGCAAAGGGAGCGTTTTTTCTATCCACATCCCGATAAACCCTGCCGACAACCTGCCCACCGATGACGGCAGTGGACCCCAGGCATAAAAAGGCTCGCGATTGCGGCGGCTGTTCTGCGTTAGCCCTTATTGCGGTTTATAGACTTCCAGAATTCTACGCTCTGTTTCGCCCTCGATCGTGGCCGTGACTTCGACAAAATCCGAAATGCTGGAGTTGTTGAGTTTATGGCGCAGAAGTTCATCCAACTGAAAGATGCCTGCTGAATTGGCCAGACAAATCACCAGCTTGATTGGACGATCCACTCCCTGCTTGATCTGAACCGAGTCCACGGCCTGGGCCGAGATGGAGTGGATGTTCACTCGGCCGGTTTCAAAGGGGATGCGCGAGCGGCCTTCGGTCATGTCCAGGGCATCCGCCACCTTGAGTACCCCGGCTTCGATTGTTAGACAGGTTTCATCGGCGTTATGGCTCACAATGGCGTGTAAAACCTCGGAGGTGACGGTGGTCAGATCTGGCTCTTCATAGAGATCCCGTAAGAGATGCCGGGCTTTGGAATAGGCGAGGAAAAGACTGTATTGCTCGTGATGGGACCTGTGCACGGCAATGCCGATGTCATGCAGACATGCGGCAAGGACCACAATCAGTTCCGCATCGTCTTGCCCCAGGCCGTGGTTTTTCACCACGCTGGGCACAATCCCTCCCTTCGCCAGCAATCGAAGCATTTTCAAGGCGGCATTGGCCACGATACGGATATGGATTTCACCATGGTCACTGATGCCGGACCGGTCCACGGCATTCACATTGGCGCATTTCCACAGTTGAATCAGCTCTGCATCTTCGTTGATGTGATGAACCAGATGCTTGAGCTTCTGGTTCTTTCTGGCCAGGACGAAGAATTTTGCGACCTTGTTATTTGTAGGGCCTTTTTTTTTATTTTTGAACAAAGGGTTCCCCCCAAAGACCTCTTCAGCCTCCTCCGGCGTAATGCCGTGCCCCAGTTGGAGATGCAAGGCATTGCCTTCATCGCATTCAGCAGCTTGAATTCGCAAAAGATAGTCTCCTTTTGATTTTTTCACACACAATATGACTTTTTCGTCTTCTGCTTGTCAAGATGGAAAAGGGATGCGGTTAGCACCCCTGTAGCGCTGGGGCATCGGGGGCATGACTATTCATAGCGAAGGGCCTCGATGGGATCCAGACGGGCGGCCTTTCTCGCCGGGAAATAGCCGAAGACAACGCCTACGGCAGCGGAAAAGAGAAAGGCGGTGATCATGATGGCCGTATGGAAAATAAAGGGAACGTCGAGGAGCCTGGCGCCCCCGCTTGCCGCTCCAAGGCCCAGCAGAATGCCGCAGACGCCCCCAAAGGATGACAACACCACCGCCTCAACCAGAAATTGCATCAGGACATCCCGTTCCCGGGCCCCGATGGCCAGCCGAGTCCCGATCTCCCGAGTCCGTTCTGTCACGGATACGAGCATAATGTTCATGATGCCGATCCCGCCCACCAGAAGGCTTACGGCTGCCACCGCGCTCAACAGGGCGGTTAACACGCGGGTGGTGCTGGTGAGCATGGAAACGATTTCCTGCATATCCCGCACCGTGAAATTGTTTTCCTGGTTCGGCGCGATACGCCGGCGTTCGCGCAGCAGCCGCTCGATGTCTCCCTGGGCCTTTTTGGTAGAGACCCCGTCTTTGACAGATACAAAGATAGAGGCCACATCTGTATTGCCAGCCATGCGGCGCTGCAGGGTTCGCAGGGGAATGAGCACCAGATCGTCCTGGTCCGTGCCAAAGCTGTTTTGTCCCTTGGCGACCAGCACCCCGATCACCTTGAAGGAAATTTTTCCCAGGCGAATGGTTGTCCCCACGGGCTCCTGACTTCCAAAAAGTTCCTTGCGCACGGTTTCGCCCAGGATGCAAACGGAATTTCCCGCTCGGATTTCCCCCTCCGAAAAAGTCCTTCCCAGCGCGAGGGGCCAGTCCCGCACCGTCAGATAGTCGGGTGTAGTGCCCAGCACTCGGGTAGAGCGGTTTTCACTCCCGTAGATGGCCTGGGACGTTTGTGTGGCTAAGGGCGCGACGGCCGCGAGGCTGGAGATCTCGCGTTGGATCGCTGCCACGTCGGCAGCCTTGAAGGGGTCGGCGTCCGAACTGGCGCCGCCCGGCCCGTGTCGCATCTGGCCGGGTCGAATGTCCATCAGGTTGCTCCCCAAGCTCGAAATATCCGCGGTGACCTTGGCGGTGGCGCCCTGTCCCAGTGTGACCATGGTGATCACTGCGGCGACGCCGATAACGATGCCCAAGATGGTCAAGGCGGACCGAAGGACATTACGGCGAATCTCTCTCAATGCGAGTATGATGTTTTCCCAGAACATGAATAAGAGACTTCCTCAGGCAGCTTGATTTCCGTCAATCCGGCCGTCCAAAAAATGGATGTGGCGCCTGGCGTAGGCGGCCATGTCCGATTCATGGGTCACCATGATGATCGTGATTCCGCGACCCTGGTTGAGATCCACCAGGAGTTCCATGATCTCTCGGCTTCTCACCGAATCCAGATTTCCGGTGGGTTCGTCGGCCAGGAGAATCTGAGGGTTGGTGACGATGGCGCGGGCAATGGCCACGCGCTGCTGCTGGCCTCCGGATAACTCGGATGGCGTATGGGTGATCCATCCCCCAAGGCCCACCGCCTCAAGGGTTGCCTCCGCCATTTTACGCCGGTTGCTCCGGGAAATTCCGCGATAGACCAATGGCAGTTCCACATTCTCAAGGGCCGTGGTGCGGTTGAGAAGGTTGAATCCCTGAAAAACAAATCCCAGATAATGACGCCGCAACAGCGCCCTTTGATCCCGGGAAAGATCTCCCACTTCCACCCCTTGAAACAGATAGCTTCCGGATGTGGGGACATCGAGGCAGCCCAGAATGTTCATGCAGGTGGATTTCCCGGAGCCGCTGGCCCCCATGACGGCTACAAAATCACCCTCATGGATCTGCAGGTCCACATCGCGAAGCGCATGGACCGCTGCGTCGCCGGTGCCGTAAATCTTACTGACTCCCCTCAGTTCAATGAGGACCGGGTGGGGTGACGCTGCCGCCTCCATGGGCTACCCTTTCCCTTCGCTTTCACGTTCCAGAATGACCTCCATACCGGGAGTGAGGCTCTCCCCCACCACCTCGGTCTTCACGCCGTCGCTGGCCCCGATCTCGATGGTTACCGCCTTCGGCTGTCCGTCTTTCAGTATCCAGATTCGACGGTCACTCCCGGCTGAGGCCGATTTTTCCGGGCTTTCAATCCAACGCCTGCGAGGACGCGGCATCAACGAATACACCAGTGACCGACCGGATTCTTCCTTTTTTTCTACCGGGGGCGTGAAGCGCAATGCTGCGTTCGGGATCAGGATCGCGTTTCCCACGCGTTGAACGATGATGTCGGCGGTGGCCGTCATGCCGGGCCGAAGGGACAGGTCCTTGTTGTCGAGCTTTAGAAGGGTTTCGTAGGTGACCACGCCGTCAGTGGTATCCGAGCCGTAAGAGACGCGCGTGATCTGGGCCTTAAACCGGCGATCCGGGTAGGCATCCACCACGAAAGTGGCTTCCTGACCCTCCTGCACCAGCCCCACATCCGCCTCATCCACGTCCACGTTCAGCTCCATCTGGGCCAGGTCTTCGGCCAGGGTAAAGAGGACGGGCGCCTGAAGGGATGCGGCAACCGTCTGTCCCGGTTCCACACTTCGGGAGAGGACCACGCCATTAATGGGAGAACGGATCACAGATTTGTAGAGGTCCGTTTCCGTGCCTTTCAGGATCGCCTGGGCCTGGGCCACAGATGCCGTCGCAGCCGTCTCATCGGCCCGGGCACGGGCCAGGGCGGCCTCGGCCGCATCCAGATCGTAAAGGGAGGGGACCTTATTGCTGCTCAATTCCCGCACATGCCGGAGTCGGGCCAGGTTGTTTTCCGCCTCCCGAGTGGTGGCCTGGGCCTGTAATACCTTTGCCTTTGCCGAGGCCACTTCCGCCTTGTTTTTGGAATGCTGGGCCTCCAGCTTGCTGGTATCCAGCCGGGCCAGGACCTGATCGACCTTCACCCGGTCGTTTTCTTCGCAAAGGACCGCATCGATGATCCCGGATAATTCACTTCCCACCTCCACCTGGTTGGTGGGTTCGAGATTCCCCGTGGCGCTCACGGTAACCGTGAGATCTCCGCGTTCGACAGTCTGGGTCTTGTACTTGACCGCAGCAGGCGACTCCATGTTTCTGAAGACCAGTGTGCCAGCGATACCCCCCGCAAGGAGAAGGATGGCCAGGACGACCCATTTAACCCATTTTTTGCGCCGCGGTCCTTGCTGAATGCCAAGGGTTTCTGCCACGGAACCAGGCGATTCCTTATCTGTAACCATGCAGGTTTTTTGCCTCCATTTCCCACATCTTTATTCTGCCGCCATCTCTGACCAGCCCCCGCCCAGGGCCTTGTAGAGGGTGATCAGATGGGTCGTGACTGCACCCTCGCTCTGGGCCAGTTGGTCTTCAAACGAAAGCCGAGACCGCTGGGCATCCAGGACATCGTTAAAATCAATGACCCCTGCCTCGAATTTATTTTCAGCCAGCTTCACCGCCTGTTGGGCTGCATCGCTTGCCTCTTTGAGTGCCGCCCGACGGTTTTGCTCCTCTGCATAAGCCTTCAGGGCATTTTCCACTTCCTCCAGCGCGCTGAGGACAGCGGATTCATAGCGGGCAAGGGCCTGATCTTGAAGGGCGGTCTGGACGTTTATATTCTGGCGGATGGCGCCCGCATCGAACAGGCGCCAGCTGAAGGTCGGGCCGATGCTGTAGGTCATGCCGTCCGAGGAAGCGAGCTTCCCAAAAGAGAGGGCCTCGAGGCCGATGGATCCCAGGAGAGAAAACTTGGGATACAAATCCGCCGTGGCCACGCCGATCCGCGCGGTCTGACCGGCCAGTTCCCGCTCTGCCTGGCGGATATCGGGACGTCGCCGGAGGCAATCGGCCGGGATTCCCACAGCTACCCTCAGAGGGGTTACGGGGATGGGAGCTGACGTCGCCAGCTCCGTACGGAGTTCCCCGGGTTCTTTTCCGAGAAGGACCGCGAGCCGGTTTTGGGAGGCCTCCAGTCCAGAACGGAGTGTGGGGATCTGGGAGCGGGTGTTTTCCAGATTGTAACGGGCCTGCTCCATCGAAAGGGCATCGCTCAGACCTGCCTGGAAACGCCATCGGGTGAGCTGGTAGGTCTCCTCCTGGGCCTTCAGATTGTCCTCTGCCACGGCCAGCCGCGCCTGGTAGGTTCTCATTTCCAGATAATTGAGCGCCACCTCGGCAGTGAGGGTCACCAGCACGTCTCGAAGGGATGCCTCGCTGGCCTCGAGCTCCGCAGTCGCGGCCTCTATGGACCGGCGCACTCCCCCGAATATATCCACTTCCCACCCGGCGTCGAATCCCGCGGCATAGAGGGTGCGTTCCGTGCCAGCCCCGGTCTCCTCACTCCCCTGGCTTCGAAGGATCTTGCCCGAGGCGTCCATATAGGGAAACAACCCGGCATCTTCTATTCCTCGCCTGGCCCGGGCCTCCAGAACCCGTGCACGGGCCTCTTTCAGATCCAGATTCCCTGCCACGGCCTCTTCCATCAGTCTGGAGAGTGCCGGGTCGTTGAGGGTCTGCCACCATCGCGACAGGGTTTCCTGATCTATGGATTCACCTGCGAGGCCTCCCTTCAAGGGGGTATGCCATTGGGAGGATACCTCTTTCTCGGGCGGCACATAGTCGGGTCCGACAGCCGCGCACCCCGCCAGAAAGAGCCATGCCAGGCACAGGATCCATCCATTCCCTGCTTTTTTATGATAAGGACGATTCATGGGCTTCCCATATTTCACGTCGTTTGACGGCCTCTTTTCCTTCTGCATGGCCGCATTGCCTGGTTCGTATCGCATTAGGTGTGTGAACAAGGTCCGTGGGGCTCTCTTTCCCAAAGGACACAAATCCGTGAGTCATTTCAGGGATACGGCAGTGAGTTCGTTAAATAAGCGCCCCAACAGCTCCAGGAGATCCCCTCGATCAAAGCCGATGTCCCCCTGCCTGTTCCAGAACGTATTGAGGGCACAGGGGGCGTTCCACGGGGAGGGGAATTCTGTGTTGCGTCCTTTGGGAACAAGACCCCCACGGGCCAGTGTGTTGCCATCGCTCCTATCAGAAGGCTGATACCCTGGTTTTAGTATCGTTCAGGGAAGGATAATAGTTACACGAACTCGCGCCTTCTTTTGTGAGAAGCTGCAACGCCTTTGGTGAGGGCCGATTACCCCAAATGGATGCACCCTCTTCTAACAAGGGCTAAGCCTGCAGCCCAACGGTTGGTCTGGCTTCGGGTTAGGGAATGTGGAACTAAAGCATAAAAAAAGGCCTGTAAGCTATTGATTCTACTTACAGGCCTTTTTTGATTATCGTGGAGGCGGCAACCGGATTCGAACCGGTGAATAACGGTTTTGCAGACCGCTGCCTTAGCCTCTTGGCTATGCCGCCGGTCTTAAAAAGTTTGGAGCGGGAAACGGGACTTGAACCCGCGACAATCACGTTGGCAACGTGAGGCTCTACCAGCTGAGCTATTCCCGCACGCCCTCTATTTAACAACACAAAAATCCTTTGTCAACAAAAAATCGTAAAGGGGTTGGGATTGAGGGATGGAGCTATGAAGAAGATGAACAAATGGGGGGATCATTTGGATGATCAGGATGGAGGGATGGGGGGATTAAGATATTGTGTCTTCCGTCAGCTCGGGAACATCTTTGGGCAATGGCTGAGTGAGGTGGTCTTGGAGAAATTCGATGATGTCAGCCGTTGATTTTCTTTTGTCAACAAACAGGTGGTATTCACCCCGTATGGTGCATAGGCCCCCCTTCAATCTCAACCCGGCTGCCTCAAGGAGGTCATAGTGTATCTGAATCCTTTTAGCGGCCGCCATGTCCTCCATTTCGGCCAGGCGCTTTTGAAGTGCAGGGGATGGGGACCTTTGCTTTTTTTTTGATTTCATATGATCCTGTGAATGCCAAAGAGTTGACGAAAGCGATATCATACCGTATAGATCACCTCAACGCAAGCGCGGAGGGATACGTTCAGCAATTCTCATTATGCTGTAGACTCAGAGCTAAACTGCTGTGAGAGTGGCATCTTGCCACGACTTTTCGCGGCTCGGAAGCCGCTCCCACATGACAATTTTGCCAAAGTTAGAATTGTTGGAACACGTTTGGGTAGGGTCACCTGTTTGAGCCCTGGGACAGCACCCTGTCACTCAAGACCCTGTTATCAATAGCAACGCATTCTTCCTTATGGGTTTTGTGGGGAATATATTTGGTTTCGGGCATGGCCCACATCAGGTTTCTGCGAGTATCTTCGGCCATATCGAGAAAGGAGTCCTCTTTTGTCTTCAAATTTCGAAACGATCGATCAGGTAATGGATGAGCTGGGTGAGTCTCAGTATATAGCGGACCGTGCCCTCGCGACGGTCCTCTTTCTGGCACACCGACTCGAAAAGCCGGTCTTTTTGGAGGGAGAGCCGGGGGTTGGCAAAAGAGAGGTGGCGATCGTCATGTCGCGCCTCTTCGGGACGGAGCTGATCCGCCTTCAGTGCTACGAGGGCCTTGATGCGTCCACCGCCCTGTATGAATGGAACTACCCCAAGCAGCTTCTCCATATTCGCTTGGAAGAACAGGGAAAGACGGATCGGGAAGAGATCGAAGAACGGATCTACAGCCCCCGTTTTCTGATAAGACGGCCCCTTCTGGAGGCCATATTGAGGTCTGAAGAAAAGGCACCCGTCCTTCTCATCGACGAGATCGACCGCTCGGACGAGGAGTTCGAGGCATTCCTTCTGGAGGTCCTCTCGGATTTCCAGATCACGATTCCCGAGATTGGGACCATCCGGGCTAAAAAGAAGCCGATGGTGGTGGTGACCTCCAATCGTACCCGCGATGTTCACGACGCCCTGAAACGGCGTTGTCTCTATCACTGGATCGGCTATCCTTCGTTTGAAAAGGAATACCGGATTTTGATGACCCGGCTTCCGGGGATCGAATCCCGTTTTGCAGAACAGGTGACCCGTTTTATGCAAAAGGCCAGGACCGTTGATTTTTTGAAAAAACCTGGTGTTTCAGAGACATTGGACTGGGGCCGGGCCCTGATGACCCTGCAGAGGCCCTACCTGGATGAGGCGGTGGTCTTGGAGACCCTGGGGTGTTTTCTCAAATACCAGGACGACATCAAGCGCTTTAAAGAGGAGATTTGGGCTGATTCCGCGCAGCGGATCGAATACCTGGGGATAGATGATTGTTGATTGTCGGTTTAAAAACGGGTCAGGATGACAGGGAAACAATAGGCACCCAGTGCTCACCGAATAACAAGCAATGACAATGAATGACCACCGAATGACAACCAATGACGGCCGAAGGCCTAATGACCAATGACCAATGACCAACCACCTCTGGCCGGCAAGGTGATTCGCTTTGCCGGGTTTCTCAAGCGGCGTGGCTTCAGGGTGTTTCAGAGCAGCGTCCATGATGCCCTTCGAAGCCTCGAGGAGATATCCCTGGAAGAAAGACGAGATTTTTTTCTCTCCCTTCGAGCCAATCTTGCCGCCACGGATCTGGAGTGGGTCCAGTTCAAAGATCTCTTTGATCAGTTCTGGGACCGGCTGGACGGGGAGGAACAGGGAGCCGAGAACACCCGCGGAGGAGAACGCAAGACGGGAATATCCCCATCAGACGGCGAATGTCTTCTGAATGTCCCTTCTGGATTCTCGACAGAAACCGATGTAACAGACAAAAAAGAATGGCTGGAAGGGATCGGCTACAGCCCTGTATCAATCGTCCGAAAAAAGGATCTCGGGCACTTTGACAAGGGGGACATTCCGGTGGCCCAGCTTGCCCTCAAGGAGATGGCTGCGGCCTTCAAGATCGATTCGTCCCGGCGCTCCAGGAGGGGTCGACATGCGGGCAACCTCGATTTTCCCCGTATCCTTCGAAATGGCCTCAAGACAGGGGGAATGCCCTTCGATCTCTTTTACAGGAAAAAGAAAAAACGGCTCAAACGGCTGGTGGTCCTGGCTGATGTAAGCGGATCCATGGACCGCTATGCGAGGTTTGTGATGCCGTTTCTCCTGGGGCTGCGGGGAATCGGGTCGAGGGCCGAGGTCTTTGTCTTCTCGACCTCGCTCACCCCCGTCACCTTCCTGGTGCGTCACGTGAGTGTGGAAAAGGCCCTGGAGCGGATCGCCGATGAGGTCCCAGACTGGTCAGGGGGGACCCGAATCGGATATTCCCTTCATCAATTCACCCAGGGCCACGGCAAACGTCTTCTAAACCGAAGGACCGTGGTGGTCATTCTGAGTGACGGGTGGGATCTGGGGGGAAAGGACCTTCTGGTGCAAGAGATGGCTTTTCTCAGCCGCAAGGCCTACGTCGTCATCTGGCTGAATCCCTTAGCCGGGGACCCCGATTATGAGCCCCTCTGTCGCGGCATGAAAACTGCCCTTCCCTATGTGGACTACCTTCTTCCGGCCGACAGCCTTCAGAGTCTCGCGCGCGTCGGCCGGCTCCTGTCGAGGGTGATGGTTCATTGACCGCCTCCCTCCACGATCAGCTCCACCCCTTCCGGGGTGACAAACCGGAAAAATCCCTCTTCAAAGTCCTTTTTTTCAGACAGGGAGCCCAGGGTGAACAGGGTGACGGTCCCCAGCGTATTGTGGATCCTTATCGACCGAATTTGATAGCCCGAAGTTGTAGTTACAGCGATTCGCTCGATTTCCTCCCAAGGCGGATCGGGAACGAGTTCCAGCTCATATTCACCGGAGGAACCTTTATCTTTCAGGAGCACCTGAAAACTGTCTGCCACATGAGCAAGCCCTCGGAATATATCGCTCAAGAGACGCAATTCCTTCCCAAAATCCTTCGCAGCATACTGGTGGGCGCTCTTTTTCTCGGGGATGTACCACCAGAGGGTATCCTGATTGGCAATGATCGTCTCCGGCTTGGGCTTTGCCTGCTCCATCCTCAAAAAATGGGGATGCTTGAAATACATGGTCCCCGAGGCCATATCTCCCTTGGCCTGATCTCCCAACATGCTCATGGACCGGGTGATGACCTCGCGGGTGTAGGACACGGAAAGACCCGGAAGGGGCCCGTAGGTCTTCTGGATCCCCTCCAGTATAGTGGTCAGGCTCTCGTCGGCAACGGAAACGCTCGAAAAGAGGAGTGTTATTACAAGAAATATGATCAGTCTTTTTATCATCTTATCCTACCTTTCTCCCATGGACATCCCGTGGCCGGACCCCATCCGAGGGGCCTACAATCCCTTGCAGTTCCATGACCTCGATCATCCTCGCGGCCCGATTGTACCCCACCCTCAATTTGCGTTGCAGCATGGAGATGGAGGCCTGGCCGGTTTTGGAGACAAGATCAATGGCTTCTTCATATTTTTCATCCAGTTCCAATTCTTCCTCCCCATCCTCTTCATCGCCGGTCATGCGGGAAAGGATGGTGGCGTCATAATCGGGCCTTTTCTGCTGTTTCAGGAAGTCGGTAACGGCCCTGACCTCCTCTTCAGAGACATAGGCCCCGTGAATCCTCATGATGCGACCTACTCCGGGCGGCATGAAGAGCATATCCCCGTCGCCTAAGAGATGCTCCGCACCGTTGGTATCCAGAATGGTTCTGGAGTCTACCTTGGACGAGACTTGAAACGAAAGGCGTGTCGGGAAGTTGGCCTTGATGATCCCTGTCAGGACGTTCACCGACGGTCGCTGGGTGGCGATAATCAAATGGATGCCTGCAGCGCGGGCCATCTGGGCCAGTCGCGTAATGGATTCCTCCACCTCTTTGGACGACACCATCATCAGGTCGGCCAATTCGTCGATGATAATGATGATATAGGGGAGGGTCCTGTCGATCCCCTTTGACGTATCCTCGTGCTGGCCGGGCGTCGATCCCACAACTTTCCGGTTATAGGTTTCGATGTTCCTGACCCCCCTGTCGGACAAGAGCATGTAGCGCCGCTCCATCTCCTCAACCGCCCATCGAAGGGCCTTCGTCGCATCCTTCGGCTGGGTCACCACCGGATGGAGGAGATGAGGGATGTCCTGATAGGTCGAAAGCTCGATCCGTTTGGGGTCGATCATAAGGAATCGAACCATCTCCGGCGAGACCTTGAAAAGGAGGCTCTCGATCATGGTGTTGATGGAAACGCTCTTTCCGGTACCGGTGGCCCCTGCTACCAGGAGATGCGGCATCTTTGTCAGGTCCGCAACGACCGCGGCCCCCGTGATGTCCTTGCCCAGGGCAATGGCGAGCTTGTGTTTGGAATTCTTGTAGGTGGCACTGGAGAGGATCTCTTTCAGATAGACCACTTCCCGCTGGTTGTTGGGGATTTCAATGCCGATGGCGGCTTTGCCCGGAATGGGGGCTACGATACGTATGCTCTGGGCCCTGAGGGTCAGGGCAAGGTCATCGGAGAGGTTGGCAACCTTGCTGATCTTGACTCCGGGGGCAGGCTTGTACTCATACATGGTGATGACGGGCCCGGGGAGGATTTCAACGACCTCTCCTTCAACGCCAAAATCTGCGAGCTTTCTTTCGAGACGACGGGCGTTCATCTCGAGCGTTTCCCTCTGAACATGGATATTTTTCTGCTCCGGGGGGTCTCTCAGCAAGTCGAGAGAGGGGAGTCTGAATTCTCCGGCAACCTTCATGAACGGAAACTCTTCCTGCTGCGGAGTCGTATCCGTTGTTGGTTTGGGGTCTACAATCGTGACCTTCGGCCTTGATTTGATCTTCTGGTGCGCCAGCTTGGATTTTTGGGTGCGCCGCTTTCGTTCCCTTATGATGGTCACCAGATCTCTGAGCCGTGTCAGAACGCTGATTATCGTGACCGCCAGCCTCGAAATAAGCCGGCCCAGGGAGAGATGGGTGACCAGCATGAGCGAAACGAGAAATAGGGTCGAGAGAAAGACATAGGCCCCGAAATGGTTCAGGGCACCCTTGATCCATCCGGCCAGATGGAGCCCCACCAGACCGCCTGCGGCCATGGTTCCTCCCCGGAAGGCTACGTTGCCGGGGAACTGGAGAGTTAGAATGGCGGAAAATGAGGAGACCAGGGCGACAATGGTAATGAGGTTCAGGAAGGGGGATGCGAGGGTGCGACCTCGGAACGTCATGAAGGCGAGGGCAAAGAGCGCGATTGCCAGCCAGAAAGAGGAGAACCCGACCAGGTCAAACAGGCTCCCGGCCAAATGAGAGCCGATGGCCCCGAAGAGGTTGTTGGCCTTGCCCACCGTGCCGGTGACATTCCAGAACAGCCTGTCCTCAGGATGATAGGACAGGAGACTCCCGGCGAAAAGAATGGTCAGAAGGAGTAGGGCAAGCCCTGCGACCTCTTTTCTTAGGGGATGCGCGGGTCTGTCATGGCGCCCTTTAGCGTCGGAGGTGCGGCTGGAATGATTAGTTATGGGCTTCATTTCTTAAGGCGATTACCATCTTTGATGGGTGTAATACGTCGGAATTCTTAAGGCTTCGATCGTTTCCCCTAAATTCTGATAGCTAAAAATTTCTGCGAATAAAGCCGATGTCCCGGTTAGGGGGTTGTCGTTCAAAGACTAAACAGGAATGATAACCGTTGTGATCAAAGGACTTCGTTCGATCACCGTATAGAAAAACCGTTTCAGTCTCCTCCCTATCTCTGACTCTACCGCAGTGCAGTTAATCGGTGAAGGACGTTCCAGTTCGTCAAGGACCTCTAACACGATACATTCGGCGTCTTCAAGAATAAACCGCCCCTGCTCCTCAAATACAAAGCCCCGTGAGATGATTTCCGGTCCATAAATGGTCTCCCCTGTCTCTGCATCCACTACCAGGAGGATGACCACCATCCCATGTCTGCTCAGTTTTCGCCGCTCTTTTAGAATGATGTCGCCGACGTCACCGACGCCCTTCCCATCCACAAGGATCTTGCCCGTCGTCACAGAACCCTCTAAATGCATCTTGCCGTTCTCAAAGCAGATGACGTCCCCATCTTCGGAAATCAGGACGTGGTCATCGGCCATCCCCATCTGCAGGGCAATCTGGGCATGTTTTACCAGATGCCGGTATTCCCCATGGATGGGCACAAAATAGCGTGGTTTTACCAAACTCAACATGCATTTCAGCTCCTCCCTCTTGGCATGTCCGGAGGTATGAATGTCGGAGACCTTTTCATAGACCACATCCGCCCCTAAGCGATAGAGCTGATTAATGACGGAGGTGATGGCCTTTTCATTTCCGGGAATGAACCTCGATGAGAGAATGATGGTGTCTCCGCTCTTTATCTCAATTCCCTTGTGCCTGCTCTGTGCCATACGGGTCAGGGCGGACATGGGCTCTCCCTGACTCCCGGTGGTAATGACCACAACCTTACTGTCGGGGAACTGCCCGATCTGGTTTTCAGTGATCTCAATATCCTCGGACAGGTGGAGAAACCCCTGCTCCCTGGCGATGCCCACATTGGTGATCATGCTTTTTCCGTTAAAAACCACCTTGCGATGAAATTTATCAGCTAACGATACCACCTCCTGTATTCGAGTGATATTGGAGGCGAAACTGGCAACGATCACCCTCCCTTTGGAGCTTTGAAAAAGGTCTTCCAGGGTTTTCTTGACATCCCTTTCGCTGAGGGTGTACCCCTCCTTTTCTGCGTTGGTAGAATCGGAAAATAAAGCCAGCACCCCCTGTTCCCCGAAGTGGGCAAAACGAATCAGATCTGTGAACTGACCGTCCACGGGCGTGGGATCGATCCTGAAATCACCGGAATGGATGAGTATCCCTTCAGGAGTCTCGATGGCAAGGCCCACCCCGTCAACAATACTGTGGTTGACACGAATATATTCCACCTGGAAGGGACCGAGACGGGTGACATCTCCTGCTCTGATCTGACGAAGATCAGCCCTTTTGATCAGAGAATGCTCCTTAAGCTTTTCTTCAAGAAGACCCAGCGTGAAGCCGGTGCCAAAGACAGGGACAGAAAATTGTTTGAGAAAAAAGGGGACAGCCCCGATATGATCTTCGTGACCATGGGTGAGGATGATTCCCCTGACTTTTTCCTCGTTATTTTTGATATAGGTAAAATCGGGGATGACGAGATCGACGCCCGGCATGTAGTCATTCGGGAACATCAGCCCTGCATCAACGACCAGGAGATCAGCGCCTTGTTCAACAGCCATCATATTGAGGCCGATCTCTCCCAGCCCACCCAAAGTGATCACCTTGAGCATCGATTCTCCTTGGCATTCGTCAGGCAGCCCGGCATGTGACAGTCAGGCAGGGATCCTGATGACAATGCCCATTGTCGCCGAGGCAAGTGAATTATTCTTTTGAAACAGGAGTTTAACCCTTTATACGCTTTCCGTCAATAGGGAATGCACACTTTTTATTCGCTCACGCCAAACGGCCGGGTCCAACCGGTTAACCCTACGATAAATGCCTTTGACCTGAGTCGGTTTATTATGCTATGAAAATTGGAAATACACAATTGAAGTTTCAACTCCCCTGAACCGGAAACAAGGAGGGCAAGAAATGGCAGGCGTTAATAAGGTGATTTTGATCGGGAGATTGGGAAAAGATCCTGAAATACGTTACACAACCGGTGGGGCAGCCGTCGCTAATTTTTCGATTGCAACGTCAAGGGAATGGAAAGACAAGAATACCGGTGAAAAGCAGGAAAACACAGAATGGCATCGTATCGTTGCATGGGAGCGTCTGGGAGAAATCTGCGGTGAGTATTTGCACAAGGGAAGCCAGGTCTATGTAGAGGGGAGACTTCAAACAAGATCCTGGCAAGACCAGGACGGAAACAAACGATGGACGACTGAGATTATTGCCCAGGCGCTTCAGATGTTAGATTCCGGTACTAAAGGGGGCGAGGCTCAGCCCAGTGGCCAACGGGTTCCGACAGAAGAGCCCATAGATGTGCCCGAGGACGATATTCCGTTTTAGGGGAGCGGGTAATCCATTTTTGGACACGCTGCAACCCTCCTCATGCCTCGTCCTCGGGTTTCTTGTCCTTTTCGTTCTCTTTGGGAGCGGGAATTTCCTCTTTGGCTTCGTTGGTCGCCTTCTTGAAATTCTTGATTCCTTTACCGATACCGCTCCCTATTTCAGGCAATTTGCCTGCTCCGAAAATAATCAGAATAATGATCAAAATAATGATCAATTCCGGCATTCCTATTCCAAACATGGCGCTACCTCCAACCTGAAAAACCCCTTCCTGCACAATCCCGTCAGGGGTTGATTCTTTAATATCATTTTTCCACTTATTCTACTATCTTATTGAAATTTAGGGAATTTCTAAAACCATCAATCGATCGCTGGAATTTGATCCAGCATTCCCAGAGTTCGATCCATTCTCTGTTGTGCCAGAAGACATCGGCTTCGGCACCGCCTTTCCGGGAGGCCTCCTTGAATGCCTCAAATTCGGATCGGCAACTGTCACATAGACTGAATTCACCCGGAGAGGATGGCGGAGGATTCAAAGGATCGGATCGATCGATATGTCGATTGCACATGGCACATTTGTACTGGCACGCCGAACATTGCAGGACCCGCTGGATGGCCTCAAATCGATCGCGATACTCCTCAACCTGTGCTTTCCGCTTTTTGTCATGGAGTCGGGCCGTAATACTCAGTACTTTTTCCATCTTATTCCTGCTCCGGTTCATTAGGGTCGTTGTTAACAATAATAACACCCTGGATAATCGGAGTCAAGACAGCCCCATGTACAGATCAGGCCTTTTCCATGACTTCCTGAACCGTCTTGCCAAGGGTTCCGAGGTCCATAGCCACTGTGATGCCTGCAGCCTGAAGGGCCTTGACTTTGTCTTTGGCCATGCCCTGCCCGCCCGAGATGATGGCGCCTGCATGCCCCATCCGCCTTCCTGGAGGGGCGGTCTGACCGGCGATGAAGGCGATAACCGGTTTGTTGAATGTCTCACGGATGTAAGCGGCAGCCTCTTCCTCCGCGCTGCCTCCGATCTCTCCAATCATAACAACACCTTTAGTTTCAGTATCTTCCCTAAATCGTTTGAGGTGGTCTATAAAGGTCGTCCCGATAATCGGATCTCCCCCGATGCCGATACAGGTCGATTGGCCAAGGCCCACGTGGGTCAATTGATCCACAACCTCGTAGGTCAGGGTCCCGCTTCTGGATATGACCGCCATGGGGCCCGGCGTGTGAATGGGACCCGGCATAATCCCTACCTTGGTTTTCCCCGGAGAGATAATTCCGGGACAATTCGGTCCGATCAGGATCGATTTTCGATTTCGCAGGACCCATGCCACCTTGACCATATCGAGAACAGGGATGCCTTCAGTGATGCATACAATGAGTTTGATTCCTGCAGAGGCCGATTCAATAATGGCGTCCGCTGCAAACGGGGGTGGCACAAAAATGCAGGAGACATTGACGCCCTCCTGGGAGATCGCCTGCTTGACCGTGTTGAAGACGGGGACGCCATCCACCTGATTTCCGCCCTTGCCCGGCGTGACGCCTGCAGCGACCACGGTTCCGTATTCCAGCATTCGTTTGGTGTGAAACGCCCCCTCGCGGCCTGTAATGCCCTGCACCACAACCCTGGTATTTTCATCGACCAATATGCTCATAATCTCGCGCCTTATCGCTCATCGATCCCATCCGCAGATTTCGCTCATTCCAGAATCCCTCAATCCCTCAATTCCCCAATCCCTGAATTCCTTTCAAGAGACCTGCTTCGCTACCAGAACGGCCGCCTCGGCCAGATCTCTCGCTACAAAAAACTTCAGCCCGGAGTCTCTGAGAATCGCCCGTCCCTCTTCCACATTGGTCCCCTCCATCCTGACGATCAGGGGAAGGCGAATTCCTGTTTTTCGGGCAGCGGCAACCACGCCCCGCGCCAGGATGTCGCATCTCAGAATGCCGCCGAAGATATTGATCATAATGGCCTTGACGCGTCTGTCCTTGAGGATGATTTCGACGCCTTTCGTGATCATATCCTCGCTGGCCCCGCCGCCTACATCGAGAAAATTAGCAGGCGCCGCTCCTGCCATCTTGATCATATCCATGGTGGCCATGGCCAGACCGGCGCCATTGACCATTGCGCCGATATTCCCTTCCAGACGGATATAATTAAGATGGTACTTATCCGCCATCAGCTCCAGGGGGTCCTTTTCCCTCGTGTCTTCCAACAGGAGGAGTTCCTTTTGCCTGTACAGGGCGTTGTCATCGATATTGATCTTGGCGTCTAATGCGTAGACCTTGCGGTCCTTTGTCAACGCAAGCGGGTTGATTTCGACGAGGCTGCAGTCAAGGGTCATAAAAATTTTGTATACGCTCCCCATGACGGCCATGAGCGTCCGTATGGCCCCGACCGGAACCGGTGGATCGACGCTGTATAGGAGGTTCCTTGCATTATGGATCATCCACCCGGCGGCTGGATCGATATATTCCTTCAGAATCAGTTCAGAAGAACTCATGGCGGTTTGTTCGATGTCCATGCCGCCCGCAGGGCTGAAGATCATGGTGGGACACGCCGTTGACCTATCGACAACCATGCTGAGATAGTACTCCCTGTCGATTTCGACCCCCTCTTCGATGAGGACATGATTGACGGTTATTCCCTCGGGTCCGGTTTGGGGCGTGACGAGTTTGTTGCCGAGGAGCGATTCAGTGGCTGTAACCACCTCATAGGGATATTGCACCACCCGAATGCCGCCCCCCTTGCCCCTGCCCCCGGCATGGACCTGGGCCTTGACCACCCACGGGGGGCCGTTGATGATCTGTGTGGCCTTGGTCGCCTGGTCCACTTCCGTCACCAACTGCCCGTTGGGAACGGTTATTCCCGATTTCCCGAGGATATCTTTTGCCTGATACTCGTGTAATTTCATCTCAAAACCCTGTTGTCAGATTTCCGTTGGATTACGATGATAGGCAGGAGACCGTTGAACGCTTATATGATGGTACCTATGTAGTATCCTTCACACCGATTGTCAAGGGATGTTTGGCGCGCTGTGAATTCCAGACAAGGGGCATTTCTGCCGGGCCTCTATTCGCTGGATAATAGAAAGATATTCAGACCATCATTCAACCGATATCGCCTTCTTCAAGCGCCGGACAGTGGCGGCATTTCTCCCATATATTGTGCCTATAATTCCCTTGACACACAATATCTTTTTCAAGATACTGCCGACAAAAAACAACTCTTCATGTTGCCATCGGGTTGTTCATCATGGTCCGTTCGCAGTGTCGCAGTAACGCGGTTCCAGCGCTGCGAGGGTATGCTGCCCACCTGTCTCATCTGTGGAAGCGCCGACATGAGAATTTCCGGCCAATGGGACATTTGTGATCGAATCGATGCCCATTTCTGGTTTATTGCAGGGATCCTGACGAGGGAGTATGTCATCCAAAAACAAGCGATCTAAGAGCAAATCGCGGCACCCGGAAAAGAATGAAGCAGGGTCTGGCAAGGTCCCGGTGTCTCCCCCGAGAGAGGGTCGCCAAGGTCAGGGGTCTGCGGCCCCGGCGCATGCCAATGAAATCCGCTCTCTTATTTCAAAGGGCGATGTCAAGTCGGCTGTCAACAGGGCAAAACAGATGCACAAAGCCCTTGGCACTGAGGGATCGGAAGCCATACTGGTGGAGGCCTATACGGCAAGGATTCTGCAAATGACCGAAAAAGGCCTGACGGCTGAGGCCGAGGCGCTGCTGGGGCTGGTCCGGGAAAGATACCATCTGCCGGATCAGTGGCTTGCCGAGATCCGCACGGCCGGTGCGGCGCGCAATGGGATTGGAGATGCCTTTTTGGCCCCCCTGAACGATCCCTCTGCGCCGCCGGAATCCCGGACAGCCATCTTGAACAAGATCAAGGAACAGGTCGTTGACTTGAACGTCTTGACCGCATCCGCCACCCTTCCTTCCGATCACCCGATAAAAGTCCAGGCCGCTGCTGTAATCGAGGCCTTCAAGTCAGTGACCAGCGGCCCGGTCAGCGAAGAGGCGATCGCTTTGCCGGAGGTGCCCAGGCGGAGCCCCCTGGCGCCGTGGAAGATAGTGATAAAGGCGCTTTTCTGTTTCTACCGCAGGGAAGATGACCTGTGTGAGAGGCATCTCCAGTCTGTGGAGGCCAATTCGGCCCCGGCCCGCCTGGTTCCGGTGATTCGGGCCATGCTGCTGGGAAAGCCTGGAGCGAACCTCCTCGAGAGCGCCCAGGCACTTGCGGGACAGGTAACCGGGAACCCCGGCAAGATCCGTAAAAGCCTTCAAAATCTTGAAACGGCGTTGCAAGGGGGCAGGCCTCAACCCATATTCTCGGCCATTCGAAATGCCATCTTTGTCTGCACGCGGTACGCCCCGGAACTCCTGGATCGCCTGAGGCAACACCTTTCCATTCGATCATGGATCCTTGGGCTGGACGACAATGCGATCAAAAAGGCCCTGGGGGGCCCGTCCATCAAGAACGCCTATTTCTGGAGGCTTCATGCGCGCGCCGCAGAATTAAAGGGGGAGATGTTTTCGGCGTGCACCATGTGGAATGAATTCATACAGCATGCCGTGCACGAGGGCATATTCGGCAGTAAAGGCCAGGAGCAGTCGGTGGTGTATCTCCATATGGCCAATCTGTTATCGGACAGGCCCGAGGCCAACTTTGAGTGGGAACGGGCGAATTTTCAAAATCGATTCAACCAAAGCAATGGCTTTTCATCCTATTATAAGGAACAGCCTAAATCGGTGACCGAGGCCGTCCGCGGGACCCGTGCTGCAGGACGCTCCCTGGATTTTCTGTATCCTGAACGACTCTACAAACTGGCCTGTGACATCGCCCCCACATCCGAAGGATTTGCGAACTGGCTGGAGTGGATGAAAAAAGGGCCTTTTTTACAGAAAGCGATCGATGAAGTGGCCATGGCCTGGCATGGGGCAATCCCTGATGATGTCAGGCCGCTGATACATCTGGCCCGGTCTGCGGAAGAAAGAAGCGCTTTCAAGATGTGCCTCGGCTATCTTGAACGGGCCGAACAGATCGACGCGTTAAACCAGGATGTCAGAAAGATTCGGCGCAGAATACTGGTTGCCACAGCCATACGCCATCTGAAACAGAGAAAACCGCACCTGGCCAGGAAAGACCTCAAGGAGATGGAGGGGCTCCCTCTCTTTCAGGAGGGGGACCGGTTGGCATTCCTTACGGCATTGAAATTGATTTGCGAATGGATCGAAAGAGACGAGTCGGAACTGGTCGAACGGAGCAGCGAACTAAAAACGCTCCTGGGGGGCGAACTCCCTGCGGCAATGATTCTGAACGCCATTCTCAAATCGTGCGGCATGCCAGAAGAGATGTCCGGGCTGCACCTGGTCGAGGACCATGGTCCGGCAAAAACAGACCTGGTCGAGGTTATCGCAAGGGTCTGCCTTCTGGGTGATGACATGGGCACGCCTGTGAAGATCTCTTTGTGGCGTGAAAAAGACGTGGAAGAGGCCTTCAAATCAGATCCGCCGACATTAGCCGTGCCCCTGTTAAAAGCGATTGGGGAAGCGGCCTTGCGGGACAGGTATTTTCAGCTTGTCTATGCCATTTCCGGGGCGGGCCTTCGAGGGGGTGATGCCGCATCCGCAAGGTTTTTGCTGCTTCGAGCACAGTCGTTGCCCCCCTGGAAGGCGCGTCGAAGGGAAAGGTGCATCGATGCCGCCATCGGGCTGGCTCGCAGGGAAAGGGATATGGACCTGCTCCGTGAAGCCATCGAGTTTCGACAGGGAAGGGATGAAAGTGCGTCTGCCTCGCCATTTTTCTGGAGCGGGCGGATGGATAGAAGCGATTTGTCCATGAATTCCGTTAAGATAGACGCTATATTGAAGGAAGAACGAGAGGCGATTCACTATCCCCCGCCTGACAGTTTCTTTGACGCTCCTGACGATGACGATGAGGAGTGGGATGACAATGGCGACAGGGAAGACGACGACGGATGGGATGAGGATGAGGACGATTGGGAAGACGATGACGAATGGGATGACGATGAGTCCGACTGGGAAGAGGATGAGGCGGAACTGGAGGCCATGCTGGAAGAGGGTCTCCCCGATTTTCCACCGGATATTCCCCCGAAGGCCTTGCGGCTTCTGTTGAAAATAGTCATGAAATACGGGAACAAGAGGGGTGACTTTCCTTCTCCTGAAGAGCTCTTTAAAAAAGAACCTGAATTGGCGAATGAGCTGCTGAGTATCCTTGGTGAGGCAAAACGAAAAGGTCATTTTCAAGATTTCGGCGACACACGCTCGTCCTCCCGTGGACGGGGGAAGGACAAGAAAGGCGCAAAGAAGAAAGGAAGGCGTTAGATGAAAAAGGAATATGTCCCTCACATGCCGGATGCGGATGCCTACAGCATCCTTGGGATTGCGAAGGATGCCGGGGAAGAGGAGGCGCGCCGGGCGTATCTGGAAAAGATCCGTCAATTTCCGCCGGACCGTTCTCCCGAGGAGTTCGAGCGCATTCGGGACGCCTATGCCGTCCTCAGCAATCCCCTCCACCGCACGCGGGCGCAGCTCTTCTCGGTGGACCCTGAGCAGTCGCTGGTTGACCTGGCAGACAATTTGGAAGTCAAAAGGAATTTTACCGGCCCCGGCCCCTGGCTGGCCGCCATGGAGAGATAGATGAAATACACCGACAATCGCGCCGGCTGGAAGGGGAGACTGAGCCGGATGAGAGCTTTCTTGCGCAGGCGGCGGGAGAGGGATATTCCACAGACAGGGGAGACCAGAGAGCGCATCATGCGCCGCTTTGAGAAATGGCTCGACGATGTCTTGACCGAGGAAAAGCCCCTTGAGGGGATCGACCGGGAGCTCTTTTCAGAACTGGAAGGGGAGACAGGCCCGGGCGGGGATGCCCGGTTGGAAAGGAGGGAAGACCGTTATTCCACATGGTCCGCCATGACAGCCTTGACACAGGAAGTCAGACTGCAGGGTCGGGCCTTCAAGGAGTTGAGCAGTCGGCTTGAAAATATTTCCAACCTGGGTCCTGCAGTTCATAAACTTGCCGAAGAACAAAAGGAAGCCGTCACTGAAGCGAGGGGCTTGGCAGACAGCCTGCAAGCCCTGCTGACCGGGCACCAGAGACGATTGAAAACCGAGGCGGACACCATCGCCAGAAACAAGCTTATGGAGATCCTGCTCGACACACGAGACCGGTTGATGATAGGACTCAACAGCGCCACGGAAAGCCAGGAGGCCCTCGATGCATGCAGCGAGCCCCGAGGGTTAAGGAAATGGTTTCAGCAAAAGAACCCGGGCATGGAGCGGGCCATCGAGATCATCGCTGCGTTGAAAAAGGGCTACCGCCTGGGCCTTGAACGACTGGATGAGACCCTGCAGCAATATGGGGTCCACGAAATCCCCTGTATGGGCGAACCGTTTGATCCTGAGACAATGACCGCAGTGGATATCGAAGAAACATCAGATGTCCCAGACGGGACGGTGCTCGACGTCTATCGACCCGGATATGCGACCGATACAGATGTAATCCGGACGGCCCAGGTGAAGGTGGCCCGCAGGCCCGCGATCCATACCTCAAATTCCAAACCTGAGGCACTTCAGACGGATCTATCAAACACGAGGTAAGGCAAATGAATCACTCAGATGTCATTGTCGGCATCGATCTGGGAACCACGAATTCCGAGATCGCCGCATATGTTGACAACCAGGTGCAAATTATTGGTTCGGGAAACAGCCTGATGCTCCCCTCATGCGTGGGGTTGTCCAAATCAGGGGGGCTTCTCATCGGGGCTTCGGCCCGAAACCAGCAGCTCCTCTATCCCGAGCTAACCGTTCGAAGCAT
This sequence comes from uncultured Desulfobacteraceae bacterium, assembly GCA_964384085.1. Lineage (GTDB taxonomy): Bacteria > Desulfobacterota > DSM-4660 > Desulfatiglandales > Desulfatiglandaceae > AUK324. The sequence continues at coordinate 30,071 of CAYLJZ010000022.1, forward strand.
CAAAAGGAAGATGGGGAGCGACGAGAAGGTGACCCTGGGGAACAGACATTTTTCACCCCAGGAGATATCCGCCCTTATCCTGAAGGAACTGGCTCAGTGGGCGGAAAGGCGTCTGGGATATCCTGTCACAAGGGCCGTCATTTCGGTTCCCGCCTATTTCTCGGATGCCCAGAGAAATGCCACGAGGGAGGCGGGGGCCCTGGCAGGCCTCGAAACCATCAGGATACTCAACGAACCCACCGCGGCGAGTCTTGCCTACGGCTATGGCACAGAGGGAAGACGCACCGTGATGATCTATGACCTTGGGGGCGGCACCTTCGATGTCTCCATCGTGAGCATGGAAAATGATGTCACCGAGGTCCTGGCCAGCCATGGCAACAATCTCCTGGGGGGAGACGATTTCGATCAGCTCCTGGTGGAACGTCTGGTGAATGAATTTAAACAGGAACACGGCATCGATCTCGCCAACGGCTATCCGGCCTCCATGGCCCGACTCTGGCAGACCGCGGAGGAGGCCAAGAGAAAACTCAGCTTCGAACCCTTTGTGAAGATCCGTGAAGAGGCCATTGCATCTCCTGATGGAAAGCCGCTCCATCTGGAGACGGAGATTTCCCGTGAGGAATTTGAGACGATGATCTCTCCCCTGATCGAGTCCACGCTGGAATGTGTGTCCAAGGCAATGGCTGACGCCGCCAAAAAACCCGGCGATCTGGACGCCATCCTCCTGGTCGGCGGTTCCACACGAATCCCCATGGTGCAACGGGCCATCGAGGGGCGCGCAGGCATCACGCCGCGCCATGATATCCATCCCGATCTCTGTGTGGCGCTGGGGGCCGGCGTTCTCGCATCCCGGCTATCGGGCCATGAGGTGGGCCGGGTGCTGGTGGATGTCACCCCATATTCCTTTGGTCCGTCGTATCTTGGAGAACGGGACGGCTTCCCGTACCCCTACTGTTATCATCCCATCATTCGGGCCAATACAGCCCTTCCGGTCACCCGTACGGAGAGGTATTTCACGTCATTTCCGTTTCAGACAGAGGTTGCCATCGACATCTATCAGGGGGAAGATCCGGATGCACTCAAAAATATTCCCGTAGGAAATTTTCAGGTAAAGGAACTTCATACAGAAGAGGGACCGAATACCATCCTGTGCAAAATGAGCCTCGACATTGACGGAATCCTTACGGTGACGGCCATCGAAAAGTCAACGGGCAAATCCAAACAGATCACCATCGATAACGCCCTAAAACCCATGACCGAGGGAGAGATCGCAACGGCCAGGAAGCGTCTTCAGTCCATGTATGAAGCGCGTGCCGAGGATATTGATGCCCTGATTGACACGCTCGAAGTAGACGAAACGACGGAAGAAACGATGCGTTTCAGCAATGTCATTCCATTTCCCGTGCCGGATAGGAAGGATAGAGAGGATGTCTCCGCAGATGCCTCTGAAGACGAGAGAGGCGATGATTCTCAGGAATCGTCGGACACGTGGTCCCAGGACCGGCGTCGGGCCGAGAAACTCCTGGAGCGAAGCCGCGGCCTCCTTGGCGGTATGCATGAAGACGACAAAGAGGAGGCCATTGACCTGCACGAGCAGATTGAAGCTGCGCTGGATGCAAAGGATCCCGACCGGTTAGAAGAGACGTGTCTGGAGCTGAATGAACTGCTGTTTTTTGTGGAAGGAAAATAGTGGGCGCCGAAACGGTCTATCGCTGTCCGGTCTGCAGGGCCCCTTTCCGGTCCACACGGGAGTGCTCCCGATGCGGCGCCGATCTGTCCCATCTCATGTCCATCATTGCGGAAGCGCAAATCACTCGAAAAAATGCCGTTGCTGCGATTCATTCCGGCGATTTTCAAAAGGCCCGAATGCTGGCGGAACAGGCCCAGGCCCTGCACGACACCGAGGCAGGCAGACGGCTTCTCCTGTTGACCACGTGGCTTGAACCCAGATGAAGCCGTGATACAATTGACATTGTGACACGAAGAGGATAAGGGAAAGAGGAATACAAGAAAGAAAGGGAGGAATCTATGGACAACGAAGTTTTTTATGAATATCAAGGGAATTCCTATGGGGACGGTATCCTGCTGGATGAATACAAGAATGAATTTTCCCTTGTGTCAGCCAAGCGTAAAGAGGGCAAGACCTACATGGAATGGGTGTTTCCTCAAAAGAAGGATGGGAGCAAACAGCCGCTGGAAAAAAGCCTCCCCTGGAAGATCAAACTCGGCCCCAAGGACGAGGCCATCAAGGCACTGAAATTCTTCCTGGCCCAACTGGAGGGGTCGCCCGCACCCACCTACAAGAATAAGGCCCGTCAGGACAATGTCCCCATTGGAGAACCGCCCCCGGATCTGGCTTATGAAGACGAGGTCCCGTTTTAGAGCTTTGAGTTGAGGGACGAAATTGAGTTGCGGGTACGTCCCGCCTTAGCTGGGAGTCCCCTTTTGATTGAGTTTGGCTGCACGGTGGTATTGCGTCAACAAATCGTGGGGTCTATGCCCATCCCTCAATGAAAACCGAGAAGACCCTATGCAGAATTTCCTAATATTCCGATATGTTTGATGAACATGGAAAGGAAAGAAATTGAGTGTCCGTCCCTACACATCCCGTCTCCAAAAAGGAGGCGCGTTACTTGAGGACATGCGCCTTCTGGTTCGTCACTGGAACGACGGAGAAGGAGACGATCAACGACAGGAGATCATCGACGACAACCTCCTTGGAAAGAAGACTAAGGCAAGAAGCACGGATGTCTACCGTAGGTCATTTACCCACCGTTTCCTTAATGGAGACCCTCCTTCCGCCTGGCGAATCGTACGGCCATTGGAAGATAGGGAGGTCTCCATAGAAATCCTTCGGCCAGTATACTATTGGATTACGGCCAGAAGCGAGCCCCTAATCTATGATTTTGTTCTGGAGGAAATCTTTAAGCGAAGCAAGGGGTCAGACCTGTCAATTCGAGTGGATGAGACCGTCCTCTGGATCAAGAAAAAACTCTCGGAGAGGAACCAATCCTGGTCAGACACGGTTAGACTGAGGGTTGCTCGTGGGCTTCTGGCCGCACTCCGGGATTTCGGGATTTTGGATGGTGTTTCAAACAAACGGATCGCACCGGTCTATTTGCCTGTGGAATCGTTTGCATATTTGGCATTTGTTATGTATAAATTACGTCTTTCAGGAGAAAGGCTTATCATGCATCCTGACTGGAAGCTATTTTTGATGGAACCTTCTGTGGTAGAGAACCTTTTTCTCGAGGCCCACCAGAACAGGTTCCTCCATTATGACGCTGCCGGCAAGATACACCGAATTGAGTTTTTTGCCCATAGCATGGAGGAAATGGCGGATGTCGTCGCTGGAAGAAGAGATTAGCGTCCTGGAAAAAGACCTCGCACATACGCCAGTCCGAATCAGCGCCTACCACGACCTTCCTTTTGCCATCTTCAGATATGATCCGTGGGAAGAATTTCCCTGTCGAAAGCGGATGCGCCTTCTGGCCATTTCCCTTGAACAGAACCATCACAAGAAGGTCATCTTCATATCCCTTGGCAGGATTCTCTGGGAAGTGATCAGGCAAACAGAGGGCCTGGACGGGATCGTTGCCGAGGAAAGGCAACTCGGGTTCGAGCGGACCCAGACAACCATCCACAACCTATTGTCAGAGAAGGAATTTTTGCCTGTCTCCGATGTGCTTCTAAGCCAAATAAAAGACCTGGACCCTGAGAAGGACCTGGTTTTTCTTGGCCGTGCCGGCGCCCTCGCCCCCAGCATTTTCAGGTGTTCTGCACTCCTGGATCAGATGCACGGCCAAACCATGGTGCCCATCGTCCTCTTCTATCCTGGAACTGCTGAGGGGACAACCGACCTCAGATTTATGGGGATGCATGAGAGGGCCAACCTTGGCGCCTATAATTACCGGGTCAAGATCTACGGAGGGAACTGATGGACACGATTCGATCGCTTTTTGCCAGGCCCATTGACCGCAAAATAGAGGAAGTGATCAAGGTTGATCAGGCGAATGAGCAGACCGTTCTGAGCGAGCTCGAAGAATACATCGTCACCGACTCGATCAAGGAGCATTTCCGGCTGGTCTATGACGAGATTATCTCGGTTTCCAAGAGCCCCCGAGAGGGAATCGGCGTGTGGGTGTCCGGGTTCTTCGGTTCAGGAAAATCCTCCTTCGCCAAAATCCTGGGCTACACTGTTGCGGCCATTCCCGTTTCAGGCAGACCCGCCAGCGATATCTTCAAGGAGAATGTCAAGGACGCCAAAATCAGCGGGCTGATCGATGTCATCAACAGGACGCTCCCTACCCATGCGGTTATATTCGATGTATCCATGGATCGCGGCATTCGGACCGCCAGCGAGCGGATCACAGAGATCATGTACAAGGCCCTGCTTCGGGAACTGGACTATGCGGAGGACTTCGACCTGGCCGATCTGGAAATCACCCTTGAAGGCGATGGGAAGCTTGATGATTTCTGCCAGCGATTTGAAGAGATGCACAACAAACCCTGGCGCGTGCGCCGGAAGGTGGGGACAGGCATCAACGAGGCCAGCGCGGTCTTGCATGACATGGATGCTACAACCTATTCCTCTCCGGATTCCTGGGCGAAATCGTTAGGCCAAAAGGGGAGGGCCGACATCACCCCCAATTCTCTTGCAGAAAGGGCCTTTGAACTGGCTGCAAGGCGAAAACAGGGCAAATCCCTGATTTTCATCATCGATGAAGTCGGCCAGTATGTCTCCCGGAGCGTTGAAAAAATGCTGGATCTTCAGGCGGTTGTCCAGGCCTTTGGAAAGGAAGGGAAGAACCGCGTTGAGGCGAAGAAGGCGACCGCGCCTTTCTGGATTGTGGTGACCTCACAGGAAAAACTCAATGAAATCGTTGATGCCCTGGATTCCAAGAAGATCGAACTGGCCAGGCTGCAGGACCGGTTCAGAATCCCTATCGACCTGAAACAGACCGATATCCCGGAGATCACCGGCAAGCGGGTGCTCGACAAGAAGGAAACCGCAAAGCCGGACCTCAAGGTCCTTTATGATGCCAACGAGGGGAGGCTCAAGACCCTCTGCGCCCTGGAAAGGACCAGCAGGGATGTTTCTGTGAGCAGGGAAGACTTTGTAAACCTCTACCCCTATCTCCCCTATCAGATTGATCTCTGCATTGATATTGTGGCCGGTCTCAGGCTCAAGAGAGGCGCCCATCGGCATATCGGCGGGAGCAACCGGACCATCATCAAGCAGGCCCAGGAAATGATGATCAACCCCAGCACCATGCTGGCGGATGCCCCGGTTGGCACGCTGGTCACCCTGGATAAGGTCTATGAGCTTCTCTATCTCGGCAATCTGCTCCCCACGGAAACAACCCGCGAGGTGGACAGTATTCCCAAATCCCTGCCCGGCAACGACATGGCACTCAAGGTGGCCAAGGCCGTATCGCTCCTCGAATCGGTCAAGGACCTTCCCCGCACAGCCCATAACATCTCCGTGGTGCTCCACCCTTCCGTAGAATCCGATTCCATCAAGAAGGATGTGGAATCCGCCATCAAGGCCCTGGAGAAGGCCCAGATTATCAAGGATTCCGATGAGGGGTACAAGCTCTTAACGGTCCAGGAGAAGAAATGGGACACCACGAGAAAAGGGCTTGAGCCAAAGCCTGCCGAGCGCAACCGGATCATGCGGGAACTTTTCAAGGAGATATTCGCCGATCCCAAGCTCAAGAGCTATCGCTACAAGAACCTCCGGGGTTTCAGGATGGCCCTCTCCGTAGAAGGGGAAATCGTTGACGCTGACGGTCAGGTCCCCTTGAATGTCCTCGTGGCCGAGGATCAGTCAGATGTGGCCACCCGGACAAAAGAGGGCCGGGAAAGCAGCGCTGCCAAACCGGATGAGGCATTCTGGGTCATGCAGCTTGACGAAGAGACTCACCAGCTTTTGTACGAACTGTTCAGATCCCGAGAGATGATCTCTACCCACGAGCGTCTGGCCGCGCAGGGAAGCCTCACGCCTGAGGAGGCATCCTGCCTTGGGGAGGAAAAGGTCAGGAGAGACAAGTATCACCGAACGCTGCGCACCAAACTAGGAGACGCCATTCAGTCCGGGGCGGGGTTTTTCAGGGGTATTCAACACGACGGTTCTTCCCTGGGGCAGACAATGCCAGAGGTCTTTGCCGGGCTTATGGACCTTATCATACCCGATCTCTACCCAAAGCTCGAAATGGGCATCAGACACCTTAAGGGCGACGAATGTGACAAGTTCCTCACCGCTGCCAATCTAAACGGCCTCACGCCCGTCTTTTACGATGGAGAGGGAGGGCTTTCCCTTGTAAGCAATCACGCGGGAAAATATTTGCCGAACCTTTCATCCGATATCTGCAAAGAGATTCTTTCCTACCTGGTCCGCGAACACAAATACGGAAATAAGGTTACCGGAAAAATGCTTGAAAATCACTTCCGGGGCTTGGGCTATGGGTGGGATCTGGACGTGATCCAACTGGTGCTGGCTGTCCTGCTGAGAGGCGGGGCCGTGGAAATTACCCACCAGGGCAGAAAATATCGCAATCATACCGATCCTGCGTGTCGTGTCCCTTTCAACAAGGTACCGGCATTCCGTTCCGCATCCTTCGCCCCCAGGGAGCCGATCGATCTCCGCACCCTGGCCGATGCTGCCAGGAACTATGAAGAGATCGCGGGCAAGGAGGTCGATATCGAGGAGGGCGCGATCTCCGCAGCCTTCAAGAAACTGGCGTCTGAAGACAAGGAACACCTGCTCCCTTTGGTGGCACGTATGAAGGCCTTGAATCTGCCAGGGATGGAGGTTATGGAGAGTCACCTCCAGACCGTGGAGGGGATTCTGGAGATGCCCCCTGACGACTGCGTAAAGACCCTTGCCGGTGAAGGGAAGAGCTACAAAGACACCCGAGCGAGGTCTCTGCGCCTTGAAGACGCCACCTCTGAATCAAATCTAAAGATCATCCATAGGGCCAAGAATGTCCTGGAGAACCTGTGGCCCGTTCTTGCATCAAGGAACCCAGACGAAAAGACGCAGGAGAAGGCATCTGACCTATCGATGCTCCTCGACGCGGAGGAGTTTTATGAGTCCCTTGAGACCATGAAGCAGGCAGCCGATCACTTATCCGGTCTTTACAGGGATCTCTACGAAGGAATCCACAAAGACCGGGAGGCCCTCTATGCAAAGGCCCTTGAAACCATCAAGGGACTTCCGGAATGGGCAGCCGTATCCCAAGATCCATCCATCACGCAGTCTCAGAGGGACGCTGTTCTGAAACCGTTGATCCAGCGGGCAATCCATGAATTTGATCTTCCAGACGAGGCTATCGTTTGTGGCGTTTGCAGGGCGACCATAGACCAGATGGAGACAGACATAGCGGCCGCCGAAGCGTTCAGAGATCATGCAATCAAGAAGATCCAGGAAATGGCAGCCCCTGGGGATAAGATCGAACGAGTCCGGGTATCCACCATTTTCACAGGGAAACTGGAAACGGAACAAGACATAGACGCTGCCCTAAGCAAGCTTAAAAACCATCTTTTGAAGCTGCTTTCGAGCGGCATCAAAATTATCCTGGAGTAGGTCATGCAAGCGCTTACCCTCTTCAACCAGAACTTTGCGGTTGCCGAGAGTCTATTGCAGCTCTACCAGTTGTTCCACGGCCTGAAGAAGACCGAGTTCAAAGAGGACCTGCGACTGGCCATATGCTCTTTTTGGGGAGCGCCGGTGAATACTGCAATACAACCTGCCGTGAACGACCGTGTCATGGTGATGGCTCGTGCCGCTATGCCGATACCTGAATCATGGACTCTTGAAAGTGGCCTGGATTTCCTGCTCCGTGAAACAGTGGTTGTGGCCTGCACGGCCCTCGAAGCATTCTTCTGGGATGTGCTGAGGGAAAATGCCCTGCTTATCCGGTTGACACATAAAATGATTTAAGCTAAGATTCTATCCAGGTA
>CAYLJZ010000023.1:0-38005 GCA_964384085.1 uncultured Desulfobacteraceae bacterium
ACGGACATGTCTATCAACTGGCACAGGCAGCCGCTGAAGGAACGCGGTTGGTTCCAAATGCAGAGCCCATACTTCGACGGGTTCCAGAGACCCTGACCGAAGGGATTTTAGAGAAGATGGGTGCTCTTGAAACCCTGAGGAAGCAGGCCCACGTGCCGGTGTGCACAGTGGATGAATTGGCGGAAGCCGATGCCATTATTTTTGGAACGCCGACCCGTTTTGGTAATATGTGCGGACAGATGCGTCAGTTTATGGATGCAACGGGTCAATTGTGGGTGAAGGGCGCTCTGGTGGGAAAGGTGGGGAGCGTTATTACGAGTTCAAATACGCAGCATGGGGGGCAGGAATCGACTATCCTGACGTTCCATGTTACGCTGCTCCATCACGGCATGGTGATTGTCGGCCTGCCGTATGCGTTTCAAGGCCAAATGGTGATGGATCAGATCACCGGTGGCTCTCCCTACGGGGCATCCACCATCGCGGGGCCCGACGGTGCTCGATTGCCCAGTCAGAACGAGCTTGCCGGAGCGCGATACCAGGGGGAATATGTGGCCAAGATCGCTCGAAAACTCGCCATGACATAACAGAGCGTCGTCCCATGGTTTCATCTCGACCTGGTCGGTCAAAAACGGGAGGCTTTGGTGGTTCGTGGACAGTGCGGCATGCCCCTTTTGGCGGGAAGAACAAACCCCTTCCCATGACACCGTGCGCTAAGACCAGTAATACAGGGCTCCCTGTCCAAGCTCCTGTTCGATTTCCAACAGCCGGTTGTATTTGGCGATCCGTTCGCTTCGGCTTGCCGATCCGGTCTTCAGGTGGCCTCCGTCCATCGCAACAGCAAAATCGGCCAGGAAGGCGTCTTCCGTCTCTCCTGAACGATGAGACAGGAAATAACGCCAGCCTGCATCCCGGCACATGCGCACTGCCTCGATTGTCTCAGACACGGATCCGATCTGGTTCAGTTTGATAAGGGCCGAATTGGCTGTGCCTTCCTTGATCCCCCTGGCAATATACCGAGTATTGGTGACAAAGATGTCGTCGCCAACGACCTCTATACCCTTGCCGTGCCGAGCGGTGAACCGCTTGAAACCTTCCCAGTCCCCTTCCGCCAGCGGGTCTTCCCAAAGAACGATCGGATAGGCAGCGATCCACTTGCCGGCGAGATCAATCAGATCGTCGCTCTTCAGTCTGCCGGCGCCGGAGCGTTTGAGGTCGTACTCTCCCTTCGTATCGAGCGCAAATGAATTCGCCGCGCTGTCCATGGCAACCGCAATATGCTCACCGGGTCGATAGCCCGCCGTTTCAATCGCTTGAACGATTGTCTCTATCGCATCCTCGTTGCTCGCAAAATTTGGCGCAAAGCCCCCCTCATCCCCCACACTTGTCGCGAGCCCCCGACCTTTCAGAATGCCCTTGAGCACGTGGAAGGTTTCTGCTACGTAGCGGAGCCCCTCACGAAAAGTGGGAGCACCAATGGGAACAGCCATAAATTCCTGGAAGTCCACACTGTTGTCGGCATGCTGACCGCCATTGACAATGTTCATGCAAGGGACCGGCAACCGTCTCGCCCCCGCCCCGCCCAGATACTGGTACAGCGGAATATGGGCTGACTGGGCGGCTGCTCGAGCAACGGCCATGGAGACGCCCAGGATGGCATTAGCGCCCAGTTTCGATTTGTTCTCTGTTCCATCCATTTCGATCATGCGTCGATCGATCGCGACCTGCCGGGAAGCGTCCATGCCAATCAGCGATGGGGCAATGATGTCATTCACATTGGAGACCGCCTTGAGGACGCCCTTGCCCGCATATCGGGAAATGTCCCCATCACGCAATTCGATGGCCTCATTTTCGCCCGTGCTTGCGCCGGAGGGAACTGAGGCGCACGATTCAGTCCCGTCGCTGAGGTGTACAAACACACGCACGGTAGGATTTCCGCGAGAGTCCAGTATTTCCATCGCCTGTATCGCTGAAATGGCTGGTCGTGTCATCGTCTTTCTCCCTTTTTAAGGTGGATCGTCTGATAGAACGATTGTCATATGGAAGCGATTGGAATGCTTGTTTCCGACGCTTGAGTGTGTGAGCACGCGCCGGGTCCCACTCCCCTGCAGCGGAAGACAGAGCCGGTTTCACCTTCCGGTCTATCGGGCTGTCAGACCGGTGTTGCGAGCTTGAGGCCAATAATGCCAGAGACGATCAGCCCAACGCTGACCAGCCGAGCGGCATTCGCAGGCTCTTCGAACAACACGATACCGAGAATGACGGTGACGACAGATCCAATGCCCACCCACACCGTATAGGCGGTGCCGACCGGAAGATCTTTCATGACCATGCCCAGAAGCCAGAGACTGACGATCATCGCCAGGGCCGTCCAAACAGTTGGCCACAACCGGGTCAATCCTTCCGTATATTTCAGTCCGATGGCCCAGCCGGCCTCGAATAGCCCTGCAAGGGCAAGAATGGCCCAGGCCATGCGTCGTTCTCTCTATTTATTATCGTTGGCAGCGGCATCAGGATATGTCCAGGCGCCTTTTTCGGTAGTACAGCCATGTTTGAATTCGCCTACAAACTTAGAACCATTGGCATAGGTGAAGGTCCCTTGTCCATCGAAAATGCTCTTTTTCCATTGGCCCTCATATTTTCCGCCATCGGAACAAAACCAGGTTCCTTGTCCATGGGGGTCATCATTTTCCCATTCGCCTACGTATTTTGAACCATCAGGGCGGGTGATGGTTCCTTGTCCGCATCGCTTACCCTCTTTAAATTGACCCTCATATATGGAACCATCCGGAAGGTTTAAGGTCCCCTGCCCGTCATATTTACCCTTTTTGAACTCCCCTGTATAGGTTGTCCCGTCAGCGAGGGTGGCTGTCCCGTGGCCCTTTTTGCAGTTGCCTTTGATACAGGTTCCTTTTCCAAAACTGTTGATGGGAAGGAAACAAACCAGTAATACAGCCAACAACACCGTTCCCCCTTGAAACATTCTTTTCATTATTCATCTCCTTTTTTCTGTTTTCTCGACAGGTTGTGAGTTTAACTGATCCGTCACTGTTCCCTAACGGATCCTGTATCACGTCATTTGTTTATATCGAAATCACCTTCCAGAAGCTCGGTCAGCACCCCGTGAAGTCTGTTCGGATGATGAACAAAGGCGTAGCGGGTACCGAAAAGCTCCCTTGGCTTCTTGTCGATGAGATCGACTTCTTTATCCCTCAGCTCCGTCATCGCCTTTTCGAGATCATCAACCTTGTAGGATATCAGAAAAACGCCTTCTCCCCGCTTATCGATGAATTTTGCCACCTCGCCGTCGGCCGCGGTCGATTCCATGAACTCCACGGCCACCTCTCCTATGTAATAGCGGGATACCTTGATCTTCTCCGATTCCGCTGTATATTCGCACGACGGGAATAGACCGAAATCCTCCCTGTATACCCTCTTTGTCTCTTCAAGATCCTTTACCGCAAAGCAGATGTGATCGATCCTCTCTATCTTCATTGAACCTCCTTGCAGGTGAGTGGCGGGCCTTGCCAGGGTTTTATCGCACAGGACGTCCTGTGTATGGTTCATGGCTCATGCTTTAATGGTTCGGAATCTTATCGAAAAAAAAAGGAAGGTCAAGAAAAATCGCTCCCATTTTGAAGAAGCCCGGTGGAAAGGTCGTAATCCGGGTCCAGTGGCAGCAACTGTCGAGGCGTCACCCGTCGAAAAGGGGTTTAAAAATGGGAAACAGGTAATATCTTGAAAGGAAAGATCACAAGTGATAATGTTTTAAACTGGAAGTGAAGAGAGATTATGCAATATGAGACGGACTGAATACAGTTTTGAGCAGGGGCCAATACGGCCGCCTAACGAAGCGCGAAGCCTTCTGTTGCGCGTGACCCGGAACTGCCCCTGGAACCAGTGCCGATTCTGCCCGGTCTATAAAGGACGGAAATTTTCTCTCCGCACGGTGGATGAGATCAAGGACGATATTCGGACGGTTCGCGAGATTGTGGATGACATCAAGGCCCTTTCGTGGAGCCTCGGGTACAGCGGAGAGGTCAATGATGCGGTCATCAATTCCATCTTGGGCAACGGCGGTCGTAGCGACGTCTATCGAGGTGTTGCCATCTGGCTCTATTACGGGACAGGCGCCTGTTTTCTCCAGGATGCGGATAACATGGTCTTGAACACCAGTGATCTGGTGGAGGTCCTCACTTTCCTGCGAGAGACCCTGCCGGAGATTAGCCGCGTGACCACCTATGCGCGATCGCGGTCTGTGGTGCGCAAGTCCGTGGAGTCTTTGACGGAGATACATCAGGCCGGCCTGGACAGGATGCATATCGGGCTCGAGACCGCCTACGATCCCCTTCTCAAGATCATGAAAAAGGGCGTCACAGGGGCCCAGCATATCGAGGCAGGGCAGAAGGTATTGGCATCAGGGATAGAACTCTCGGAATATGTGATGCCCGGGCTGGGGGGTCACGAGATGTGGCGGGAACACGCCCTGGCTACCGCAAGGGCCTTGAATCAGATCAATCCCCACTTCATCCGACTCAGGAGCCTTCGGGTCCCCAGTCGGATTCCGTTGCACGAGAGTCTTGTCGACGGGTCGTTCGTCATGCAGACAGACGACATGATTGCGGAGGAGATCAAACTCTTTATCGAGACACTGGATGGGATTACCAGCATTCTGACCAGCGACCACATCATGAACCTCCTGGAGGAGGTCATGGGAAAGTTTCCGGAAGACAAGGAAAAGATGCTGGACGTGATTCGGCGATACCAGGCGCTTTCGGATATGGATCGGCTCATCTACCGACTGGGGAGACGGGGCGGGTCATACGGTTCGACAGATGACCTGAAAGCCGACCCGGTGACCTATGGAAAGCTCAAGGGGCTGTTGCAGAATATCGAGTCCAAAGAGGGGATGGCGGGCGTCGAAAAGCTGATTACCGACATGGTGGACCGGTATGTGTAGGGATGGGGGATTGAGGAATTTAGGGATTGAGGGATTGGGGGATGAGTTATTATCCGATATTTCTGCAGCTTGAGGGAATGACGGCCCTGGTAGTGGGGGGCGGCGGCGTGGCCCAAAGAAAGGTGGAGACATTGCTGGCTTTTGGGGCGAAAATATCCATTGTCAGCAAAGAGTTGGCTCCAGAATTGAACCGTATGGTTGATAAAGGAGAGATCCGTTTTTTGGGCGAGGAAATGGAGGATGCCTTTTTTGATGATGTCTCCCTGGTGATAGCGGCCACCGATGATGCGGAGTTCAATCACCAGATCAGCGAAGGGGCCCGCAGAAGGGGCCTTTTGGTCAATGCCGTGGACCAACCGGCCGATTGCACCTTTATCGTCCCTTCCATTGTTCGAAGGGGAGATCTTATGATTGCGATCTCCACATCCGGAAAGAGCCCGGCCCTTTCAAAAAAGATCCGCAAGAGGCTCGCTGCCCAATTCGGGGATGAATATGCGGACTTTCTCAGGCTGATGGGCGATCTGCGCAAGGTACTTCTCCCCATGGGACTCCCCCAGCCGGAAAACAGTCGAATATTTCACGAGATCGTCGAGAGCGGCATCCTCGAGGCCCTGGCGCGAAGGGACCTTCCTTTTGTAGAAGCGGCCCTCAGACGAATCCTTCCGGCAGAGGTAGATTTCATGCCGATTATTCAAAAAATTGGATAACCATCTGAAAATGAATATGGAAATTGCGGATTACACTATCTCACTCACAATTCCCCGATTTGTGAATCCATGCGAATAGGAGTTCCATGACGTCTTGGTGGTTCAGCCTGGCCCTTGGTTTTTACCTCATGGCAGCAGGCGGGTTTACACTATTTATTATCAGGCAACAGAAATGGGCCTTCAGGTGTTCCTACTGGATTCTCGTGGGAGGATTTGTGTTCCATACGCTGTTTCTGGTGTATGGCTATTACCAGTTGGGGACAGCGCCGGTCCTGGATCTCAGGTCGGCTCTCTCGTTTTTTGCGTGGTGTCTTGCGGGCGTTTATCTCGTTATCCAGGCCCGATTCCAGTTGATGGTCCTGGGGTCGTTTGTTGCGCCCCTGACTGCCTTCCTGATGATTGTTTCTTCGGCGATGCCGTCGTGGGCCGCAGGACCGGTAAAGCCCCTTTTCAAGAGCGTCTGGCTCACGATCCATGTAGGGACCGTCTTTACAGGGGATGCGCTCCTCGCCATTGCATTCCTGGCGGCCATCATGTACCTGATGCAGGAACGTCAGATCAAACAGAAGCGCCTGGGTTCGATGTATAGCCGACTCCCCTCTCTGGCTACGCTCGACGCCATCAACTATTATTCCATCATCTACGGGTTTCCATTCCTGACCATCGGCATGATTACCGGATCGGTCTATGCCCAGGTTGCCCTTGGGCGCTACTGGCAGTGGGATCCAAAAGAGGTCTGGTCCCTGATTTCGTGGTTATTCTATGCAGCCCTTCTTCACCAGAGACTGGCTGTGGGGTGGCAAGGTCGAAGGTCAGCTATCCTGTCGATTGTCTGTTTCGGGGTGTTGATTTTCACCTTTGTGGGAGTCAGTCTCCTGATGGGGGGATATCACAGCTTTAGCAGCATGGGGGCCCGGTGAGCGCCATGCTCAAGGTTTTCGACATAGGGATGAACCATGAGACCGCCCCTGTTGCACTGAGAGAGTGTCTTGGCGGAGATGCAGAGCATACGCGAAAGGCACTGGCGGGGATGCGTCGTCTCGAGGTTGTTCGGGAGGGGCTTTTTCTTTCTACCTGCAATCGGGTGGAGGCCCTGTTCGTCGCCGAAGAGGCAGAGGGGGCAAATGAATCGGTCATTTCACTCCTGGCCGATCTCGGCGGTGTCCGGATTCAGGACCTTGCTCCGTGCCTCTACATGCTGGAGCAGATGGACGCGGTCAGACACATCTTCAATGTAGCGTCGAGTCTTGACTCCATGGTGGTGGGAGAGCCGCAGATCCTGGGCCAGATCAAAGAGGCCTATGCACTGGCAACTCAAGAAAAGACCTCAGGGGTTATCCTTAACCGGCTGATGCATCGGGCCTTTCACGTCGCAAAGCGGGTGAGATTTGAGACCGAGATCTGCGGTTCAGCGGTCTCGATCAGTTACGCTGCCGTTGAACTGGCCAAGAAGATCTTTCACGTGCTGGAGGGGAAACAGGTCCTCCTCATCGGGGCCGGCGAAATGGCGGAACTGGCGGCCAGACACCTGCTGACGCATGGTGTCACTTCTCTTGTGGTGGCTAACAGGACCTTTGAACGCGCGGTTGAGGTCGCAGAAAATTTCAATGGCAGGGCTGTCTCTTTTGAAGAAATCGATTCGGAACTGCGCAGCGCGGATATTGTTATAACCTCCACGGCCTCCAAAGAATATGTGATCACCCAGGCTCAGGTGAAACAGTGTCTCAAGAAGCGGCGCAACCGGCCGCTCTTCTTTATTGACATTGCAGTTCCGAGAGATGTTCAGCCGGAAGTCCACGACCTGACCAGCGTCTATCTTTATGATATCGACGATCTCAACGGCGTGATTGCCCTGAATATGTCGCAGCGGAAGGTAGAGGCGGTCAAGGCCAGCCGCATTGTCGAGGAAGAGGTCGGCAAATTTGAAAAATGGCTCAAGACACTGGCCGTGGTTCCCACCATCGTTTCGCTGCAGGAAAAGGCCGAATCGATTATCCTGTCCGAATTCGTCAAGAGCCGCGCTGTCCTGGATCAGCTCACGCCGACCCAGCATGAAGCCATAGAGACCCTCACCCGATCTATCGTCGAGAAGGTGCTGAATGACCCGATCGTCTTCCTGAAAGGAAGGGCAGGGAGATCCAGCCTCAACACCTATCTGGACTTGACAAAAAGGCTTTTCAGGTTGAACGGGATGGAGACAGAGGCAGCTGGAAAGGGAGAGCATGGGGATTGACGGATTTTGGGGATTCAGGAATTTAGGGATTGAGGAATTTAGGGATTCAGGGATTGAGGAATTTGTGAATTGGGTCTTATCTTGAAATTTTTGAGGCCCTTGAACCCCTGAATACCGCGGGCACCCTTATGTATACTTTGGTTTTAATTTTCTTGTCTGAAATTATTTTGTCATATATTTGTTATGTTTAATTATTTTGCCGAAAAGGAGGATATCATGGATCTAAGCAGAATGATTCAAGCCATGAAGGGGCACCCCCTGTATCCGGATATGGGCATGATCGCAAGCCATCTGGGCGTGGTGAGGGCGACGTCTCTCAGCGGGGATCGAGTGAATGCCATCGAGATTGAGTTCGACCAGGAGGAAATCAACAAAATAGCTAATGAAACAAAAAAGATGCCTGGTATTTTACATGTATTGATTGAAACTGCGGGGGCCGGCCGTTTAACCGTCGGTGACGATATCATGGCCGTGGTCGTCGGAGGAGATACTCGTGAGCATGTTTTTCCCGCCCTGATCGATACAGTGGACCGAATTAAAAAACGGGGCGCGAAAAAGAGGGAGCTTATCGCCATCTAAACTGAATTATGGATAATTTCCATCAACTTGATTTACTTTAGACGCTCTTGTCGCTGGTTGTCCGATGGTGAATAGCGGCGGGATGTATAACGAATAACCCATAAACGATAAGTGGAGATGATAGAACATGGGCATGGTGGATATCACTGAAAAACCAATTGTCCGGCGCCAGGCAGAGGCCGGGGGAAAAATTCATCTGAACCCCGGCACGCTTCGCAAGATAGCGGGAGGAGAGATCAAAAAGGGCGACCCTTTCCTGGTGGCCGAGGTGGCTGCCATGAATGCGGCCAAACAGACCCATCTCTTCATTCCCCACTGTCATCAGATTCCTCTCGACACCGTAAAGGTAGGGTTTGAATTTATTGATGGCGGGATCGAGGCCCGATGTTTTGTCAGGGCCCAGGCCCGAACAGGCGTTGAAATGGAGGCCCTGGTCGGGGTCACCATTGCATTGAATACCCTTTGGGATATGGTCAAATATCTTGAAAAGGACGATCATGGCCAGTACCCTGGAACCGTGATGACCGATATCCGAGTCATAAGAAAAGAAAAGGGCGGAGAAAATGACTAAATGGACCACTGTTTTTTTTGTAAGTTTGTGCATTTGCCTCAGTTCAATCCCTTGCCGGGCTGAAAAGGCCTACGTAACCAATCCGACCAAGATTAACCTTCGGAATGCGCCGGGGAACAATGAAAAGATCCTGGCCATTCTCCCCCAGAATGAGGCCGTCGAGATTGTGGACTCGCAGAAGGGGTGGAGTCAAGTCAGGCTCCTGGCGCCTAAATGGAATAACAAGAGTGGTTGGATCCTGAGCGATTACCTGGAGTCGCGTGTTCCATGGGAAATTCAGGCCACGGCATTGAAGGACGAAAATGGGCGGCTCAAAGAAAAACTGGCCAAATTAGAAACAGAATGGGGGGAGCTGACCTCGGAAAGAAAGGAAATGAACGGAAAACTGGAGGAAAACAAGCGGGCCTTGGCTGAAATACGGGAAAAATATCAGTCGCTAAAGGAGGGGTCCGGTCACTACTTGAAACTCAAGGAAGACTATGAGATCGCTCAAAAGCGGATGGAGGACGCCATTGGGACTGCGGAGAAATTGAGTAAGGAAAATGGAGAGCTCAAATCTTCCCATAGAAACACGTGGTTTCTGACGGGAGGCGCAGTGATGCTGGTGGGCCTCATCTTCGGCCTTACCCTCGGAAGGAGAGAGAAAAGGCGGAAGTCGACGTATTATTGAGGTGTGAGGCGGGAGGCGTGAGGCGGGAGGTATGAGGCACAAGGAGGAACCTGCAGGCAGCCAGCATCCAGAGAGGTTTTCATGAACCATAATTCATTCGAACCGCATTCAGGCAACGCTCCCACATGCGAAATCATCACCATCGGGAGCGAGTTGCTGTTGGGCCAGATCGAGGACACCAACACAGTCTATGTGGCCCACGAAATGGCCGGTCTGGGCATTGCGGTCCGTTTCAGGACATCTGTAGGCGACCGAATAGATGAAATGCGGCAGACGATTCGGTCTGCCGTTGATCGCTGCGACCTGGTGATCACGACCGGAGGTCTCGGACCGACTCTGGACGATCTGACCCGCGAGGCGGTCGCAGCAGTGGCGGGCGTTGATATCGAATACCGGCAGAATCTCATGGACGAGATCGAGGGGATGTTTCAGCGATACGGCTATGAAATGCCCGAAAACAACCGAAGACAGGCCTATGTCCCGGCCGGCAGCATCGCCATATCGAACCCTGTGGGTACGGCCCCCGCATTTATTACGGAGATCGCGGGACGACCGGTCATCTGCCTCCCCGGAGTCCCGAAGGAGCTCAAGTATCTTATGACCCATGAGGTGATTCCCTGGCTTCGAAAGCGGTTTAATCTTCTGGATCAGCGGGTTACCTATCAGGTGTTGAAGGTGGTGGGTCTGGGCGAAAGCGGGGTGGACAGGGTCCTTCAGGATCTCATCCATCCGGGGGAGAATCCTGAGGTAGGGCTTCTGGCCTCTCGGGGGGAGATCAAGATCCGGATTGCAGCGGTTGCTGACGGAGAAAAGGGAGCAGCCGCTCTGATCGATCCGGTGGCGGCCGAAATCCGGTCCCGATTAGGGAGCAAGATCTTCGGGCAGGGCGACGACACCCTGGAAGGCGTGATTCACTCCCTGCTGCATCAACGGGGGGCTACCCTCGCCGTTCTGGAGACGTTTACCGGGGGTCTGGCGGCGGAACGAATGTTCACAGCGCCCGGAGCCGGGCTGCTGATACAGAGTTGGATTATTCCGGATCCCGTGCGTGTCGCGGAATTTCTCGGTCAGGACATGGTCGTACTTGAACCGGAATCCGCTTTGACCTCGGCCCAAAGCGTCAGAAAGAAGACCGGGGCGGATGTGGGCCTCGCCCTCTTAGGGTTTGTGGAGGAAAGCCAGGGGAGCCATCCCGTGGTGAAAGGGTGCGCAGCGGTGGCAGGCGAGGGAATCAGGAAGACGTTTTCGTGGGAAATGGGCGGAGACCTGTTTACCCTCCGGATAAGGGGTGCGGTGATCGGGCTCAACACGCTGCGGCTTGCCCTGTTGTAAGATGAATGTTGATTTTCCTTCGACTGGCTGAAATCATACAGCGGGATTCCACGTCCATCTATTCGACCCGTCAAAGCACCGCAAAGGCCTCGACCACCTTGCTCTTCCCTTTTACGGATATGTTTTGCAACTGTTTTAACTCAATGGCGTTCCGGTCATCGGGATTTAGCTGGGCGTGGGTCGTTGCCGATATGATCATGTCCGTTCCCACCTGTTTGGTGAGGGCCTGGAGTCTCGAGGCCAGATTGATGGTATCTCCCACCAGTAGATAAGACAAACGGTCCGGACTGCCGATATTGGCGGCAAGGGCCTCACCCGTATGGATCCCGATGCCGTGCCGCAGGGTTGGCCAGCCCCTTTGTTCAAACTGCCGGTTGAGGGCGGTCAGCCGTCTCCTCATTTCCAGCCCGGCCCTGAAGGCCTTCGCAGCATGATCCTGCCGATAGACAGGGGCTCCGAACACCGCGTAGATCTCATCGCCGATGAACTGCAGGACCAGTCCTCCCTGTTCCTTGATGGCTTCGGCCATTTCTTTAAAATAGGCATTCATAATCTGGATGACCAGCTTGGGATCGTTCTGTTCTGTCATGGGGGTGAAGTCCCTCAGGTCGGAAAAGAGGATGGACACCTCCTTCTTTTCGCCGTCTAAAGGCGTTCGTCCGGAGAGGACCTCATCTCTCACCTCTTCGGCCACATACTTGCCGAACGTATCCTTGATCAGGTCACGCTCGATCAAACCGTCGGTCATGTCATTAATGGAATCGCCTGTATAGCCGATCTCGTCGTTGGATGTCACGCGAACCTTGTGGTCAAACCGGCCGTTCCGGACCTGCTGGAGAACTCGAATGATATCCTCCAGCGGCCGCCTCAAATTACTACTGACAAGGAAGGCCAGCCAGATGCCGACGGCCATAAACAGAATGGCGTTGATGAATAGGGTGGACCGCATCTCCCGTTTCGTGAAGCGTTCCGGCTGCGATATTGAGGATGGCAAAGAACGGGACGAGGTTAGCTGCGAAAATAAGGGCGCCGATACGCGTGCTGATACGGATGCGGAGGGTCTTGGGGGTCATGTAGAGACCGCCCCTGGGGAAAAAGTGCGGCACCAGTTTTCGCTGCAGGACGTGCTCCAAAACGAAAAACGCGAAGGCCGTTGTGATCAGGCCGGTAAAGAGGCTGATGAAAAACGGCTCTGCGATGACATGCGGGGCGCCCGAGATCCACAATCCAAGTGGGTACACAATGCCGGCAATCAGCCAGATCCCGAAATCCACTGCGATGAGGACGAAAGGCTCGTTGAGAAGCCTTCGCCGTGCCTGGCTCAGGCCTTCGTGCGACAGGTTCTGTCCCATCCGCTCACTGTTGAGGTAACTCCGGATCGGACGTTCATACCATACGACCAACCAAATTGGTACAATGAACGCTAATGGAAGAAAGGCCATGTGAATGAATTGGATGACGTGATAGGCCTCAGACAGCAAGGAGGTAAGGCCTGTTTGCCAAATCAGGAAGATAACCACGACCACTCCGATGGCGTTGGAAACTATATTGGCAAAGAGCATCCTGTTCTTCAGATGGAATGATTCACTTGGAGTTATGCCTGTCATGATAAAACCTCCTTGCCACCCCTGAACTGTCATCAACGATTTCCGTCTCTCTCCACGATGTCGAAGGAGGAGAAATCGAGCTTATCCAATTCAGCGACGCGGCGTCAAGAAGTAACGCAGCGTCCTTTTTCCGTTTTGTCTTGACGCACTTCTGTCGTTTCCCTATGGTTGGGCAGGTGATGCAGATGAAAGGGGGTTCTCATGATCGGAAAGACCATTGATCAACTCAAGATCGGTGACAGGGCTGAATTTGGGAAGACCATCTCAGAATCGGACATTTATCTTTACGCGGGCGTGACCGGCGATTTCAACCCGGCGCACCTCAATGAGGTCTATGCCAAAAAGACCTATTTCAAGACCCGGATTGCCCAGGGCATGCTGACGGCGGGTTTCATTTCAGGTCTCCTCGGCGTCAGCCTGCCGGGACCGGGAACGATTTACATTCGGCAGGAACTCGATTTTCTCGCCCCCGTCCATATTGGCGACACCATTACCGCGAGGGTGGAGATTATTGAGATCCTGAATCAGAAAAATCGAGTGACCGTTCGAACAACCTGTGTTAATCAGGATGGGACCATGGTGTTGGACGGTCGGGCCATCGTCAGCCCTCCCAAGGCGTCCAATGCCTGATGTTTCTGAGGCGATTCGATGCATAACCCCGGTAAATCACTGACTCCCATTGGGTCAGGGTTTCTCTCTCCTTCGACTGGCTCCTATCCGGATGCAACGCTCATGGTCAAACCCTCAAGGCGGCAGGATGGGTAGGAAGGTTCGAGGAGAGTTGCCGTTATTTTTGCACCGCAGAACTCCTCCAGCATTCGGGCGACACGATCCCGAGTCTCGATGGCCTGTCTTTCACTCTCCTCGCCGAGGCCGTCGATATTCATAACGATACGCCGTGTGGTTTCGTCGATCAACGTGGTGTGTCCGTTTCGCCAGTTCCATCGGCGACACATCACCTCATTCGACTCGGCCACCACATAGATGATCTCTCCGGGCTCGGGGTGCTCCGTGAGATCCGGCTGTCCAAGGGGGGTGAAGGTCTCGGCGCCATCCGCATACCGGAGCTCAAGAGTTTGTCCCGCCTTATCGATGTCGTCTCCACCAACAGGCATCTTGCTGAAGATGGAGTTGTAATTCATGACGGCGACGACCTTGTTGATAAAGGGAATCTGCGCCCCGGATTTCTGGACCCGCTTGAGGAGGGCGCAGTGGGCCGGTGGAAACTTGTTGGGATTTGAATGGAAGTGACGGTGCGCCTCCATCCAAGCCACTGCACGGAGATCCCCCCTCAGATCTATGGGATTTTCTGCGGCCTCGGCAACAACCTGTGTTAGCATGGATTCAAGCCCTTCAGAGTGCCCCCGGTTATCCATGTTTTCTGCAAGGACGATCCCCCGGCGGAATGATGGATAACGATTGAATATGCTTTCATGAATGCGAACTTCAATCATAATGGTTTTCTTCCTCGCGGGCTGGGTCAGGTGAGCAGGGAGCTTACCGGCTTGTAAGCTGATCGTCTCTTCCCCATTGCCTTCGACTCTGGCGAACCCATCAGAATGGGATGACATCCGGACCGTCAACCTCGCCGGAGGGCTCTTCCAGATAGTCGAACCCGAATGGAGCATCGACTACCTGCCGCTTCCTGAAGATCATGACTTCACCCATGGTCTGTTCGAGAAATTGAGTGGATACGGTATACCCCTCTACCAAAAGGCTCTCGTCAAAGCCTTCGCTGTCCAGCCAGGATACAGCCTCTACGATGGTCCCATCATTCAGCCGGACAGGCGACCCCTGCCGAACAAAGAAATCGGCTCCCCCGCCCTCAATCGGCTCCGCAAGGGGAGAATCAACAAGCCACTTTAGAATCTTTTCCTGCCGCTCGTCTCCATCCATCATTTCCACGTCATCTTCATAATCGTCATCTTCAAAAAAATCGTCTTCTCTCATCACTCCACCTCCATAGTTGTGTTGTGAAACCTGAGTGTTTAAGGCCTTGGCCGTTATCAAGGGATAAGGTCCCCTTTCATCCTTTTATACCATATTGCCACTTTTTTGAAACCAAATTAAGGATGGTCCCGTAAAAGACCGCAGTAGGCCTTTTCAAAACCTTCCAAAAGGGAATCGTTGAGGTAATGCGATTGGCCAATAAGAAGGCCGGGTGAAAGGCCGGAGTTCAGGAAAGAGGAAAAGATGGCGAGACGATCGAAAATTCAATAGGTCGTTGGGTGATTTTGTAACATTCGGCCGATTTCAACCCATTATGCCAATTCATTTATGATAACAAATTGTTAAGCGATGAACTCTCTATGAGGTGGTACAAAATGCCCCAAAACAAGTTCATGCTGCCAAAATGGTTTCGATAATCTCATCTATTTGGTTTTAAATGATTAACTCCGATTCCGGCTGTCAGGCATAGAGATTGCTAAAGGGTGTACAACAATGGTCAGCCAAAAGGAAAAAGGCGTGGGACAGGATAGTTGAGGATATGAACGATCACAAGACCATCCTTATTGCTGAGCCGGACGAGGCGCTTTCTAAAAATCTAGAGGACTTCTCAAAGCAAAAGAGGTTCACCCTCCTGAAGACCGGCAACCTGAAAGAGACCCTTCTCACCCTTCAGAGTCAGAGGGTGGACGTGCTCGTGCTCCATGCCCTCCTCCTGGAGGAAGACTGCGGATTCATTTCCGTGATCAAGGGGATGGAGCGAAATCTCCCCGTTATCGTCTGCGCCGACGTCAATACGGCCGAACTGGAAAGCAAGATTCGAAAACAGGGGATCTTCTACTATCATATCCAGTCGTTTGGAATCGAAGATCTCGAGATGGCCATTTCCAATGCCGTCAACGGATTGCCCCATTAGCCCGGAGGTTCAGGACATGACGTTACAGGAAAAGATCGCTTCTCGAAAATTCGTTCTCCTGGGGGAATTCGAACCGCCCAAGGGGGCCGATTTTTCGCGTTTGCTGGAGAACGCCAACAAGGTCAAGGGGAGGATGGACGCCCTGGTGATCCCCGAGATGGCCAATGCCGTCATGAAGGCGAGTTCCCTGGGGGGGTGCGCCTTTCTAAAACAGAATGGTTTCGAGGCCATCCTGCAGGTCTGCTGCCGGGACAGAAATCGCCTGGCCCTCCAGGCCGACATCCTATCGGCCGCGGCCCTGGGCATCACGGATATCATGGCCGTCTCCGGGGAAGATATTCGGTATGGAGATCATCCCCAGGCAAGGGAGGTATACGATGTGGACCTCATGCAGCTCCTGGAGATCCTTGGCAGATTCCAGGGAGGAAGGGACATGGCAGGGATTGAGCTGTCAAGCGCCCCCCGCTTCTGCATCGGTTCCACCGTCAATGCGGGCGCCACCGGAGGGGCCCTTGACATCGAGATCGAAACCCTTGAAAAGATGGTGACGGCAGGGATTCAATTCGCGGTCACCACCCCCATCTTTGACCTCCACCGGTTTCAGCAGTTCATCAAACGGATCGATACAGAGAGGCTGGCCGTCATTCCCACGGTCCTCCTCCTCAAATCGGCCGGCATGGCTCGATACATCGATCGAAATATCAAAACCATTTCCATACCCCCTGAGATGATCAGGGACATTCAAAAGGCGCCGGACAAACTCAAACAGTGCATTCAGATTGCCGCAGAACTCATCTATCATCTGAAGGAGATGGGGATGGCAGGGGTGATGATTTCAACGGTCGGCTGGGAAGACAGGTTGCCCCAGATCCTGGATGCAATCAAGGCATAACGGGGGATGTTGCGGATGGAAAAGAGAGAGGCTCATCAGCAATGCGGGTCGGTCCTGATTGTGGGGGGCGGCATCAGCGGGCTCCAGTCGGCCCTGGATCTGGCTGATTCCGGTTTTCTGGTGCACCTGGTTGAAAAATCGCCCGCCATCGGCGGGGCCATGGCGCAACTGGACAAGACCTTTCCCACAAACGACTGTGCCATGTGAATTATCTCGCCGAAACTGGTCGAGGTCGGCCGGCACATCAACATAGAACTCCATACCCTCTCAGAGGTCACGGCCATCGAGGGGGAACCGGGGCAGTTCAAGGCAACCCTCAAGGTGTTCCCCCGGTACGTGGACATGGACAAATGCATTGCCTGCGGCCTCTGCGCCGAGAAATGCCCTGCCAGGACAGTGGATGAATTTAATGAGGGCCTTTCCCAAAGGAAGGCCGTTTACATCCCCTATCCCCAGGCGGTCCCCCTGAAATACGTCATTGATCAGGAGAGGTGCATCTACTTCAAGAAGGGGAAGTGCAGGGCATGTGAGAAATTCTGCCCGGCAGGGGCCATCAATTTTGAGGATCGTGAGAAGACGGTGGAAATCCCGGTGGGCTCGGTCATCCTGACCGGAGGCTTCGATTCGTTTGACCCTTCGGTGTTCGATACCTACCGGTATGCCCACCTCCCCAATGTGGTGACCAGCATGGAGTTCGAGCGGCTCCTCTCCGCAGGCGGACCGTACGCCGGGCATCTCATCCGGCTGTCTGACAAAGCGCCGCTCCAAAAGATCGCCTGGCTGCAGTGCGTAGGCTCCCGCGAGATGAACCGGTGCGACAACCCATACTGCTCCTCGGTGTGCTGCATGTATGCCATCAAGGAGGCCCTAATCGCAAAGGAGCATATCGGCGCGGATTTCTCCGGGGCCGTCTTTCACATGGACGTCCGGACCCACGGAAAGGACTTTGAAAGATACTACGACCGGGCCAGGGACCAGGGGATTCGGTTTATACGATCCAGGATCCACTCTATCAGTCAACAGGACGAGAGCGGGACCCTTGCCCTCGGGTACGTGGAGGAATCCGGGCGGTTTGTGGAGGAGGCCTTTGATATGGTCGTCCTGTCGGTCGGGATGGAGCCCGCTGCCTCTGCCGTGACCTTGGCCAGGGACATGGGCCTCGCCCTCACCGAGGGCAATTTTGTAGATACCGACGACTTCCTCCCGGTCGTCACCTCTCGGCCCGGCATTTATGTGGCCGGGGTCCTCCAGGGATGCAAGGACATCCCCCAGTCGGTTACCGAGGCGAGCGCCGCTGCCTGCGCATCGGCCACCCTCCTGGCAGGGGCCCGGGGCCAGCTCATAAGGGAGAAGGAATTCCCCAATGAGGCGGATGTGAAGGACCAGACGCCTCGCATCGGGGTGTTCGTGTGCCACTGCGGAAGCAACATCGCCGGGTTTGCGGATGTCCCCGGGATCGCCGAATATGCACGCTCCCTTCCCCATGTGACCTACGTGGAGGAAAACCTCTTCACGTGCAGCCAGGATACCCAGGAAAAGCTGGTGGAGGTCATCAAAAAGAACGATCTCAACCGCATTGTGGTGGCGGCCTGCACGCCCAAGACCCATGAACCCCTGTTCCAGGAGACCATCCGCAATGCCGGCCTGAATGAACACCTCTTTGAGATGGCCAACATCCGCAATCAGTGCACCTGGGTCCATTCGCACAACAAAGAGGTTGCCACAGAAAAGGCCAAGGACCTCGTGAGAATGGCCGTGGCAAAGGCCGCGCTTCTGGAGCCGATCCCTCAACTGAGTGTCGGCGTTCTGAAGTCCGCGCTGGTGGTAGGTGGCGGTGTCGCAGGGATGACCGCCGCCTTGAGCCTGGCTGATCAGGGGTTTCACACGACCCTTGTAGAAAAATCCCCGAACTTGGGCGGAAATGCCCGGTCAATGACCCGGACGTGGCGGGGAAAGGAGGTGGCCCCATACCTTCATGGCCTCGTGGACAGGATCGAGGCCCATCCCCGAGTCGAGGTCCTGTTGAACGCCGAGGTGACGGGGTCCTCCGGGTTTGTGGGAAATTTTGAGACAGATGTCCTGTCCAATGGTGAGGCAAAGGCCATCCGGCACGGGGTCACCCTGATCGCCTGCGGGGCACAGGCCTCTGGAACGGACGAGTATCTCTACGGCAAACACCCGGGGGTGACCAAATGGCACGAATTGGAGGAGCATGCCGACAGGCTGAAGGATGCCAGGAGCGTGGTATTCATCCTGTGTGTGGGGTCGAGGGACGAGCGCCGTCCCTACTGCTCAAGGCTCTGCTGCACTGCCTCCATCAGACAGGCTGTTGACCTGAAAGACAGAAATCCTCAGACCGATGTCTACATGCTCTACAGGGACATCCGCACCTACGGCGAGAGAGAGGCCCTGTACCGAGAGGCACGGAGGAAGGGCGTCATATTTATTCGATACGACCTTGAACACAAGCCCGTGGTTCGAGAGGGGGTTGACGGTCTTGAGGTCCTCGTATTCGATCCGGTCCTTGAAAGGGAGATCCTCATTGCAGCCAATCTCATCAATCTGGCCACGGCCATCGTCCCCCAGGGAAACGAGTCCCTGGCCAGACAATTCAAGCTCCCGCTGAACAACGACGGGTTTTTTATGGAGGCCCATGCCAAGCTGCGGCCCGTGGACTTTGCCAATGAAGGAATCTATCTATGCGGCATGGCCCATTACCCCAAACCGATCGACGAGAGCATCTCCCAGGCCATGGCCGCTGCATCCAGGGCTGCCATCGTCCTGGCCAGGCCATCGATCCAGGTCTCTCCGCTGGTCTCCCAGATAGACGCGGACAAGTGCATCGGCTGCGGTCTCTGCGCAACGCTCTGCCGCTTTGGGGCCATTGAGATGGAGGAGATCGAAGGGAAAGGCTTCCGCGCCAAAAACATCGCGGCCTCCTGCAAGGGATGCGGGCTCTGTGCCGCCTCCTGCCCGCAGAAGGCCATTGACATGCTCCATTTCAGGGATCAGCAGATCCTTGCGGCCGTTAGAGCAGTGAAGGGAGGGATATGATGGAGGCCAACAACTTATCCCGCATAGAGGGACCCGATACGACAGGGAAGGAAATGGCGGACTTCGAACCCAACATCATCGCCTTCTTGTGCAACTGGTGCGCCTATGCGGCCGCTGATCTGGCCGGGGTATCCCGGTTTCAGTACCCTGCGGCTATCCGTCCGGTCAGGGTCATGTGCTCTGCAAGGGTAGACCCCGTCTTCATCGTGAAGGCCTTACAGGAGGGCTGGGACGGGATCCTGGTCTCAGGCTGACACATCGGCGATTGCCATTACCAGGATGGTAATGTTCAGGCAGAGAAGAAGATCCAGCTTACTCGGGAACTCCTGGACCTCGCCGGCATCGGAAGGGAGAGACTCCATCTGGCATGGTGCTCTTCGGCAGAGGGCCAGCGATTTGCAGAGATCGTCCGGGATGTTGTCGATTCCATCAAGGCCCAGGG
This sequence comes from uncultured Desulfobacteraceae bacterium, assembly GCA_964384085.1. Taxonomy (GTDB): domain Bacteria; phylum Desulfobacterota; class DSM-4660; order Desulfatiglandales; family Desulfatiglandaceae; genus AUK324. The sequence goes on from CAYLJZ010000023.1 coordinate 19,908, forward strand.
CCGTTTTGATCCCCATCTGTTTCAACTGGAGCTGGCCGCGGCAGAGTTGACCGCCGAAGGCGAGACCCTGCGGTGGCTGGCAGGCAAGGCCATTCCCCTGGTTGTGAACGGCGATGTATACGGTCGGCAATGGGATGAGGAGCGATTGGCGCCCATACTGGCGTTTGCGTTGAAACGGGAATACCATCAGCATCTGATCCACCTTGCGCTGAAGGAAGGCCACGCCTCGGTGAGGGATATCGCCGAACGCACCGGGCTGGATTTCGTCAGGATATCGAGGATGCTTACAGAAATGGAAAAGGCAAATCGGGTCGTGTTCAAGGGGCACCATAACCGGGCCCCTCAATTTGAGGCAGCATAGAGAGGGTCGAGATGACAGAGGGAACAGAGATGAAAAGCGGATCCGTCATGATTGTGGGTGCGGGCATCGCGGGCATGCAGGCTGCACTGGATCTTGCCAACTCCGGCTACTATGTCCACCTGGTGGAACGTGCAACCAGCATCGGCGGGATGATGGCAAGACTCGACAAGACCTTCCCGACCAATGACTGCGCCATGTGAGTGATCTCGCCGAAACTGGTCGAGGTCGGCCGGCATCTGAACATCAACGTGATCACCAACAGCGAGGTGGAATCCGTTGAAGGGGATCCGGGCAATTTCTCGGTCACCCTCCTTCACCACCCCCGGTATGTGGACCCGGTCAAATGCACCGGCTGCGGGGAGTGCGCCAAACACTGCCCGGTCACGGCCCTTAATCCGTACAATTTGGGGATGGATGAAAGAAAGGCCGCCTATATAGAATATCCCCAGGCCGTGCCCCTTGCCTTTGCCATTGACCCGGATACCTGCATCGGTTGCGGGATGTGTGAGATGATGTGCCTGGCAAAGGCGATCCACTACACCGATGCCGAGAGAAGGACCCAGCTCCATGTGGGGGCCTTGATCCTCTCCCCCGGCAGCAAGGGGTTTGATCCCTCGGGTCTGGAGTTCTTCGGTTACAACCGATTCCCCAATGTGGTGACGAGCGAGGAGTTTGAAAGGATCCTGAGTGCATCCGGGCCATATCGGGGACATCTGATGAGGCCGTCCGACAGGGAAGAACCTGAAAAAATAGCCTGGATACAGTGCGTCGGGTCAAGAGACGTCAACCGGTGTGGAAACGGATATTGTTCATCGGTCTGCTGCATGTACGCCATCAAAGAGGCCATGATCGCCAAGGAGCACTCTCATATCGATCTGGACTGCGCCATATTCAATATGGACATGAGGACCTTTGGCAAGGATTATGAGAAATACTACATCCGGGCCAGGGAGGAAAGCCACGTTAGGTTCATCCGATCCCGGGTCCACTCCGTATCGGAGGTCGAAGAGACCGGCGACCTCTTCATAGAATACGTCGAGGAAACCGGAAAGATACGGGGAGAGAACTTCAATATGGTTGTCCTCTCCGTCGGCCTGCAGATCCCTCAAGGGGTGGCCGAGCTCGCCGACAGAATCGGGGTGGAAACAGACCGGTATCACTTTGCCGTCACCGATCCCTTCACTCCAGTGAACAGCCGCAGGGAAGGCATCTATGTCTGCGGCGTGTTCCAGGGGCCAAAAGACATCCCCGGATCGGTCACCGAGGCGAGCGCTGCCGCGTGCGCTGCCGGTGCAGCCCTGTTCGAGGCAAGGGGCCAGGATACCAAGACCCTCCAGATGCCGGCGGAAACAGACGTGAGCGGCGAGGAACCGCGGATCGGCGTATTTGTCTGCAACTGCGGCATCAATATCGGCGGGGTGGTGGATGTCCCTGCGGTGACCGAATATGCCTCCCATCTCCCCTTTGTGGTGGTGGCGGACCAAAATCTCTTCACCTGCTCCCAGGACACCCAGGACAAGATGCGCGAGGTCATCACGGCGAACCGCCTCAACCGGGTAGTGGTGGCCTCGTGCACCCCAAGGACCCATGAACCCCTGTTTCAGGAGACCCTCCAGGCATCCGGTCTCAACAAGTATCTCTTTGAAATGGCCAACATCAGGGACCAGGACTCATGGGTCCACGGAGACAACCCCCAGGGGGCCACGGATACGGCCAAGGACCTGATCCGCATGGCCGTGGCCCGGGCCGGGCTCCTGAGGCCCCTACAGGAAAAAAACATCCCCGTGCACAAGCGGGCACTGGTGATCGGGGGCGGCGTGGCAGGGATGAATGCGGCACTCGGCCTTGCCGACCAAGGATTTGAGGTGGTCATTGTGGAGAAAGGCGCCCAGTTGGGAGGGCTCTCCCGTGAGCTGACCACCACCATCGAAGGCGCGGATATCCAGAAATACCTCATGGAGCTGATAGAACGGGTGACCCAGCACGAACGAATCCAGGTCTTGACCGAATCCCTGATCGTGGGATTCACCGGGTTCAAAGGGAACTTCACCACCGAGATCCTGGTAGGCCCCAGCATGTACGAACGGAAGATCGATCACGGGGTGGTGATCCTCGCCACCGGGGCCCGGGAATACACCCCGAAAGAATACCTCTATGGGGAGGACAACCGGGTCATGACGCAGATCGGGCTGGGAAAGCGGCTCGAGCTGAAAGGGGCATCCGACCTCAACCGGGTGGTGATGATCCAGTGCGTCGGGTCTCGCAATGAGGAACATCCCAACTGCTCCCGGGTCTGCTGTCAGAGTGCGGTCAAGAACGCCCTGCACATCAAGGAACTCAATCCGGATGCGGAGGTCTTTATCCTCTACCGCGACATGCGGATGTATGGCCTGATGGAGGAATACTACACGGAGGCGAGGCGGCAGGGCGTGCTCTTCTGCCGCTTTGACCAGGAACATCCGCCCCGTGTGGAGGCAGTGGATGAAGGAATACGAATCACCTTCACGGATCACGTGCTCCAACGGGACATCCAGGTCTGTGCAGACCGCCTCGTACTGAGCGCAGGTATGGTGGCCGAGGATACCGATGAACTGGCCACTATCCTCAAGCTCCCTCGAAACGATGACGGGTACTTTATTGAAGCACACGTCAAACTGAGGCCGGTGGACCTGGCCAACGAAGGGATCTTTCTGTGCGGAACCGCCCATGGCCCCAAGCTCATATCCGAGGCCGTTTCCCAGTCCATGGCAGCGGCATCCAGGGCCGCCACGTTCCTGTCTCAGGCCGAGATCCGCCTCTCGGCCGTAACCGCGAGGGTAGACCCGGAACGATGCGCCGCATGTCTGGTCTGCGTCAGGGTCTGTCCCTTCGGTGTACCCCGGATCAATGCGGACGGGGTCAGCGAGATCGACGAGGCCCTCTGTCACGGCTGCGGGATCTGCGCGGCCGAATGCCCGGCCAAGGCCATTGAACTCAACTGGTATGAAGACGATCAGGTCATGAGCAAGGTGGACGCCCTCCTTGAAGGGGTGATTTGAGTTCATTGGGTTTGTTTGGTTTGTTGGATTTATTGGGTTTAGCGGTTGCTGATTACGGGTCGCGGATTCCTGACCGCCGACCCCTGGCCCCTGACTGCTGATTCTTGGAAGGAGTCTTTACATGGAAGCGTTTCATCCGATCATTGTCGCCTTCTGCTGCAACTTTTGAGGATACACCGCCGCGGACCTGGCAGGTTCGATGCGTCTCAGGTATCCGGATACCATCCGCATTATCCGCGTGCCCTGCACCGGAAAGGTAGATGTCCTCCACATCCTTCGCGCCTTTGAAAAGGGCGCCGACGGGGTCTATGTGGTGGGCTGCCTGGAGGGGGAGTGCCGCTTCGAGAACGGCAACCTGAATGCCCGCAGACGGGTGGATCAGGCCAGGGCCATTCTCAACGCCATCGGGGTCGGCGGCGACCGGGTCAAGATGTTCAATCTCTCCTCGGGCGAGGGGACCCGGTTTGCAGAGTATGCAGTGGAGATGACCAACAAGATTAAAGAGCTGGGACCCAACCCGATCAAGACCGCCATGCACCGGCAGGCGGCATAAGGGGAAGGAGGAACAATCCGATGATTGTCGCGGAAAAGAAACCGATCGAGGAACTTATTGAGATGGTAAAGGATTATCAAAAAATCCTTGTTGCAGGGTGCAATGAGTGCGTGACCGTGTGCGAGGCCGGGGGCAAAAAGGAGGTGGGCATCCTGGCATCGGCCCTGCGCATGTATTTCATGAACCAGGGGAAGAAGGTTCAGATCGACGAGGTCACGCTCGAAAGGCAGTGCGATCACGAATACCTGGAAGAGCTTCGGAACAGAATCGATCAGTATGACGCGGTCCTCTCCCTGGCCTGCGGCGTGGGCGTCCAGTTTATGGCCGAGACCTATTTCCGGACCCCGGTCTATCCCGGCGTCAACACGTGCTTTATGGGGGTGACCGAGGAGCGGGGGGTCTGGAGCGAACGGTGCCAGGGGTGCGGCCAGTGCATCCTGGGGAAGACCGCGGGGATCTGCCCCATATCCCGCTGCGCCAAACGGCTTTTAAACGGACCCTGCGGCGGTTCCACCAAAGGGAAATGCGAGATCAGCAAAGACCTGGACTGCGCCTGGCAGCTCATCATCGATCGGTTGAAGGAACTGGGGAGACTGGACGAGTATGAACTGATCGCCCCGATCAAGGACTGGTCAACGGAACGGGCCGGCGGGCCCAGGAGGGTGGTGAGGGAGGACGTGAGACAATGAGCGTAAAGACACCGAGCAGGCTTGAAAAGATCCTCGACTCCGGCCAACTGGCCGTCACATCCGAATGCGGCCCCCCGAGGGGGAGCGACATGGGGGTGATCACCAAAAAGGCCGAGATGATCAGAGGGCATGTGGACGCCATCAATATCACAGACAACCAGACGAGCGTGACCCGGCTCTGCAGCCTCGCTGCATGCATCCATCTCAAGCAGATGGGGCTTGAGCCGACCCTCCAGATGGTGGTCAGGGACCGCAACCGGATCGCCCTTCAGAGCGATATCCTGGGAGCCGCGGCCTTTGATATCCACAATATCCTCTGCCTTTCGGGGGACCACCAGAAGTTCGGCGACTGCCCCCAGGGCCAGAATGTCTTCGACATCGACTCCATGCAGTTGATTCAGACCGTCAGGCACATGCGCGATGAAGGCACATTTTTAGGGGGAGAGGACATCCAGCGGCCCCCCCGCATGTTCGTGGGCGCGGCCGCCAACCCCTTTGCCGACCCTTTTGAGATCCGGGTCCCCCGTCTGGCCAAAAAGATCGCAGCCGGGGCCGAGTTCATTCAGACCCAGTGCATCTACAATCTGGACAAATTCGAACTCTGGATGAAGCTGGCCCGGGACCGGGGCCTCCATGAAAAGGTCTACATCATGGCCGGCGTGACCCCTTTCAAATCCGCCGGTATGGCGAAATACATGAAGAACCGCGTTCCGGGAATGGATGTGCCGGATGAGGTAGTCAAGAGGATGGCTGGCGTTCCCAAGGAGAAACAGCCCGAGGAAGGCATCAACATTTGTGTTGAGACCATTCAGCGGCTGAAAGAATGCGAGGGGGTTCGGGGCTTTCACATTATGGCCATCGAGTGGGAGGAAATGGTCCCGGAGATCGTCGAGCGGAGCGGCCTGTATCCGAGGCCAAAGGTCGATGATTGAGGGATTGAGGGATTCAGGAATTTTGGGGATTCTGGAATGCCGGGACGCTGAAATGGATATTCGGCAACTGGCCTGAAAGGCATAGTACCTAACCATTGACCGACGATAAGGAAAGGAGGGTTGGATATGGATAAGAAATATATTCTGGTGGTAGACGATGACCCGGATCTGGTGGAGACGGTTTCCATGATGCTGGAGAGCAAAGGCTGCGAGGTGGGTCAGGCCTATGATGGCATCGAGGGGGAGGAATCCATCAAGGCCAGACGGCCGGATCTGGTGATCCTGGATGTCATGATGCCTCGAAAAGATGGGTACGTTCTCTGTTCGGAGCTGAAGGGGAACGACGCCACAAGGGATATCCCCGTCGTTCTCCTCACCGCGGTCGGCGAGGCGGTCCCCACGACCACCTACACCCACGCGGATGGCATGTCCACCGAGGCAGACGACTACATTGCGAAGCCGATCGATACGGAGGGGCTCTGGAAAGTCGTGACCGCGCTCCTGTAGACCATGGAGGTCTGGGACGAGTATCTTCAGCACGCTATTGTAAAAGCGGATCGTTTCCGTAACGGTCAGTATTGCATGGAACGGATAACAATAAATGACGGTCACGGGACGCGCGCGTCTCGAGACGCGGGGCCGACGTGCTCTGAGTGGGCGCAGGTTTTTCCATGCCGATCCCTGAAAAACTCGGCGGATTCAAGGTCCTGAAAGATGTGGCGAGGATATCACTGGTCTCTCCCAAAGAGTCCGGCGATTTCCCAGCCCATGTTTTTCGTGTACTCGCCGATCAGAATATCAATCTTCCCTATGCGACCTGCGTCCTTGACGACGATGGCTGGGGTATCACCATAGTGGTCGAGGCCGAGGATTCAGGGAAGGCATTGGCTGCAATCGAGAAGGGCCTCAACAAAAAGCCGCCCTTTCAGACAGGGGGCGCCGTCCTCTCCATTTTTCCGCACCGGAAAAATCCGGAGATTACCCGCGCGCTATTCGAGGCGTTCGACCGGGAGGGCGTTTCCGCCGATGCCATGGCCAGTTCTCCCTCTGCCATCTCAGTGGTCATTGATCAGGATCTCCTTGGCAAGGCCAGCAGTGCCCTGTTTGGGCCATTCACCTTCAGCGCCTACCGCACTCCGGCCGACTGGAAACTGGCCCAAAAGGGAAAGGAACAGCTCTACAAGGAGGTAGTCGCCTCCTATCAGGAGAAGCGGCCAAAGGTCTACGGGCTCGAGTATCAGGATCAGCAGGCCTTGCTTCAGGTAAAACTCGACAAAGGACAGGTCGCGTCACTGGGCCCTGTCTTCGGCCGACTGGCCCGGCCCGGTCTCTCTCTCACCTTTCTGGTCGCCAGCCCTTGCAAGGCGACGGACCAGGAACAGGTCTCTTTCTGTCTCTCTCTATCAGAGGAAGATCTTTGCCAAGAGACGCTGCGCGAGGCGGCCCCCCTTGCAGCGCTCGCGAGCATTTCGCCGGCATCCACCTTTTCCATGAACGGACCTCACTTTGGCGATCGCTATGGCATCGTGAGTGAACTTCTCACGGCGTTTGAGGCCGGCCATGTGGTCCTCCTGGGGCTGAGCTGCACCATCGCATCCATCACCGGGGTCGTCCCATCTGCCCAAATGACAAGCGCTATCGAGGCCATACAGGGCCGATTCGACATCCCCTCGGTGACCGAACGCGCGTAACAGCCGGTTTCTCGCCTCTCGTTGCTGCCTGCTTGTTCCTCGTTGCAGGCTGACAATCTTACTCTATTGCCTTCTCGCTTCCTTCCCGCTTCCGGTTGCGGATCGTTAGCAGTGACGTGTTCCGTGGTTTTCTATCACAAAAAACAAGAAATCTGGTAACGGGTTAGCTGGGTTCAAGTCAAATCACCGATCCACAATCGACAATCGTCACAAATCTCATTTGACTTTTTTTCATTTCTGCGGTTTAAGGGGGCACAGGCTCAGACGAGCCATCATTACGGAGCAGGAGGTTTTTCTATGGGCAACAATCCATCGGGGCAAGAAACGGATGTGGTGGTGAATGCACTTCGCCCCTACGGTACATCCATTTTTACGGAGATGACCGTCCTCGCCAATGCCCATGGCGCAGTGAACCTTTCACAGGGCTTTCCTGAGGTAGACGGGCCGGAGGAGATTCGTCAGCGGGCTGCGGACGCCATTTTGAGGGGGCCCAATCAATATGCGCTCTCTATGGGCATTCTGTCCCTGCGGGAGGGAGTGGCTCGCAAGATGGAGAGATTCTACGGGGTTACCGTGAATCCTGAAACCGATATCACTGTCACATCGGGGGCCACCGAGGGCCTGTGCGCCACCCTGTTGGGCATTCTGGAACCGGATGACGAGGTTATCCTTCTGGAGCCTGCCTACGATACCTACGCGCCGATCTCAGCCCTTGCCCACGCGCGCATACGGTATGTGTCGCTTGAGGGGGATGCCTTTGATCTTCCAAAGGAAAAGCTGGCGGAGACGTTCTCCTCAAGGACAAAGGCCATTATCATCAACAACCCCCAGAACCCCTGCTGCAAGGTCTTTAGCAGAGAGGAACTGGCCTTTATCGGCGATCTGTGCCAGCGATACAATGCCTATGCCATCGGCGATGAGGTCTACGAGCATCTGGTGTATGACGGCAAAAAGCATGTCACCCTTCTCTCCGTCCCCTCCCTTCAGGACAGGGCCTTTGTCGTCTCATCCACGGCCAAGACCTTTTCCATGACCGGCTGGAAGATAGGGTATGTCGTTGCAGCCCCGGGCCTCTCAAAGGCGGTGCGTATGAGCCATCAGTTCATCGTCTTCTCCGGCCAATCGGCCCTTCAAGAGGCCATGGCCTATGCCATGGATTTTCCAGACAGCTATTTCACGCAGTTTCTTTCTGACTACACGTGCAGGCGGGATCTGTTGACCCAGGCCTTGAAGGAACTGGGCTTTCGAGTCCTCCACTCGAATGGGACCTTCTATGTAGTGGCCGACATCACCCCCTTGGGGTTCGACGACGACCTGTCCTTCTGCCGCATGCTCCCTGAAAAGGCGGGGGTCGCCGCTATCCCCTGCTCGGTCTTTTGGGAAAACCGGCGCAACGGAAGACATCTGGTTCGATTCTGCTTTGCAAAAAAGGAGGAGACCCTGCACGAGGGCATCCAAAGGCTTCGGAGGTGGTTCAAATGAGGGTGGCAGCAGCCCAGATGGACATTGTGTGGCACGACCGGGATGCCAATCATGCCAGGATTCGGCGCATGGCCGCCACAGCAAAGGAGGCGGGGGCGGACCTGGTGGTCTTTCCCGAGATGGCCGCTACCGGCTTCTCCATGGATACATCGGTAACGGCTGAACCTATGGACGGCCCTACCCCTGCCCTGTTTCGAGGCCTGGCCAAAGATCTTGAAATGGGGATCGTGGGAGGATTTGTCCTTGAAAGGGAAAAGGGCCGACCCCAGAACGTCGCCCTGGCAGTGGACCGGAACGGCGGTGATATGGCCCTTTATGCCAAGATCCACCCAATCGGGCTCCTTCAAGAGGACCGGCACTACGTTTCCGGAGATCACACGGTCTCTTTTCATTTGGACGACATGGAGGTTGCGTGCCTTATCTGTTACGACCTTCGCTTCCCGGAGGTATTCCGTCCACTGGCAGACCGATGCGGTCTCGTCCTGGTGGTCGCCTCCTGGCCGGCGGTGCGTCAGCGCCACTGGGACATCCTCCTTCCGGCACGGGCCGTGGAAAATCAGCTTTATGTGGTCGGCGTCAATCGCGTGGGAGAGGGAGGCGGCCACCGGTTCTCAGGCGGATCCGCTATCGTCGATGCCGCAGGAGAACTCGTTGCCCATGGCGGTGACAGGGAGGGCCTCGTCATGGGAGATATCCATCCGCAACGGGTGGAGGAGGTTCGCTCCGCCATGCCTTTTTTGAAGGACCGGAGATCCCACTACCGCCATCAAACAACTGAAGGCACTGTCGCCAATTCGAAGTAGACGACCCGGACATTGATAAAATACCCCGGACTCATCAGATAGTGATATCCCTTCATGTCGTTCCAGTTGTAGGAGGAGGCGTGTTCATAACCCTACCCGTGCCGTTTCTCAAACCAGTCCTGAGCAACGCAAGGCCAAGACACATTTAAACATGCCTAACAGGGTTCACTGAAAGATCGACAGCCTGATACCTGAAACGGCTCAGTAGCAGCAGAATTCAGATCTCAACTATCTTTGGTCAGGAATTCAGGGCCTGCGATGGGAGAGTGGAATCTTTGGAAGGAGGTGTGACCTGGTGATTTGGCTGGAGCCACCGTGCGGAATCGAACCGCAGACATCCTCATTACGAGTGAGGTGCTCTACCGACTGAGCTACGGTGGCTTGAGCTTGAACGGATGCAATATAGTTGCTTTTTATACGATTGTCTATTAATTTCTATAGCGAAATGTGTCAAGTCCAGCGTCAAAGGACAGAGGTGACTGAAGCGTCGCAAGGCGTTTATCCAGCGACGAGCAACCAGTAACCAGCATCGAAAATCGGTTGCAGCTTTTTACGAACATCAATCATCAACCGATAATCATCAATCGACTGAATAGGGTAATGCTGTGAAATCACCTCAAGATTACATCGCTTTTCCACTGGATGTCCCGGATTACGATCGGGCCATCTCATTTGTGGAGACACTGGAGGGGCATGTGGGCCTGTTCAAGGTGGGACTGGAGTTATTCATCGCTCAAGGCCCTGACTTGCTCAAGGAGATCCGCAACAGAACGACGGCGGGGATATTTCTCGACCTCAAGCTCCACGACATCCCCGCTACGGTCAAAAGGGCCTTTCTGGCGGCGAGCATGCATCACCCCCAGTACGTGACCGTGCACTGCGACGAGGGGGACGGCGTCCTCAAAGACGTTGCCCAGGAGAATCCGGGCAACACGAAAATACTGGGCATCACGGTCCTGACCAGCCTCAACCGGGAGAAGCTGAGGAACTCGGGATACGCAAAGGAATATTCAGAAGATGTCATCGAACTGGTCCTGTTGAGGGCACGGATGGCAAAGGCCGCAGGGTGCCACGGTGTGGTCTGTTCCGGTCTGGAGGCGGCCAGGGTCAGAAAGGAGATCGGTCCCGAGATGATTATCGTGACGCCGGGGATTCGACCGGCCTGGACGGTGGTGGATCAGGACGACCAGAAACGGATCGTGACCCCTGCAGATGCGGTTCGGAACGGGTCGGATTATGTGGTCATCGGCCGTCCGATTCGGGATGCGGCCTCTCCCCGGGATGCGGCGAAGAGAGTGGCCGAGGAGATCGCCTCAGCCCTTTGATGTCAACCGGTCCCGGTGAACAGCCATGAGGGTCACCATGGCCTTGGCCGCCAGGGTCTCAGAACCGTCTGTCAGATCCGACACCTCCGACTCCGCTATAATAATTTGTTTCCCTTCTCGAATGATCCTTGAGCGGCAAACCAGTGCGTTGCCGTGTGCGGGTCTCAAAAAATTGATCTTGAATTCAATCGTCAGGATCTGGTACTCCTCGGAAACCGTTGTAAAGGCAGCGTATCCGGCCGTGTGATCGGCCATGGTGGCCATGACCCCTGCGTGGATAAAACCATCCTGCTGCCGGTGATGGGTCTCGATCGTCACCTGTGACTGGAAAAATCCCCGCTTTACGATTTCGGCCTGCATCTGACAATATCTGATAAACCCCCGGCTGTAATCGCGAGCCAGGAACGCGGCCCTCTCTTCAGAAATCTCCTTCATCATCTCCATGCCTCTTTAGAACGATCTTTTTCACACTGGTATGACACCGATTATTTGTCAACTCCCTTGGTGTATGCCGATTTCAGAGCGTGTCTGGAATCGTTTCTATGGGACTTGTGATTGACGATTTGCGATTGTTGATTGAATGACGACTTGAAAACAAAGTGATGCAAGGCCTGAACCCCAAAATGTTTCTCAAAGTCTATATAGCGATTATCCTTTCAAGTCAATGGTCACCTTCTCGTACGCCGGTTTATGCGGACCAGGCAAAAAACCCTCAAAAATGATGGCTGAAAAGGGTTCCGGTTTGACGCTCCCGAGATTTTGTCCTATATTTAAAATTGTGGGAAGTGATAGCGGCGCGGTCCCGTAGCGCAGGAAAGGCCTTCGCGGTATAACCTGTTCCTGATGTGATCACAAAACGATGGGCGTTCGAGGTGGATAAGGAATGAAGACCAACCGTGTACTGCTGCTGGTTTCCCTGGTCGTACAGTTGGCGCTGTTTCCGTCTGCCGGCAGCGGCGACGACAGGTCCTTGATAGGGGAGAAGGCTCCCGTGGCCATTGCTCCGAATGAGGGAGGGGTAAAGGAGGAAGATATGAGCGACACAGAGAAATTGACGGAAGAACAAGGAAAATATCTGTTAGGCGAGGCACGGAAGACCATTCAGAAGTCCCTTTCCGGCGAAAAGGAACCAAGGATAGAGGATACCGGCCTGCCTGCTGTTTTCAACCAGCGAAGAGGGACCTTTGTGACCCTGACCATCGGGGGAAACCTGAGAGGGTGCATCGGTCACATCATCCCCCAGGAATCCCTGATCGAGGGGATTCGAGCAAACGCCATCAATGCCGCATTCAAAGATCCCCGATTCAGGCCCCTTGACAAGGAGGAGTGGAAGCGGGTCAAAATCGAGATCAGTATCCTGACCGATCCAAAGCCCCTTCCCTATTCGAATGCCGACGACCTGTTGAAGAAACTGAGGCCCGGCATTGACGGTGTTATCCTCAAAAAGGGATATCGCCAGTCCACATTCCTTCCGCAGGTCTGGGACCAGTTGCCGAACAAAGAGGAGTTCCTAAGCCACCTCTGCCTCAAGGCGGGCCTCGATGGGGATGAATGGAAAAAGGGACGGCTGGAGGTATCCACCTACCAGGTACAGGCCTTTGAGGAATAGCGGTTGGGGGGACAAAGATTCAAGATTCAGAGGTTCAGGATTGTATGGAGTGGCGCCTTGTTTTTAATGTAGAGACGAGGAGAGACCGATGAACCTGAAGCGATTGATCATCTGGAGCATCATCGGGACCGGCATATCCTCTGTCACCACCCAGCTTCTCACCATTCGGGAATTTCTCACCCAGTTCAGCGGAAATGAAATCACCATCTCCCTGGTGATGTTCTGCTGGCTGATGATGACGGGGATGGGGGCCTTTGCCGCAAAACTCCTGAAAGGGGGTGGGGAAAGGATTTATGCCCTTCTCATCCTGATCATCGCCATCTGGCCCCTGATTCAGATCATCGGCATTCGGGAATTCAGAGAGATACTCTTCACTCACGGCATTTCGCCGGGATTTTATCCTATACTCCTGTATATCTCGCTCGCCATCGCCCCTTACTGCCTCCTTACCGGATTCATTCTCCCCTATTCCCAATATGTCTTGAATAGAGCGCAGCATCCCTTTGAGAGCGGAGACCTCTATATCACCGACAGCATCGGCGACATCACCGGGGGAGCCCTCTTCAGTTTCATCCTGGTTTACTGGCTCAAGCCATTCCCCATTATTGCCGTCACCTCTTCCCTCCTGATCCTGATCACCCTTCTGCTGATCTGGAACCAGAGGCGACCCCTCCTCCTCGCGGGCGTCCTGATGGTCTGTTCGCTCTTCTACATCTTTTCGGCCAATCAGCGGTTCGAGAGCTCGACCCTCGCCGACCAGTACGGCGATATCGTCCGTTATATTGAATCTCCCTACGGGAGGATCGTGATCACACGGGAAGGACCGCAATACACCTTCTGGGAATCGGGACTCCCCCTTTATTCGGATTCCAATACCATTGACGCAGAGGAAAAAGTCCATTATCCCCTTTCCCAGATCGAGCATCCGGAGAGCATTCTCCTGATTTCAGGGGGCCTGGGCCGGACCCTGAAGGAGGTCTTCAAGCACGGACCAGCGCACGTGGACTATGTGGAACTGGATCCTGCCCTGACCCGCGCTGCCGACGACGCAGGCATCATTGAAAAGTCCCCTTCCCTTTCCATCATCCATACCGATGCAAGGCGCTACATAAAAAAAACGACCCAAACGTACGACGCCATTCTCATCGATCTCCCGGACCCCGACACCTTTCAGCTCAACCGGTTTTTCACGGACGAGTTCTTTACGCTTGCCAAGCGAATTCTCACCAAGGGGGGCGTCTTTTGCGTTCATCTGGACTATTCGCCCAACTACCTGAGCGATATTCGAAGAAAGAAACTCTCCAGCCTCTATAACACGGCCCAAAGGCGATTTCAGCACGTCCTGATCCTGCCGGGCGAGCAGGCCTATTTTCTCATGAGTGATAGAGAACTGGATCCCGATATTCCATCGCTCTTGAAGGCCAAAGGGGTTACGACCGACTACCTGGCGGGGTTTTTCCACGGCAATGTGACCGGCGACAGGATGAAACAGCTTCAGGACAAACTGGATCGAAACGAACCCCTCAACACCGATGTTGAGCCGAGACTCATGAGCATCGTCTTTCAGGAATGGTTCATACGTCACGGCGCCCATCCGGGCTATTTTTTTGCAGCGCTTCTCGCTCTCACCCTTCTCTATACAGCGTTCATGAAAAGGTCGGAATATATCCTCTTTTCAACGGGAGTTGCGACCATGGGCATGGAGATGCTCATCATTTTCACATTCCAGGTCATTTACGGCTACATCTATCTCGAAATCGGGGCTGTTGTGACCGCTTTCCTGCTGGGACTCCTCCCGGGGGCTTTGGCCGGCCAGAAATGGCGGGCCAGGCTGAGACTTCAGATTACCGCCTCGGAGATGGTCATTCTGTCCCTTCTCCTCCTCTTTTTCCTGTGGGTGTCGTACCTGAAAACCGAGCCTTCCCCCCTCCATTTTCTCCTGTTCTGCTTCGTCTTTTCCTTTTTTTCAGGGTTCCAGTTTCCGGTCGCAGCAAAAATCATCGGGGAAGAAACGAGCCCTGCAGCCGGCTGCCTTGCGGCTGACCTCTGCGGGGCCGCGGTCGGCACCCTGGCGACCGGAACACTCCTCGTCCCACTGTACGGGATTCGTGTGGCCGCCGTTTTTTTGATTCTTGTTAAAATATCAAGTATAGTGCTTATCATATTTACGAGAAAGTTTGGCGACTGAGACACCCCGCGAGAGGAAGATAGGGATGTCGTAACCGAGGGGAATACCTGCCGAGGGAATACCCCTTGAATCCAATCAGGAACCCAATGCAGAGGCTCATTCAAATGCTACCAGACACCACCCAATCAACCGCTCAACCAATGGACCAGAAAACGACTGGCAGCCCCATTACCCGCAAGGAATTCCTCAAGACGGCGGCCCTGGCGGCCTCGGCCCTTCTCTGCGCGGGGGCCGGCTATGGTTTCTTCGGGAAAAAGGGCGACGAGGGCCAGAGTGTCAAGGGGCACATCTTCAAACATGATGCGCCTGAAAAACCATGGAAATGGTCGATCGAGGGATTTTACTATACCACCCAGGGAAAGGCCGTTCGGTGTCAGGTATGCCCGAACCGCTGTCTTCTGGAACCGGGCGACCGAAGCATCTGCCGGTCAAAAGTCAATATCGGGGGGAAGCTGTACTCCCTTGCCTACGGAAACCCGTGCGCGGTCCATGTGGACCCCATCGAAAAAAAGCCCCTCAATCATTTTCACCCTCGATCACTCGTCTTTTCCATCGCGGCCACCGGATGCAATTTCAGGTGCCTCAACTGCCAGAACTGGGAGATCTCCCAGAAAAAGCCCGAAGAGGTGGAGCACAGGGAGCTCTTCCCCCAACAGGTGGTGGAGGAGGCCCGGAAACGGAACACCCCGGCCATCGCCTATACCTATTCCGAACCGATCACCTACTATGAATACATGTGCGATACCGCAAAGTTAGCCAGAGAGGCGGGCCTTCGAAACGTGCTGGTCTCAAACGGCTACATCAACCGGGAGCCCCTGCTTCGGCTCTGCAAATACCTGGATGGGGCCAATGTCAATCTGAAGTCCTTCGATGACGGCATCTATCGCTCCCTCAACGGCGGGACCCTGCAACCGGTCTTAAACACCTTCAAGACGCTCCATGACGAGGGGGTATGGTTTGAGATGACAACCCTCGTGGTCCCTACCTATGTGGACAACCCCGAAATGATTCAACGGATGTGCGGGTGGATACTCAAGGAACTGGGGCCGGACCACCCCCTCCATTTTCTCCGGTTTTTTCCCCAGTACAAGCTTACCCGGCTGCCGGCCACGCCTATCGCCACCCTTGAAAAGCTGAGAGACATTGCCCTTAAGGAGGGGATCCACTATGTCTATCTGGGCAATGTGCCCGGGCACGACGGTGTCCAGACCTACTGTCACCACTGCCACAAGATCCTCGTTCAGCGGAATGGATACCTGATCGATACGCTCAACATCAAGGATGGACGGTGCACCTTCTGCGGAACGGCTATTCCAGGGAGGTGGGGGTAGAATTTAGGGATTGAGAAATTTAGGGATTGAGGTATTGAGGGATTGAGGGATTGAGGGATTGAGGGATTGAGGGATTGAGGAATTGAGGAATTTACGCGTGATAAAAGGCTGACGCCTGAACTCCGGAATTTACCCGTAAGGGTTTTACCCCTGAATATTGGGTTGATACCTCCATTTTGATGTTCTTTGTGTTCTTTGTTCCTCTGTGTGAGAAATTTCGGTTTCGGTTCATCCGGCCTTATCCATTTTCGGCAGCGGCCTTTTCGAAATTCTTGCAGTGGTGCTGAAACATGGCCCACTGCCCCCGGCTTCCGTCCCAGGGTTCCACCGCACACTTTCCCAGCGCATGAGGGCTGTTGTGCCCGGCCTTGTTCTCAAAATAGCTGAAATGCCGGCACATGGCGCAACAAATCAATCCCTCGGGGACATTCCCGCCATTTAGATCACTGCTCTTTTTCATCGAATTCCTTCCAGCTAGGCCCTTAGGGCGTTTCAACAGACAACAAGCGGTAAGATAGTTTTCAGTGTTTCCCGCTGAAGAGCGGGATTCAGTGTTCGGTGTGCCCTGCGACTGGTTGTCATTCAGTGGTCATTCCATGGCTACTGGCTCCAGCGTGTCCTGAGGTATCCAAGTGTCGACACAAACCGGTTCACGGAGAGCGCCAGGGCCTGTCGAAGGAGCGGCATCTCCACGTCAAGAAGTCGTGCAGCCTCGGCGATTACCTTTCCGGTCGCTGGGTGTCTTAACTGCCTGACAGCCTGCCTTTCATATTCGGCCGCTTTCTCCGGGGAGATGCTCAAACGAGTCGCAACTTCCTCGATCGAAAGGCCTGCTGAACCAGCTATCCCATTGTGGAGAGTAATGATTTTGTACAAACGAGGGCTTAATGAACGAATTGTCTTGGCGATGGCGTCTTCAGGCCTTTCCTGAAGCCTCTTGAGCAGCTTTTCTTTTTGGCCCATACACGCTCCTTGGTGACGCGTCAGCATAGGCCTTTTCCTTCTTGATTGCAACCAAAATTGGCTGCCTGTCATGGTAAACTCGGCAATGAAGGATGCGGCTGAACGGGGTTAACCATCAGATACAGTTGGTGAAACAGGAGGCCCCCACAGACCTGGAGGGAGGATGTCCATGGGAGTCCAAAGGCGTATTCGCACCGGCCCTTCTGCAATGCGGCCTGTGGAATACGTTTCCTATCCGGGATCGGATGGTTTCGATGCAACCGGATGCGTTTCAATGGTTGCCGCTGCCTTGAGAGAATCAATATACGCGTGGAAGGCCTCCTCTTTCTTCTGCTCGGTCAAGCGTTGCACAATTTTTGCTTTCACATCAGAAAGAGGCGCCTTGCTGGGGCAGTCTGAGACCTCGGCAGCCACCTCTCGAAATCTTTCCCTGGCTGGCCGTTACCTGTTCCCGAATCTTTTCGGCCTGCTTTATCTTTTGAGCCTTTGTTTCCTGGGTGTCCTCCGGCCCCAACGCATTGGAAGCAGCAGAAGCCAAACCCGGAATCCATATGTTGTGATCAATCACATCAATTTCTCCATGATGGCTGCCACCATCATTTGGATCTATGGTTCAAGGCTCGAAAACATCCCTGAACACCGGCACAAGGTTAAGGGTCGCACGGTTTCGCCTTCTCAGATTTGAGGCATGTTATTGCCAAGGCCGCATTGAGCAATGATTTTGATACCTTTTGCAATAGAATGCAAAAACTCCCCCGGAAATCTCTCGTTGAGGCCCTGCTGCGTATGGTCGGCTGATCAAACCAGGTTCAATTCCTGTGAAACTTCAGTTTCGATAGATGGCAATTCCTTAAGGCCTGTCTTTGCGCCATCTCCCATTCCCTGAAAAAGCGGCTGACGTTTTCCGATCCGATGCCAAATATGTTGTGGCCTCTTCTTCCTTGACACCCAAGTCCATTTTCTCTACACTCCAGCCCCAAAAAAGCAAGTTCTTATCACCTATTATCACCTCTTATCACCTCATCATACGTTCCTCGGGGTGTTTCAGACCACCTCGGACGGCGTGAAGTCCGACAGTTATCGGTTCGACGAGGTGTTGTCCGAACACGCCCGGTCGGAGGCAGGATTTATGG
>CAYLJZ010000024.1:0-1402 GCA_964384085.1 uncultured Desulfobacteraceae bacterium
AACGTGTAGATTTTTATAAATTAAACCGGAGGTAACATAGTTTATGCCAAGCAAAATAAGTCAAAAGGACCAGCATCAGCAACAGGATGTGGAGATAAAAGAAAGACTCGGAAGAATCAAAAACAAGATACTGGTCATGAGCGGCAAGGGGGGCGTGGGCAAGAGCAGCGTAGCCGCCTATCTCTCGGTCGCACTGGCCAAACGGGGGTATCGAGTCGGCCTGATGGACGTGGACCTTCATGGTCCCAGTATTCCGCGAATGCTGGGCCTCAAGGGAACCATTGGCCCTGCCACCCATGAAGGAAAGGCCCGTGCGGTCCAGTATCTTCCGAACATGGAGGTCATCTCCATCGAGCCGCTTATGGGAGACAACAAGGATGCCGCTACGATCTGGAGGGGACCGCTCAAGATCGGCGTCATTCGGCAGTTTATTTCAGACATCGAGTGGGATGATCTCGACTACATGGTTATCGATTCTCCTCCTGGAACCGGCGATGAACCCCTGACCGTGGCCCAGACCATACCGGACGCAAAGGCCCTCATCGTGACCACGCCACAAGAGATTTCACTGGCGGATGTGCGAAAGTCCATCAATTTCTGCCGACAGGTCCACATGGAGATCCTGGGCCTTGTGGAAAACATGAGCGGGCTCGTATGCCCACACTGCGGGAAGACCATCGACATCTTCAAGACCCAGGGCGGAATGCTGACTGCCAAAAAGGAAGGGCTGAGGCTCTTGGGGACCCTCCCCCTCGATCCCCAGGTCGTATCCAACGGCGATGTCGGCGACATGAGCCTCTTAGACAATCCGGACCTTCCGATCACTCGGGAATTCAACAAGATTGTGGACGCCGTCATTCAGATTTCAGATGACCGGGCGGCCCTCGCAACGATCCGGAAAGACGCTCCGCCCAAGAAGAAGTCGTCGCCCGATGCGAAATTGATTGCGGTCCCGGTGTCCGGGGGTAAACTCGCTGCTCATTTTGGCCACTGCGAGCAGTTTGCATTCATCGAAACAGACAATACTAAGATTATCGGGACGGAGATGCGGACCCCTCCGGCCCACGAACCGGGAGTGATCCCCCAATGGCTTCATGATCAGGGGGCGAATGTGCTCATCGTGGGCGGAATGGGCGAAATGGCCCAGGGACTGCTGCGCGAAAAAGGGATCGAGGTCATCATCGGGGCACCCATGGACTCCCCCGAGTCCCTGGCCAACCAGTATCTTGCAAAGACCCTGGTGGCCGGCGCCAATATCTGTGATCATTAGGCGCCAGGCATCAGGCGTAAGGCAGAGCTGAAAGCTCAAAGCTGAAAGCTCAAACGGCGCGCAAAGCTGAAATAGGAGAGGGGGCGGGTACCGGTAAGGAGCACAGCGCATACGCTGCTCAACCCAACAAAC
>CAYLJZ010000024.1:1502-3038 GCA_964384085.1 uncultured Desulfobacteraceae bacterium
CACTAAGGAGTCAGGCATGATTATCAGTATTGCAAGTGGAAAGGGGGGGACGGGAAAGACGACCGTGGCTACCAATATGGCCGTCTCCGTTGGGTCCGGTGTCCAGGTTTTGGACTGCGATGTGGAGGAACCCAACGCGCATCTCTTTCTCCACCCGACCATTGAAGAGGTTGAGACCATTACCACCCCGGTCCCCGAGGTGGATATGGAAAAGTGCACATTATGCGGGAAATGCGGTGAGATATGCCAGTTCAAGGCCATTGTGGTCATCGGCGAGACTGTCCTCCCTTTCCAAGAGTTGTGCCACAGTTGCGGCGGGTGCATGGAGGTTTGCCCTACAAAGGCAATTACAGAGGTGGGCCGGGAACTGGGCGTGATCGAGCGGGGGCGCCGGAACGGAATAGAGTTCGTCCACGGCAGGCTGAGGATAGGGGAGGCCATGTCGCCCCCCCTGATTCGAAAGGTGCGCGAATACGCCCGGCCCGGCGCAGTGACCATTATCGATGCCCCTCCCGGGACCTCATGCCCGGTGATTGCCTCGATGAAGGGGGCAAACTTTGTCCTCCTGGTTACGGAACCGACGCCCTTTGGCCTGCACGATCTGAAACTGGCCGTTGGGGCGGTTCGCATTCTGGGCATCCCCTGCGGGCTGGTCATCAACCGGTCCGACATGGGAGATAACAAGGTGTGGTCCTATGCCCAGGAGGAGGGGGTCCCCATATTGATGGAAATCCCGTTTGACCGGCGGATGGCCGAGGCCTATTCGAGGGGAGATATGATCGTAGAGGTGATGCCTGAATGGAAGGACAGATTTCTCGACCTGTATCATCGTATCGAGAACCTCGCTGCATGAAAAGGAGTGGTTTGAATGAAAGAAATCGTTGTCATCAGCGGTAAAGGCGGGACTGGAAAGACGAGCGTCGTTTCGGCCTTTGCCTCATTTGCCGAAAACAAGGTCCTCTGTGATGCGGACGTGGACGCGGCCGATCTCCATCTGATCATGAATCCAACGATCAGAGAACGGCATGATTTTCAATCCGGCTATACAGCCGTCATTGACAAGGACAAGTGCACCGAGTGCGGTCTGTGCCGCGATTTGTGCCGGTGGAATGCCATCAGTGAAGATTTTGTGGTGGATTCCATCGAATGTGAGGGGTGCGGGGTCTGCTATTATTTCTGCCCTGAAAAGGCCATCGACTTTCCGCTGAATACCTGCGGGGAGTGGTATCTCTCCGATACCCGTTTCGGCCCCATGGCCCACGCCCGGTTAGGAATTGCAGAGGAAAACTCCGGGAAACTGGTCACCCTGATCCGGCAGCAGGGAATGGCGCTTGCCGAACAGAATAACCTCAACCTTCTCCTGACGGATGGGCCTCCGGGAATCGGTTGTCCGGTCATTGCGTCCCTTGGAGGGGCCGCCGCCGTGCTCATCGTGTCCGAGCCCACGGTATCTGGCCAGCACGACATGAAGCGGGTGGCTGAATTGGCGGCCTTTTTCAGGATCCCCGCCATGGTCTGCGTCAACAAGTTCGATCT
>CAYLJZ010000024.1:3138-37607 GCA_964384085.1 uncultured Desulfobacteraceae bacterium
AATTGGCGGCCTTTTTCAGGATCCCCGCCATGGTCTGCGTCAACAAGTTCGATCTCAACCCCGAACAGGGAGAGGCCATCGAGGCCTTTGCCAGGGAGAAGGATGTGCGTGTCATGGGAAGGATCCCCTTTGATCCGGTCTTCACCAAGGCTATGGTTCAAGGCCAGACCGTCGCCGAGTTCGACCCCGGCTCCGAGGGGTGTCGAGCGGTGCGGAAATTATGGGAACATCTGGCAAGCGATATCGGCATTTAACATTCTCGGAATGAAAGGAGGGTAATGGCCATGCCAAGAGGAGACGGAACAGGACCCAGGGGTGAAGGAGCTGGGACAGGAAGAGGCATGGGCGGAGGCGGTCAGGGACGGGGTGGCGGCCGAGGCCTCGGAGGCGGTTCTGCAGCAGGCCCGGGCGGGTACTGCGTCTGCCCAAACTGCGGCGAGAAAATGGCCCACGAACTGGGAATTCCCTGCTATGAGCAGAAATGTCCCAAGTGCGGCGCGGCCATGACGCGGGAATAGGGGCGCCCCTGTCGGGTTATTTCATGTGGAGAGAGTTTCAGGGGAGGAAATCGGCGGCAGAGGGATCTGAAAAATGAGAACCTACCTTGATTGTCTCCCCTGTTTTTTGTCCCAGGCCCTCAGGGCGGCGAGGAAGGCGACCGACGACGAATCCCTGATCAAGCGGGTCTTGGATGAAGTCGGAAAGATGCTGGGAGATCTCCCGCTGGAAAGCACGCCCCCGGAGAGCGGGAGACGCGTCTATCAGAAGGTGGGAGAAATCACGGGGAACCGCGATCCCTTTAGAGAGTTTAAGGATGAAAGCACCCGAAAGGCCCTCGCATTGTACCCCTTGCTCAAGGACCGGGTCCAGGCGTCTTCCGACAGGCTCGAAGCGGCGATCCGAATTGCCATTGCCGGGAATGTGATCGACTTCGGTCCCAACCGGGCGTTTGACCTGGAGCGGGAAATCGACACGACGCTCGAAAAAGAACCTGCCATATGGGATTATCCCGCCTTCAGAGACGCCATGTCCAGTGCCCATGAAATCCTCTATATTGGAGACAATGCCGGTGAGTGCGTCTTTGACCGGATCCTGATCGAGGAACTCAATAAGCCGGTGCTCTATGTGGTCAGGGACGTCCCGGTCATCAATGATGCCACCTATGAAGACGCCTTGCAGGCAGGTATCGATCAGGTGGCCGCCATTGTGTCTTCAGGAACCGATGCCCCGGGGACCATCCTTCACACGTGCAGCAGCGAATTTAGAAGAATCTACGAACAAGCCGAATGTATCATCAGCAAAGGCCAGGGGAATTACGAGGCCCTTTCCAGTGAGCGACGTCCCATCTTTTTTCTCCTGAAGGCAAAATGCCGGGTCATTGCAGATGATATCGGCGTTCACGAAGGCGATATTGTCTTGAAGGTAATTTGATTTTGACCTATAATCCAACATTTTTTATCCGTCAGACTGCTCATCGGAGTCGAGAACCATGGCAACAGAGGATTATTACGGCGTACTCGGGCTGAGGCCCGATGCGTCGGCCGAAGAAATCAAGAAGATTTATCGCGAACTCGCTCTAAGATATCATCCTGACCGGAACGGGGGCGATCCCGAGAGAGAAGAGCGTCTCAAGGAGATCAACCAGGCCTATCACGTGCTGGGAAACGAGGAAAGACGGCGGCGCTACGACCTCCTGTCCGAAGGACCTTTTGAAAACAGGATGTTTCACTATGACGTTATGGATGATGACCTTATCAACCTCCTGTGGAGATTCTCTCAAATGGGCAACGGCGCCGGGTGCGGCGGCGGGTGCAGGGGGAGGGGTTTCGGCAGAGGGTGCGGCAGGTGGAAGAGATGACGTTCGACCCGAACTGTCTCCCCTGTGACGCAGGAGCGCCAGCCCATAAAAATATCATGGAGGATTTCCATTGCAGGATAAAAACCATAGGACCATCAGTTACCTGCGGCTTTCTGTCACGGATCGCTGCAACTTGAGATGTATCTACTGCATGCCCGAAGAAGGCATCCAGTTCATTCCTCATTCCGATATCCTCACCTATGAGGAGATGCTTCACCTCGTCAGGCTTTCCGTTCAACGAGGAATTCGAAAGGTGAGGGTCACGGGGGGCGAGCCCCTCGTGCGGAAGGGATTCACCCGTTTTCTCGAATCCCTCTGCAATATTCAAGGCATGGAGGAGGTCGGCCTGACCACCAACGGCGTTCTCCTCAAGCGGTATGCCGCAGAGATTCGAAACTGCGGCATCTGCCGAATCAACATCAGCCTGGATTCTCTGAAACCGGAGCGCTTTTTCCGCATCACCGGAAGGGACTGCTTTGAACAGGTCTGGGAGGGGATCAAGGAGGCCGAACGCGTGGGGTTCGATCCCATCAAGATCAATGTGGTTGCCATGAAGGGGATAAACGATGACGAGATACTGGATTTCGCAGAACTGGCCATGCACAACCCCTATCACATCCGCTTTATCGAACTGATGCCCGTGGGCGGGGGAAACGGGTGGGGTCCTGACAAGTTCATCTCTACGGATGAGATTTATGCGCGAATTCAGTCCATGGGGAATCTCGTGCCTGTGCTGTCGAATCCCTATGACGGGCCTGCCCAGAGATATAAAATAAAAGGGTCTCAAGGGGAGATCGGCCTTATAGGCGCCTTGAGTCATCATTTCTGCGCTGTCTGCAATCGGCTTCGGTTGACCGCAGAGGGAAGCCTTCGAGGGTGCCTCTTCTCGGATGAGGAGACGGATTTGAAGACACCGCTCAGGGAGGGGAGGGGAGATGAGGCGATACTGCGGCTCATCGAGTGGACCATTGAAAACAAACCCAGGGATCATGGGCTGCTGGCCCAGGGCCCACGAAAATGCGTCCGTCAAATGCACAGTATCGGGGGATGAAGGAGATAGACGATTCATGATTGGCGATTGGTGATTGGCGATTGAAAAGCGCAATAGAACCAAATCCTGAGGGGAGAGGCGTGAAGATCCTCGACGATCTGATGTCGCAATTGAATACGGATGCGATGGTTCACGATATTCGTCAGGGAGTGTTTCATACTGCGGTGGTGACTCGGGAGTGCGGGTTGGCGGCGACCCTTCCGAAAGATGCCCTTCAACAGAAACCCCCTCTGGTGAATGAGCCCGGCAGTCTGCTTGAAAAGACCGCCTGCGATCTGGTCCGGCTCGCCTATTCTGCCAGCATCCTGGAGGCGGCTGTGGGTATGGCCGCCATCAATTCCCTCCTCGAGGTGGACGCGGACGCCTGCCTGGAACTGAACGCCGCGGATCTGATCATGGAAAAAGGGAAGGGGAAGCGGGTGGCGATTGTAGGCCATTTTCCATTTCTCCCCAGGGTCCGCGAAGCGGCAGCGCGTCTCTGGGTCATCGAAAAAAATCCTCGAGGCGATGATCTGGAGGAGGATGCGGCAGACCGCGTGATTCCCCAGGCCGATGTGGTGGCCATCACCGGCACGGCACTCACCAATCACACCCTGGATTCCCTGCTCGGGATCTGCGACCCGAGGGCCTTCGTGGTCCTCCTCGGGGATACGGCCCCCCTCTCCCCTGTGCTGTTTGACTACGGCGTGGATGCCATCTCAGGGACCCGGGTCTTGGATCCCGGCCTTGTGCTTCGCTGCGTCAGCGAGGGCGCCAATTTTAGGCAGATACGCGGCACGCAGCGGTTGACCCTGATGAGATAATGGTCGAGCAGTCGACCAACCAACCCAAGGAGGATAGCGTTATGAGATTTGTCATCATCGGCGGAGATGCCGCGGGCATGAGCGCCGCCAGTCGCGCCAAAAGAAACCAGCCCGATATGGAGGTCATTGTCCTGGAACAGACGGCCGACGTCTCCTACAGTGCCTGTGGCATGCCTTATAACATTGCTGAACCCGACCGGGAGATCGAGGATCTGGTGGTCAGACACGCCCATGTCTTCAGGGAAAAGCAGGGAATCGACCTCAGGATCGGGCATCGTGCGGAGGCCATCGATCCTGCGGCAAGGACTATGAGCGGCCGGACAGTGAACGGTGATGCATTTCAGTTGTCCTATGATAAGCTCTTGATCGCTACCGGCGCCTCTCCCATTATCCCGCCTCTGCCGGGATTCGATCAAGAGGGTGTATTTGGCCTCAAAAGCCTGGAAGACGGGAGAAAGCTAAAGGCGTTTATCGCAGACCATCAAGTCAAGAAGGCGGTCATTCTCGGAATGGGATACATCGCCCTCGAGATGTGCGAGGCCCTTTATTCAAGAGGTATCGAGGTCGCGATGGTCAAACCCCGCCCCGTTCTCCTCCCCTGGATGAACGAAAAACTCTCCGCCATGGTCAAAGAGGAGATCGATCGCCACGATGTAGGGATGTATTCAGGTCACGAGGTGAAGGCCATTGAAAAGGCGGGAGATGCCCTGAAGGTCATCTGCTCCGATCTGGAACTGGATGCCCAGATGGTCGTCGTGGCCATCGGGGTGACGCCCAACAGCCGGATCGCGGAAGACGCCGGGATCGCTCTCGGTCTGCAGAAATCCATTGCCGTCGACCGGGCCCTTCTGACATCGGCGGCGGACATCTATTCTGCAGGCGACTGTGCGGACGCGTATCACGTGGTGACAGGACAGAAGACCTGGATCCCGCTGGCCCTGCGGGCCAACAGAGGGGGATGGGCGGTGGCCGATACCATCACCGGCAAAGAGGTATCTCTTCAGGGCGTGGCGGGGACAGCCGTCTTCAAGGTGTTTGATCTCCAGGTGGCCCGAACAGGCCTTTCCGTTAAGGAGGCCAGGGACGCCGGTTTTGATCCGGCAGAGGTGGTCATCGAGGCCCGAACCCGCGCCCACGCCCATCCGGGATCCTCCAAGCTCGGCGTGCAGATGGTCGGGGACAAGCGGACCGGCCTTCTGCTGGGGGTCCAGATGGTAGGAAGGGAAGGGGCTGCTCACCGGATCGATGCGCCGGCCGTAGCGCTCCATGCGAGACTAACGGTCGAGGCATTCAGCGAGTGCGACCTGGCCTATGCCCCCCCCTTCAGCCCGGTCTGGGACCCCATGCTCACAGCCGCAACCCAGCTTTTAAAGAAAATGGGGTAGGGTGACCCATCCTCATCAGGTATGAAGGTCCTTCTCATTCAGCCCCCGGTCAGGGATTTCTATCAGACCCGGATCAGGACCCAGCCCATCGGTCTGGCCTATCTGGCGGCCTCCCTTCGGTTACAGGGCCTTGAGGCGTCCATTCTGGACTGTCAGACCGGCAGGCAATGCTCTATCCCGCTCCCCCCGCAGTTTTCCCATCTCCATGAGATCTACCCTTCCGATGACCGAAGCCCCTTTCGGCTGTACAGCGGTTTCTATCAGTTTGGCATGGGATGGGAAGAAATCCGCCGGAAGATCGATGCCTTTGAACCCGACGCAGTAGGGATCTCTTCCCTCTTTACCCCGTATCACGGAGAGGCCCTGGAGGTGGCTCGAATCGTTAAGGAGGGAGATCCCTCCAGGATGGTGATCATGGGCGGCCCCCATGTATGCGGAGATCCCGAAGGGGTTTTAAACAGCGGGCGGGTGGACTACGTGGTTTTGGGCGAGGGGGAGGTTCGTCTTCCACGGTTGTTGAAGGCCATTCGAGAGAAACGCCGTATCAGCGACATGGAGGGGATTGGATACCGGAACGGGGGGAAGATCCAAATCAACCCGGTGGAGGAATTCATCGACCGTATTGACAGCATCCCCTGGCCAGCCAGGGACCTGCTCGACCTGGACCGTTACCGCATCGGCAAGCGACGTTCCACTATGCTCATCACCAGCCGGGGCTGCCCCCATCACTGCGCCTACTGCTCGGCCCACCTGGTCATGGGGAATCGTTTCCGTCCCAGATCGCCCGAGCGCGTGTTGGCGGAAATGACCGACTGCCAAAGGCGTTATAACATTACCTCCTTTGATATCGAGGACGACAATTTCACCTTCGACCTCGATAGGGCGAAGCGACTGATGCAATCCATCATCGAGAGCTTCGGGGAAGAGGACCTTTATCTGTCGGCCATGAACGGGGTCTCTTTCGCGTCACTGGATTCGGAACTTCTCGGCTTGATGAAAAGGGCAGGTTTTGGGGCTGTGAACCTCTCTTTTGTCAGCACGGACGCACAGACCCGAAAGAGCATGAAAAGGCCCAGCGCCGACGCCGCCTGCTTTGATCATATCGTGGAAACGGCCGTGAAAACCGGACTCACGGCCACCGCCTATGCCATTTTCGGCATGCCAGGGCAGAAGCTTTATGAGATGGTGGATACGCTTATCTACCTCATGGCGCGCCAGGTTCTGATCGGGCCCAGCATCTACTATCCCTCCCCGGGAACGGCCCTCATGAAGCGTTGCGAAGAGGAAGGGGTGCTTCCGGCGGACATGAGCCAGTGGCGTTCCAGCGCCTTCCCTGTAGAGACCCGGGACTTTGACCGCCTGGATTTGGTAACCCTTTTCCGGCTTACACGGCTGATCAATTTTCTCAAAGGCACAATGGTTCATGGGGAGATGCCAGAGGGGGTTTCGTGGAAAGACCTCTCTGTGCAATCCAAAGATCGTGCGCAAGAAGGCCCTCTCTCCTGGCCTCGTCTTCTTCAGCTTTTTTTTGAGGAGCATTCTTTTTTTGGCCTTGTCAAAAGGCCGGGGGGCGTCCTTTCCGTGAAACGGATTCCCTCGTCGCAAAGAGTCATAGACCTGTTTTTGGATAAAGCGTTCGACCAGGTGATTTTGAGGGCATGATATGACTGAAGCATAGCCCCATTTGTCCGGACCCGAGCGTCGGGTAACTCTTTAGACGGATTTCTGATAGAAGCAATGGCACTGGGCCTCTCGCGCCTCCCCACTTAAATCATGGGGGTGCGAAACTTGAGTAATGAGAAGTACTGAAGGCAAAACATAGTGGAAGATTTTTTTCGAAAAGTGTGGTAGAGTGCCTCCTACATCAAATTTCAGAGAAGAGAGGTTTCATATGCTTGAAATCAAAGATATTGTTTTTTCCGTGCCCGACCTGGAAGCCTCTGAAAAGGGCGTTCAGAAGTCGATTGTCAACCGAGTGAGCTATACCTTCGAGGCGGGAAAATTCTATGCCGTCACCGGCCCGAACGGGAGCGGCAAGACGACGCTCGCGAAACTGATTATGGGCATCTATCCGGTCACGTCGGGGTCCATTTTCCTTGAAGGAACGGACATCACGCACCTCGGCATTACGGAAAGGGCCCGCGCCGGGATCGCCTACAGCTTTCAACACCCTGCCCGATTCAAGGGAACCACCTTTCGGGACCTCCTCTCCATCGCTGCGGGTACGGAGGACGAGGACGCGCTCGCAAAGATCGTAGCCCGCGTCGGGATCTGCTCGCTCGATTTTCTGGACAAACCCGTGGATTCGAGACTTTCCGGGGGCGAGATCAAGAAGGTGGAGCTGGCCACCACCATCGCCCGCAATCCCAGGGTGGCCATCTATGACGAGCCGGATACGGGGATCGACCTCTGGACCATCGACCCCATGGTTCGGCTCCTCAAGAGAGAACAGGAGACCCACGGGACTACGACGATCGTGGTCAGCCATAACCGGGCCTTTCTGGCGGCCGCGGACACCCTTCTCCTCATCAGGAGCGGCCGGATCGCCTATGCGGGGGATCTCGACGGGGCCTCTGCACTGCTGGAGGATTTGAGCGCATGCGGGTATGGAGATATCTGTGAAGGAGAGAACAATGTTAGATGCTATCGATAAGGACCTGCTGAAGGCGGTTGCGGACCTGGAGGGGATCCCGAAAGGGGCCTACAACATTCGAAAAAACGGCCAGCTTCTGGGCCGGGAGGTCTCGGCCAACATCACCATCGAAACCAACGAGGCCGGCAACGGGATTGTCGTTCGAATCAAGCCGGGCACGCTCAACGAATCGGTTCACATCCCTGTCATTGTGAGTCAGGCGGGGCTTCACGATGTGGTGTACAACACCTTCATCATCGGGGAGGCATCGGATGTTACCATCGTCGCCGGTTGCGGCATCCATTGCGGAAGCGCCAAGTCCCAGGGGCACGAGGGGATACACGAATTCAAGATCGAAAAGGGCGCCCGGGTCAAATACGTGGAAAAGCATGTGGCCTTAGGCGAAGGAAAGGGAAAGCGGGCACTCAATCCCACCACCAAGGTCTTTCTGGCCCAGGACGCCAATGCTGAAATGGAGTTGAGCCAGCTCGGGGGCGTCGATGCGGCCGATCGGACCAACACCGCTGAGCTGTCTGCGGGGAGTTCCCTTCTCATTACTGAACGGGTGATGACCGATGGCGCGCAGACCGCGATTTCACGAAATGAGATCATCCTGGCCGGGGAGAACAGCAAGGCCAACATGATTTCCCGGTCGGTCATTCGGGGAAATTCCAAGCAGGATTTTTATGCCACCATGGACGCCCGGGCTAAATGCTTCGGCCACATCGAGTGCGATGCCATCCTCATGGGGAATGGATCCAACGAAACCGTCCCTTCACTGAAGGCCAGGCACCCCGATGCGGAACTCACCCACGAGGCCTCCATCGGCAAGATCGCGGACGAGCAGTTGATGAAGCTCATGAGTCTGGGCCTTACCTATGACGAGGCCGTAAACCGAATTATTCAGGGGTTCTTGAAATAGGTCCTGCCATCTTCCCATGGGGTACGGAAAAAGCTGCCCTGTGTTCGTCGCTGTTTCAGACGCGGCAGGGACGCCCTCACCTTCGAGAACCTTCTCCTCGATCCGCTAAAACACTGGACGGCGCTCACGCTTTCTGGTATAGGACCGACAGACTCGGGACAAAAGGAGAGCTATATGGAAGAAAAGAGCATTCAGGATTATTACGACGATGATTTTGCCATTTGTTACGGTTGTGGAAGACTGAATGAGCACGGTCATCATCTGAAGAGTTACTGGGACGGAGAGGAAATCGTCTGTCACGTGCGTCCAGAGCCGTATCATACGGGCGCACAGAATTTTGTCTACGGCGGCCTGGTTGCCTCCTCCATGGATTGTCATGGGACCGGGGCCGCGGCCGCTGCCAAGCACAGGCACGACGGAAAAAAGCTGGGCGTCGATAAAATGGCTCGGTTTGTAACGGCATCTCTCCAGGTGGATTTCCTGGCGCCTGTGCCTATCGACGGCGTGATGGAGATTCGGGCCACGATCGAAGAGATCAAGGGCCGGAAAGTGACAGTCGCCATGACCCTGACCGTCAACGGCATGGTGTGCGCCAAGGGAAGGATGATTGCCGTTCAGATACCGGACGATTACCTGGAGAAATATAACCCTCCCGGCAAATGAATGCCACCGGCATGAGATACGATGTGTTAAACCCTGAATCCTGAATCAACGAGTCGCTTCGTTACCGTGTCGAGATTTTCCCGTATCTCTTCCGGTCTGAGTTCCAGGGTTATGGTTCGGTTATACCCGATCAAGCTCAGATTTTTGAAAATCCCTTCAAAATCGATGATCCCCTTTCCAACCGGGAGATGCAGATCGTCCTTCACTGAGGTCCCCCCGAGATTGTCGTGGAGATGGATATGTTGGATCCTCTCGGGAAACCGCTCCATGAACCCAAAACTCGTATTTTGAGCGGTAAGGAGCTGGGCGTGTCCCAGATCGAGCGTCAGGTTCAGGGACGGCAGGGCCTCGAAGATCCTGGATAAATGCGTTGCATTCTCGCTCAGGTTTTCGATACAGACCCTGATGCCTGAAGCATCGGCCCTGTTTAGGAGCCTTTTTAGAAATTCCACCTTATGCGCGATGACGTCAGGGCTCACAAAGCGGGGATCCACCCAGAGATGGATTGTCAGCAACTGCATGTTTAATTGAGGCATGATGGAGAGGATTTTCAAAAGTTTGGGCAGATAGACCGTCTCCAGCGTGTCCACGTTGTTTGGATCGCCTTCCCGGGGGCCATGGCACAAATAAAGGATGCCCAACTTGTCCATGATCGCCTGGTATTCACCGATGTGGCGTGGGAAGTGCTCCGGGTCCGGGATAGGAATTTCAGCGAACTGAAGCCCCAAGCGGTGAAGGGCGCTCACATCCGCCGGGCTGCGGGCTGTGCCCCCGAGGTGGATCGTATTTCTCACCTATTCAATTCCCAACAACAGAACATCCCGTTTTCGTAAATCACCATCGATTCGCCCGTGACAAGGTGGGCTGTGACGGTTTTGTTATTGGTGTTTACCAGGTCCCAGTGGAGGGCGGAGTCGTTGAATCCCAGCTTCTCCTTCATCTCCTTGGTCAGTTCGGCCGGGTCCCCGTCATAGGTGTCCGAGTAGGAGGCGCCCACTGCCAGGTGGCAGTTCCCGTACCGGCCGCCATGGTTTTCATCGTAAAGGGTGCTGGCCATGAATTTGCTTATCTTGGAGAAGCGTTTGTCGGTGAGCGAGAATTCGCCGACCCTGGAGGCGCCTTTATCCATTTTCAATTGTTTCCGGGTGAATGCCTCTCCCTTTCTGGCGAAGGCCTCAGTCACGATGCCTTTCTTGAATGTCAGCCGGACGCCCTCCACCAGATTGCCGCTCCGGAAAGAGGGCTGGTCGGCCATATAGGTCCCCTCGGTCCCCCGCCAGTCAGGGGAGATAAAGAGTTCGAAGCTGGGGATATTATGGCCGGATACCCCGATCCACTGACGCTTTTCGCCAGGCCGTATTATGAGATCAACTCCTTCGGATTCCACATGGTAGTAGTCAACGTCTAAGCTGTTTATCCATTTCTTGACGACTTGAGCTTCCTTGAACAGGCGCTTCCACTCCGCGACCGGATCGGGTTTGTCCAGGTAGCACGCCTTGATGATCTGGTTGGCATATTGCCTGAGCGAAAGGCCCGCCTTTTCCGCAAGGGCCTCGGTAGGCATCATGCAGAGGGTCCATCCCAACATCCCCTTTTCTTCCCTCTCGCGCATGATGTCGCGAAGCGGCTTCATGGCCACGGCATGGCTTCCGATCCTCTTGGAGTCGATGTCGGCCAGATGCGTGAGGGATGCCGGGGCGTGGAGATAGATCCTTCCGTTGAGATGCGCATAGAGGTCGTCCTCCCAGGACCCCCTGAACATAAGCTGTTTGCTGTCGGCCTTCTCATAAAAATTGTGCTCCATGTCCGGCGTCCGGCTCGAACGGATGATCGGGTTCATTCCCATATCGAGGAGTTTGCCCTGAAGGATCTCCGCCAATTGAACGGCCGGAAGATCAAACTGAACCAGTACCACATCCCCTTTTTTGAACTTCCCGTTCCTTGCCGTATTCAATCCCCACAACAGCACATCTGCGTACTTATCCAACTGTTTTCTTGTCAGCATGATATCTTCTCCTTTTTCTGATTCCGGCCTTCGATGGCCCTGCCTATTTTTGAATTGACGATTGATGATCGATGGTTGACAATTCGCCCGTTCCCATGCTCTGTGTAGGAATGCATTCAACTTCCTTTATCCTACATCCGACACCATGAGGCCTCGGATTTCCTTTCCGGGAAGTTGGGAGGATACAACCCCATCGATGTATAACCCGAGTCCGAGAACCATCCCTTCCCCAATTTCAAGGATTACATAGCCGTTATCGAGCGTTAGATCAACCTGTATCTTTTCTCCGCTCAAAAGGGTCCGCAACTGGATCAGGTCTATAGAAACCTTCGCACGGGTCGCATACGGCCCAAAGCTCTGAATGAATCGGGTTGTGGGCTTCACAAAATTGCCGACCCGTTGAAAGGCCCTGAGCCCTGCCTGGGATACCTTGAGCTGTGAAACCGAGGGAATGGATTCCGTATCTCTCATCGGGACCAGCTCTGCTTTTTCCGTAACAACAGGTAATCGGCAAAGTGCGTTTGGGGAATCCCGAATCGACGCTCCAGGTACTCGAAAAGATAGCGTCGATCAGCTTCTTCTGCCAATTCCGGCCATGAAGAAGCCCACTGAATCGATACGGTGGGGATAGAACCTGGCGGTTCGTTCCATTCGTTTGTCATATGTTTCATGGTTCCATTCCGTCAGCCCGGGTTCGACATCGACATCCACATCGATAGGAAGGAGTTCTGCATCGCGCTCATTCAGAAGGAGATTCACGACAGACTCATTCTCCAGGGGATTGTAGGTACAGGTGGAATAGAGCATTCGGCCGTTTCTCTTCAGGAGGTCAAAGCCTCTAAAGAGGATTTTCCTCTGCAGATCAGGGAGCGTTTCCTTCCCCTTGAACTCCCTGTAAGCGTTCGATTTCTCTGTTTCCCTGAATTTTCCCTCGCAGGAGCAGGGGACATCGGCCAGCACGATATCGAAGCGGTGCCTCAACGGAAATTCCTGGGCCTGGTAGCCGGTTATCACCGCATTGAGAACGCCCATTCTGGCGAGGGTGTGCCCTAATGCCAGGTGTCTGCTGGGATAAAGGTCGTTGGATACAATCAGCCCGGTATTGTTCATAATCTCTGCGCAATGACTGGTCTTTCCGCCAGGGGCTGCACACATGTCGAGGAGGGAGCAATTTTCATCAGGAGAAAGAACCAGGGCGGCCATCGCGGAGGTAAGGGCCTGGGGGTGGATATAGCCCAGAAAGTATTCCAGCAAATTCCCGGGCGAAGACAATCCGGGAGCAAGGCAGATCGTGTCGTGTCTTGGGGATGCCGGCACCAGGTGAATCCCCCTCTTACCCAGCAGGTGAATCAGCCGGACAGGGTCAATCCTCAGTCGGTTGACTCGAATATGGGTGGGAAGGGGCCTTTGCAGACTCTCCTGAAAAGAGGCGAAATCGGGGATGATGTCCCGGTATTGTTCAAAAAAGTCTGCCATCTTCTGAAATTCTCAACGTACCAAAGCATGGGACGGTGAAGGGGCTTCATCTGCCGGCAGACTCACTTTGCCGAAAGCACGTGTTTTCAACGGCGGAACACACCCTGAACCGACTGCTTGGATGGATAGTTCATTTTCAGAGAGAGGTTGCAGATGGCACTATTGTGGAAAGACATGACCCTCAATGGCGAATGTTCATTCCCTGTGGGGCCTAACTTATGCCCGCTTCGGCAAAACCACTGAGTCGCGGGTTATCGATTTTTTCGAACCTTCGATTTCCAACCCCCGACCGTCTCTCCAAATTCTTTCGCCGCGTCTTCTCTGGTTTCAGCTAAGCCGAACAGTTTGTCAAACCCCATCAGCTTGAAGAGGTTCCGCACAGGAGCTGTCGTGCAGCAGATTTTGAGTCCGCCCCCTTTTTTTTGAAACTGTTTGAGAAAGGACAAAAAAAGACCGCACGCCATACTGTCGATGAAACGGACCTGGCTCAAATCGAACACGACCCTGTCGTTTTGCTCCAACAGGGGTCCCAGACTGTCTCTAAAATCATCCAGGTTGCTGGCTTCCAGCGTTTCTTCAGACAAGACAACAACGGCGATCTCCCCTCCCTTTTCAACATCAAAATCCAACCGTTTCTCCTTCCCTGCAGATCGAATCAGGGAAGGATTCTCTCCGCTTTTGTCTGCACTTCATCCGCAAGGGGCTCGTTCATGCGCCCCGATGGGTCCCTCCTTTATGGCCGTGCCATAGACTTGAAAATATAGGATGAGGGCACCGCATTGTCAATTCTTCATTGCTTCAGAAGGTTATTTAGTGATATAAAATAGTTGGAAACGATAAACGCATGGCCGAACCGATGGTCCTTCTGGCCAGGTCCTTTGCCAATCTGGGCAGGCTGGAAGAGGCCAGAAAATGGTGCGAGAAGGCTGTCTCTGCAGATAAGCTGAACCCTGATCACCACTCCCTTCTGGCCGCCATCTATCAGGAGATGGGGCTGACCGAGGAACCAACCGCGTCTCTGAAACGGGCTATTTACCTTGATCCAGGTCGCATCATGGCCTATTTCTCACTGGGCCACCTCCTGAGACATCAGGGTAAGTTGGCCGAAGCGAACAAATCTTTCATGAACGCCCTCGATCTGTTATCATCCATGACGCCGGGCGAGAGGGTCCCCCATTCCGATGGACTTACGGTAGAGAGATTGAGGGAGGCTATTGGGTCAATTGAGGGATTGAGGGATTTGGGAATTCAGGCAACCAGCGAATAGTAAGGTACACGCGGCGTGGATACGCAGTAGGGATCAGGGAGCAGGGGGGTATTGAAAAGCTGTCAGAGACCATCAAGCATCCAAAAACCAGCGTGTAGCATCCAGCACCCAGAGAGGCTATGCCTTGAACAGCAGCGAAAAAAACGTGATGGTTCCGGGTCCTGACGAAAGGGTCCATATCCTGAGGGAGAGGGCGGAGGCCCTTGCCCGATCGACTGACGACAGAGGGGGGCCAGGCGAGGAGGTAACCGTGGCGGAGTTCATGCTGGCCCATGAAAGCTACGCGCTTGAACTGTCTTATATTCGTGAGGTCTATCCCCTAACCCGGACAAGCCGGAACCAAAAAGGCCTCACACGGAGACACAGAGACACAGAGATTATATTAAATGTAAAAAATACTTCTGTTGTGATTTTCCTCTGCGGGCTCTGTGGCTTTGTGTGATTGAATTGTCATTCATCGCCAGTAACCCATTTATATTATTAACTTTTCCAGCACCGTAATAAATTTCTTGTGCTTTTTGCGCAAGATTTAATTGTTAACTGTCTAAAGGACGTGACGCCGCTCCCCGGGGTTCCTGACTTTATTCTGCTTGGGTTCGAATTCAAAGGAGAGTCGGACTAAAAAAGAGGGCTCGTTATGGATTTCAAGCGCATTACGTTCATTATTGAAAGTCATATGCAAAACGTTCCGCTCATTGGAATGTCGGTCAATAAGTTATGCCTGGCAGCCTCTTTTTCCGCCATTGATGCATTCAACATCGAACTCTGCGTAGTGGAGGCCGTCACCAACAGCATCCGGCATTGCTATGGCGGAGAGACCGGGCATGAGGTTAAGGTCCGGTTTACCCTCACCCAGGAAGATATTGTACTGGATATCTGCGATGTGGGCCCCCCGATGGAACCCGATAAATTGGAAAAAGCAGCGATTCAATGTCCCGAAGCGGACGACTACGACATCGAGAGCATTGCCGAGGGGGGAAGGGGCCTCGGCATCATGAAAGAGATTATGGACAGCGTGGTCTATGAATCTGAAAAGGGCGAGAATTGTCTGACCCTCAGAAAAAAACTTCCGGGGAAAGGGGAAGGCGTCGAGTAGAAGAGCGATAGGGCGATGGGGTTGTCTTTTGCCCGTAAAACGTTAGGCATTGTGTTCAAGGAGAGGAGCACCATTTTTAGGGCTTCGTGTGCGTATCGTAGCGTTTTCGAATTATTATTCAATCAGCAATCACAAATCGACAATCATAAATCCAATGGGGAGGGAAACGGATGGAAATAGGACACGAGACGATCAACGATGTGGAGGTGTTGAAACTCGACGGGCGTCTGGATGCGTCGTCAGCCAAGGATATCAAGGAGATGGTCGGTTCATTGAGTCGAAAAAACCGGGTAAAGCTGGTTATCGATATGGGCGGTGTCGCCTTTATAGACAGCTCTGGGCTCGGCAGTCTGGTTTCATCCCTTCGGACCGTGAACAAGTTGGGGGGAGACATCAAAATTTCCGCCCTTCAGGACCAGGTTCGCGCTATCTTTGAGTTGACGCGATTGCACCGTATTTTCGGAATTTATGACGACAGTACAGCAGCGGCAATGAGTTTTTAATCCGCAGATGATCGAGTGATTCATCAAGGCTGATATTGAGCCGAACAACGGCTGCTGTGTGAGAAGATATGAGACAAGACAGATGGGGAAAGCGGATTGCCTATTTCATCTCCCCGCATGGATTCGGACATGCTGCCCGGGCGTCCGCTGTCATGTGCGCTGTCCATGACAGGGAGCCCACCCTCCACTTCGACATTTTTACAACCATCCCTTCCTGGTTTTTTGAGGACTCCCTTGTTGGACCGTTCACCTGCCACGAGGTCGTGACGGATATCGGACTTATACAGAAGACGCCTCTCCATGCGGATCTTGCAGAGACCGTCGAGCGGCTCAACCGCTTCATCCCCTTTGAAAAGGAGCGCATAGACCAACTGGCCAGGGAGATAAACCGCTTAAAGTGCGGGCTCGTTGTCTGTGACATCGCCCCCATGGGCATTGCAGTGGCCCGTCGGGCCGGTATGGCGTCTCTGCTCGTTGAGAATTTCACCTGGGATTGGGTTTACGAGGAATATGAGGAAACCCATGGCGGTTTGAGGCGGCATGCGGACTACCTGGGCGAGGTGTTCAGCCAGGCGGATTACCATGTCCAGACGGAACCCGTATGCGTGTCCAAGTCGGTGGATCTCATGGTCCCTCCGGTTAGCCGAAGGCTGAGGAGGAGCGGGAAAGAGGTCCGGCAGCTTCTGGATATACCGAATGGCGGCAGAATGGTGCTCGTTACCATGGGAGGTGTGCCGGAAGAATACAGCGGACTGAAGGGGCTGTCTCTACCGAAAGACGTCTTCGTGGTGATTCCGGGGGCCGCGGGTTTTCTCCAGAGGGTGGGCAACCTGATTAGGCTCCCCCATCGGTCGCAGTTTTTCCACCCGGACCTCGTTTCGGCTGCCGATACAGTGGTGGGAAAGGTGGGCTACAGCACTCTGGCCGAAGTGTATCACGGGGGTGTCCCTTTCGGTTTTATCAGACGCTCGAATTTCCGGGAGTCAGATATCCTGTCTGCTTATATCGAAGATCATATGAGCGGCCTTCCGGTCGACGAGGATAGCTTTCGAACCGGGAAATGGATCTCAAGCGTCCCGAGGCTCCTGAAACTGCCCCGCAACCAACGGAACGGGCCCAACGGCGCCATGCAGATTGCAGAATTCGTGTGCCGCCTGTTGGGGAACCCGGCGAGGTCTTTTTGTTGAAGACTTTTCTGGTTTTTTCCGCGAAAATGGGTTCCGAGGTCCAGGGTTCAAGGTTTAGGGGTCGGAGAAACAACACCAGCAGAACTCGGGCCTTGGTGTTGGAACCGCGAATCATGTGGCGACTTCTGCCTTGACCCAATTTGAAGTTGTGTTGTATTTTCCAACCAGCCATCACACATCAGCAATTAGAGCGTCTGACCAAAGAGGGCCAAGTGCCGAACAGGCGCCATGAGCAGGAAGGACATCCTAAAACGACCATGTTTCGATTTATCCATGCGGCGGATATCCATTTGGACAGTCCCCTTCGGGGTCTGGAGAGCTACGAGGACGCCCCGGTATCGGAGATTCGAGGGGCCTGCCGCAGGGCCTTTGACAACCTCATTGACCTGGCGAGGGAAGAGGACGTCCGGTTTATCCTCCTGGCCGGAGACCTCTACGACGGCGACTGGAAGGATTACCACACCGGCCTTTATTTCATAGGAAGGATGGGGATGCTGAGGCAGCACCATATTCAGGTTTTCATGATCTCGGGGAATCACGACGCTGCAAGCCAGATTACACGGAACCTGCAGCTCCCGGATCACGTCCATATGCTGTCGAACAAAAAACCCGAGACCGTCCTTCTGGAGGATGTGGGGGTCGCCATTCACGGTCAGGGCTACGCATCCAGGGCCGTCACCGAAAATCTGGCGGTCCGCTATCCGCAGCGTACTCCGGGCTATTTCAACATCGGGCTCCTCCACACGGCCCTGAACGGGAGAGAGGGCCACGAGCCCTACGCCCCCTGCACCCTGGACGACCTCGTACAGAAGGGATATGACTACTGGGCACTCGGGCATGTCCATTGCCGCGAAGAGGTTTCAACCCACCCCTGGATCGTTTTTCCCGGCAACATTCAAGGCCGGCACGCACGGGAAACGGGTCCAAAGGGGGCGTCCATCGTAACCGTGGAGGATGGTGTGGTGACCCGCGTAGCGCATTCCGAACTGGATGTCCTGCGCTGGCAGGTCTGTGAGGTCGATCTGTCGCGGTGCGACGCCATCGACGCGGTCCATCATCGAGTGAGGCAGACGCTGGAAATTTTGAAAGAGAACGCGAATGGCCGGGTCCTCGCCGTTCGACTGGTCCTTACGGGAACCTCCCCGGTCCATGCCGCCATCATGGATGAATCGACCCATCTGACCGAATCGTTCCGCAGCATTGCGGCCGGGCTCGGAGACATGTGGTTGGAGAAGGTGCTTTTCAAGACACAGGGGAAGGGGGCCCTGCCACATGCCATGGGCCTGGGAACCCCACTGGCAGGACTCATGACGGCGGTTGAGCAGTTTGATCTGGATTCGGGGAGTCTACTGGAGCGGGTTACGGAGATCGGCGTCCTGAGAAGCAGGCTCCCGGCGGACCTGTTCGGCAGCGATGACCCGCTGTTGCCGCACACGCCCGAGCAGATGAAGGTCTTTCGCGACGAGGTGAGAGAACTTCTGGCCGGCAAGCTGATCCGTCAGGGGAAAAGACCGTGAGAATTCAGCAGCTCCACCTGAAGGCCTTCGGCCCTTTCACAGATCGAATCCTGACATTCAGTTCAGACCATCCGGGACTTCACATCATCTTCGGGCCGAACGAGACCG
Source organism: uncultured Desulfobacteraceae bacterium (assembly GCA_964384085.1). GTDB lineage: Bacteria > Desulfobacterota > DSM-4660 > Desulfatiglandales > Desulfatiglandaceae > AUK324. The sequence continues at coordinate 21,612 of CAYLJZ010000024.1, forward strand.
GAAAGAGTACCGCACTGAGGGCCCTTAAGACGCTCCTCTACGGTTTTCCCGAACGGACCGCCGATAATTTCCTCCATCCCAACGATCAGCTTTCCGTAGGTGGCCGTCTCATAAATGAGGACGGCGCGGATCTCTCCTTTGTCCGGCGAAAAAGAAGAAAAAGCGATCTCCTGGGACCTGACGGAGAGCCTCTGGACGACAGTGTCCTGGACCAGTTTCTTCACGGCATCGAACGGGAGATGTTCGAGACCCTCTATGGCATCGACCACGCGGTGCTGGTCCAGGGAGGGAGGGACATTCTCGAACAGAAGGGCGAAGTGGGGCAGGCCCTTTTCTCTGCGGGGGCCGGGATTTCATCCCTTCGCGAGGTTCTCGATGCCCTCGATCAGGAGGCGGAGCTTCTGTTCAAAACGCGCGGGTCCAGACAGGAGATCAACCGCGCCCTTCTGGAATACAAGGACTTGCAAAGACAGGTGAAGGAGACGGTGCTGCCGGGCCGCGAGTGGAAGGAGGCAGCGGAATCCCTCAGGACCACCGAGGCGGAACTGGCCGCTGTAGAGGAGCAACGGAAAAACAAGGACGCCGAGCGACGCCGCCTCGAACGGCTGAGGCAGGCACTCCCGCACCTTTCCGTGCGCCGAGATTTCACGACTCGAATCCGCGATATGGGCGACGTGGCTATGCTGCCCGAGGATTTCGCCGCCCGCAGGCGGTCCTCAGAAAAGGAGTTGCACGCTGCTGTTCAGAAGAAAATCATTTCGGCAGGACGTCTCGAAACCCTCCTGACGCATCGAAAGGGATTATCGTTTCAGCAGCAGGTCCTCGATCACAGCAAATCCATAGAAGATCTTTTTCAACGGTTGGGGAGTCACCGAAAGGCCCTTCACGACCGGCCGGGGCTTGAAGTCTCACGCAGGGGCTGTCTACGCGATGCGGCTGCTCTCCTGAAGGATGTCCCCACGGAGGTCCCTCTGGAACGGATCGAGATGCTCCATCCCTTTTTGGGACGGCGAAAATTCATTCAGGACCTGGCATCCGCCTACGAGGCCCTGGCACAGAGGAGAAAAGACCTTGAAAAGAGCTGCCAGACGCTTCAGCGCCAACTGGAAGAGACGAAGGCCGAACAGTCTGCCCTGCCGCAGGAGATCGACGCCTCGGTCCTGATGCAGGCGATCAGGCTGGCGAGAAAATCAGGGGATGTGGACGCCATGCTGGCGGAAAAGGCCGACAGACTTCAACAGCTCAGCGCCGATTGTGCGGAGGGGATGGTCCGATTGGGTCTCTGGGAAGGAGAGACGGCCCAGGCATGCCGTCTTCCCATCCCGCTGCGCGAAACGGTCATGCGGTTCGAGGCCCAATTTCGTAAATACGATGACCAGGCCATATCCATTTTGAAGGAACTGGAAACGAGACGCGATGACCTTGTCAGGATCCGGTCCGAGATCGAAGAGATCCAGTATGCAGGGGATGTTCCGACAGAGAGCGAGCTGAATCAGGTGCGGGCATCCAGGGACCGAGGCTGGCAGTTGATTCGACGCCAGTGGCTGGATGGAGAGGACGCCGACGCTGAGACCAGCGCCTATGCCGGGGAGCTTTCACTGTCAGGGGCGTATGAAAAAAGGGTGGAACAGGCAGATGCCACTGCGGACAGACTGCGGCGCGAGGCAGACAGGGTTTACCGGTTTGCGGCCCTGCGGGCCGATAGAGCGTCTTCGGAACAGGCCCTTCAAGAATTGAGAGGGACGCAAAAACGTCTGGCTCAGGAATTCGAGTCCCTGGCCCAAGAGTGGAAGGGAGTGTGGGAACCCTGCGGCGTCCAGCCGCTCCCCCCCAAGGAGATGCTGGCCTGGCTGAGCGGGTTCGATGAAATCCGTTTTCGGGCCGGGGAGATCGAAAAAATCGAGAGAGAAATTCAGGCGGGTGAAGCGGAACAGCGTAAACTGCGGGAGATGCTTCTGGAGGGGCTGAAAGGCTTGGGCATCCCTTGTGAGCTTTCAAGCGATGCGCTGGAACCGGTCATCATTCGGTGCGAGACGGTCGTGGAAGGCCTGCGACGCACTGATGAGAGGCGACGCAAGCTCACGGAAAAATGCGCAGACCTTCGAAGCGATCTCGAAAAGGCCCGCGACCAGCATGGGGCAGCAGAGGAGGCGCTGACGAACTGGCACGAGCGGTGGGCAAAGGCCGCGTCCATGACCGGAAGCAGCAGGGACATCCTTCCGGAGGAGGCCAACGATATCCTGGACAGACTCCAGAGGTGTTTTGCCCTTCTGAAAGAGGCAGAAGAACTCCAGAAACGGATTCAGGGGATCGACCGGGACGCCCGGGAGTTTGTCGAATCGGTCGCATCCATTGTTGAACAGACAGCCCCGGATCTCAGAGGGGAACCCGCTGAACAGGCGGTCATGCAGCTTCAGTCCATTCTGAAACAGACCCTGGAGCAGAAGACCCTTCTGGAAACATACTCGAAGGAAATTCGAGAGACAGAAGACGACATGGCCGAGGCCGAGGCGGCCATTCGAGGGGCTGAAGAAGAGATGGGCGTCCTGCGGCGCATCGCCGGGTGCGGAGAGGGCGACGACCTCGAGGAGGCGGAGCGCCTGGCCCGGGAAAACCGGCAACTCAAGAGAAACCTTTTCGAAATTGAATCGCTCCTTCTGAAAGGGGCGGGAGGCCTGAGTATTGCCCAGATCGAGGCCGAGGCAGAAGGGGTCCACCCAGATGAACTCCCCGGCCGAATCGACGCCCTTTCCCGGGAAATTGAAGAGGAATTGGGCCCCGAAATTCGGCGCCTCTCGGAGCAGATCGGGGAGAAAAAGAAGCTGCTTCAGCAAATGGACGGGAGCGGCAGGGCCGCTGAGGCGGCCGAGGCCGGCGAGCAGGTCCTCTCCAGGATCCGTCGCCTGTCGGACCGGTACATTCGGCTGAAAGTAGCGGCCACCGTCCTGAGGCAGGAGATCGAACGATACCGGTCCGAAAACCAGGACCCGGTTTTGAAAATTGCCTCCGACTATTTCCAGAAGCTGACCCAGGGGTCCTTCAGCGGGCTCCGTGCGGACGAGGACGATCACGGACGCCCGGTCCTGGTGGGCCTGCGCGGCGATACTGCCATGGTAAGGGTCGAAGGGATGAGTTCCGGCACGCGGGATCAGCTCTATCTGGCCCTGCGGTTGGCCTCACTGCAAAAGCGCCTCGACGCCGGCGAACCGATGCCCTTCATTGTGGACGACATACTGGTCAACTTCGATGATGACCGCGCCGTAGCGACCCTGAGGGCACTGGCAGACCTTTCCCTCAGGACCCAGGTGATCGTCTTCACCCATCACCAGCATTTGGTAGACCTGGCCGACGCCAGCATCGATCCGTCCCTGTTCTTCAAACATACCCTCCATCACTGATCCGGCCTCGCGACAAGCCTGGCCGCAACCATTCCTAGAATAAAAATCACCACAGTTACCGCGCCCATATAGGCCCAGTGACGAACGGTCAGGGGAGTTGTCTCGAACAGGGTATTCATGACAGGCAGATAGACGACCGCGGCCTGAAGGAGAAGTGAGAGGACCATGGCCCCGAGGAGATAGAGATTCGAAAAAATGGAAAGTCGATACCGGCTGCGGATCATGGTCACACGCACCATTTCCAGAACCACAATGGAGGTAAAGGCCACGGTACGTGCCACAGTCTGGCCCTCCGGAAGGAACCGGTAAAAGAGATAGAGGACGCCAGCCGCCATGAGCATGGCAATGACCACAATATTGACGGCCATATCTCTGGTGATGACCGGTTCGCCGGGCCTGCGCGGGGGGACCTCCATAACCCCTTTTCGCACGGGATCCACACCCAGGGCAATGGCAGGAAGGCCGTCGGTGATGAGATTGAGCCAGAGGATCTGAGTGGCCAAAAGCGGCATGACGATGGCCCCCGAGACGTCCCGAAAACCGATCATCATGGCGACAAAAAGGATCAGGACCTCCGCCAGGTTGCTCGACAGAAGATAGTTGACAAACTTCTTGATATTTTCGTAAATCGCCCTCCCTTGCTCCACGGCCTTTACAATTGAGGTGTACCGATCGTCCAGGAGCACCATGTCGGCGGCCTCCTTGGTCACGTCCGTACCGGTAATCCCCATGGCGATCCCGATGTCCGCCTCCTTGAGGGCCGGCGCATCATTGATGCCGTCCCCGGACATGGCAACCACCTCTCCCAGCTTTCTCAATGCCCTCACGATCCGTATCTTGTGCTCCGGATTGACCCGTGAAAAAATGGAGGTGTCGCTGACGAAGTTGGCCAGGGATTCATCATCCATCTTTTCGATCTGCTCTCCGCTGATGGCATCCCCCTGAATCCCCAGCTGCGCCGCGATGGCCTCGGCAGTCAATGCGTAGTCGCCGGTGATCATGACAGAGCGGATCCCGGCACTTTTGCACTTCGAAATAGCGGCTTTCACCTCTTCACGCGGCGGATCGATCATCCCTTGAAGGCCCACAAACACAAGGTCCGTTTCATCGGACGGATCGATCGCCCTATCGGAAGCGATCGGTTTGTACGCAAACGCCAGCACTCTCAACGCTTCGGAGGCGAAGCGTTGAACGCTCTCAATAATTCTGGCACGGTCTTCATGGGTGAGCGGGACCGCATCTCCATCCCTGGTATGGATCTTTGTGCAAAGGTTCAGAATCACATCCGGGGCGCCCTTGGTGTACATCACAAGCCCTTCGTCGGTTCGATGAAGCGTGGACTTCCGCTTTCGCGATGAATCAAAGGGGATCTCATGGATCCGCGGAAAGATTTTTTCCAGGGAGGCTTTTTCCAGCCCGGCCTTGGCTGCGCTCACGATGAGGCACGCCTCCGTGGGATCACCGATAACCCCTTCCCCTTCAGAGAAGGCCGCGTCATTGTTGAGGGCGCCGATTCGAAGCAGGAGCGCTGCCGAAGACGGATCGATTTTTTTCCCGGACAAAAAAAACTCTCCGACAGGGCCATAGCCTGTTCCCGTCACATCGATGACCGTATGGTTGGCGAACAGGCGCGTGACGGTCATTTCGTTGCGCGTCAGGGTTCCGGTTTTGTCCGTACAGATGACCGTGGTACATCCCAGGGTCTCCACGCTGGGAAGGCGTTTGACAAGGGCCTTTTCAGCCACCATCCTCTTGACGCCGATCGCCAGTGCAATGGTCACCACAATCGGAAGGCCCTCAGGCACAGCAGCAACCGCGAGGCTGACCCCTATCATGATCATATCGAGGATATTTCCTCCCCTGGCAGTGCCAAAGGCAATGATCACGCCGCAGATCAAAACCGTCAGTATACCGATCCGTCGGCCCAGTCTGTCCAGGTTCTTCTGAAGGGGGGTCTCGTCGTCCTCGACAGATTCGATAGATGCCGCAATCTTCCCCATTTCGGTATCCATGCCGGTTTTCACTACCACTCCCCTGCCGGACCCATTAACCACATGGGTTCCCCCGAACACCATATTTTTCATATTGCCCAGGGTAGTGGTATCCTCCATGGGCGAGGCATCCTTGGCCACCGGCTGGCTCTCTCCTGTCAGAGATGCCTCCATGACATCCAGAAGGTTTGCCTCGATGATGCGCCCATCAGCGGGTATTCGGTCGCCTGCCTCAAAAACCATCAGATCTCCCGGAACCAGATCGCTGCTGTCCACCCGCATTTTACGCCCGCCTCGAATGACCGTGCTTTGAAGCGACGCCATCTTTTTGAGGGATTCAATGGCCTTTTCCGCCCGATATTCCTGAAAAAATCCGAGCACTGCGTTTACGATGAGGATGGCGATAATCACGGCGGCATCGATATATTCCCGAAGCGCCAGGGATATGAGCACCGCGGCAATCAATATGTAGACGATGAAGCTGTTGAATTGCGATAGGAAAATCTGCCAACGCAAGATCTCGCGACTCCGCCGGATTTCATTGGGACCGTAACGGGCGAGCCTTTCCGCCGCCTCCGACTCACTGAGGCCGTTTACTGTCGATGACAGATGTTTCAGGGCGTCTTCAGATGAAGCGGTGTGGAACTTCATTCAATTCTCCTCAATGGATTTGTGCGTAAATGCTCAGCTCTGATTCGACATCTTTGCCTTGTGAGAGGTCGATTTTGGCAAATTTAACAGTTAAGCCGAAAGCCCGGAAATTTTCAAGAAGATTTTGTCTCGCTGTGGTTCAGAGGTCCTTATTCATTCGACCCTGGACCATGGAGGCTCGATGCTGGGCCTTCAGTTTTATGCATGGTGAACCTTCTGCCTCGATCTGGTCCTATGCCTTCGACCCCTGCCGGTGCGCAGCAATTCTCATTTTGGGAAAATAGACATGTGGGAGCGGCTTCCGAGCCGCGAAAAGTCGTGGCAAGATGCCACTCACACAGAATTTTTATGCCGGGTCTGCATCATAATGAGAATTGCTGGCCGGTGCGCAATCCCCTTGAATTTTTTATCTGCAAATGGTATCCATTCCCCTGCTGTTCATCCCATTTATAGCCAGAAAGGAGCGACAACCATGACCAAGACAGAAGAAAATCTTTGGGAAGCATTTGCAGGGGAGTCCCAGGCCAATCGGAAATACCTCGCCTTTGCCAAACAGGCGGACAAGGAAGGGCATCCCCAGGCGGCGAAGCTGTTCCGGGCTGCTGCTGAGGCCGAGACAGTCCATGCCCATGCCCATCTCAGGACCCTGGGCGCGATCAAAGGCACGGCCGAGAACCTCCAATCCGCCATCGACGGGGAGACGCACGAATTCAAGAAGATGTACCCGGCGATGATCGAGGAGGCCAAAAGGGATGGGAACAAGGCCGCCGAACGATCCTTTTCCTATGCCAATGCGGTCGAGGAGATCCACGCAGGCCTTTATCAGAAGGCCCTCGATACCCTGGCAAACCCTGAAGATGTGGAATGCTACTATGTTTGTTCGGTCTGCGGGTTTACGATCGAGAATGCACCTCCGGAGAAATGCCCGGTGTGTGGTGCACGACCTGCGGCCTTCCTGAAGGTTGAGTAGAACCCCTTAAAATCCATGGACATACGACACTGCTATGAGACCCTCGAACTGACTCCCGATGCCTCTGTCGAAGACGTCAAACAGGCTTACAGGGACCTGGTCAACATCTGGCACCCGGACCGTGTCTCCAACAACCCCAGGCTGAAGCAGAAGGCCGAGGAAAAACTCAAACAGATCAATACAGCCTATGAAGGGCTTCTCTCCTATTTCAACGGGCAGACCAGCGGGATGAAGGCCGTTGAAAAGGCCCCGATACCAAAGGCGGAGAAGAATAGATCCTATCAGGAGGCGCCTCCCTCCAGCGACAGTGGAGGCCGGTCCGAAACCCCCGTGAAAACGGGGGTCGGGCTTGTGTCGACGCTGTGGTCCTATCTCTCGGATTTCCTTCACAACCTTAGCGTCAGCCGCGTCCCCCCCGCGGCGGAGAGGGACAATCCATCCCGTTCATCTCGAGCAGGCCAGGGATACCGTCAGGACGGGGGTCTCGGTAGAGGGAGAGGATCGGGGATGGGGAGGAGCGGCCGTGGCATAGGGCGGGGAAAAGGCATGGGGAGGGGGAAAGGAAGGCGCTAAAGCCCATAGCTGAAAGGTTCCTGTTATCTGAACAACAGCCCCTTTCTGCTGCCCCTTTTCCAATGACTGCTGAATGACAACCGGTGGCCAGGGCCACTGAACACCGACTGCCGAACACCGAACCCCGAACCCTGAACCCCGACCACCTGAGTCCTCGTAACCTGCAACATGTTGTCAGTTGAGAGACCCTGCGGCCCTAAAACCCCGGCAGCTTGAACTTCATGGTCACCTCGCCGGTTTCTCTGTCGATTCGAATCATTCGGCCGTCATCGTCCGTTGACGCCATTTTTTGACCTGTGGCCATTTCCATGAGCCCGCCCAGAAACGCCATGCCGGAGTTGAGAACCGCTTCGATTTTTTCGGGTGGCTGACCGGACAGAAAATGTCCCTTTTCAGCCCCTTTTTCCGGGGGCTCGGCCTCTGCAGTTACATCAAGCGATGCGGTCGCTTCTTCTTCAGCATCATAGGGCATCACCGCTTCCTCAACGGCCATTGCCTTGGGGTTCAGAAAATGGGCCGTGTCCTCAGGTATCTCTTCTGTCGGGCCGGGCTCGGGAGAAGCGACCAGCGGCTCGTCGCCCAGCATCTCGCGAAGACGGTTGAGGAGTTCGGTCCGCTTTTCACGGGAGAACTCCACCATATCGGGCCCCCCGTCTTCAAAGACGCCTTTGAAGAGGTCCAGCTTGAGCTGTATACCGGCAAGAATCTTCTCCTCGATGCTGTTTTTGGCAATGAGATTGACCACATTGACGCAGGAGCTCTTTTGCCCGATGCGGCTTACCCGGCCGATCCGCTGGTTCATGCGGGCCGGGCTCCAGGGGAGTTCGAAGTTGATGACGCAGTCCGCAGCCTGGAGATTCAGGCCCGTTCCCCCTGCATCGGTGGATAGGAATGCCTTGCATTCCGGGTTATTGGTGAACTCGTCGATAAGGCGGTGGCGCTTGTTCACGGGCACCTTGCCGGTCAGTTCCACAAACGGTATGGACGCCTCAGAGAGACGCTTGGCGATGAGAAAGGTCATGGTGGTCCACTCGCTGAATATCACCACCTTTCGGCCGTTTTGAATCACCAATTCGTCCAGTATTCCTGAGAGTTCCTCCAGCTTGGGGGAGATGTTGGTCTCGCGGTCGATAAGATACGTGGAGTTGCACACCATCCGCATCCGCAGGAGGAGTTCCTGTATGCGCCGCAGATCCACGGGAGTGAGAAATTTCTTGTTGATGAGAGGGATCAGGGCCGAGAGGTATCCATTGTGGATCTGTGCCTGCTTTGCCGAAAGTTCCAGATAGTAATTGTTCACCACCTCCCCCGGAAGATCCGAGAGGACCTCCTGCTTTCGTCGGCGGATGACAATGGACCTGAGCTTTTCATTGAGCAGGTCCAGGTTGCGATAGCCCAGTATTTTTCCCTTCTTGTGTCTGCTGAGCATAAAGTGGTCGGCTGCAAACTTCCACAGCGGCGTCAGCATGGTTGGATTCAGAAACTGCACAATGGAATACACGTCCTCCAGCTTGTTCTCTAACGGGGTGCCGGTAAGCACCAGGGCATGTTTTCTGGGAATGCTCTTCACGGCCTCGGCGGTCTTTGTAGTGAAGTTTTTGATCCGCTGGGCCTCGTCCAGGATCACCAGGTCGGGCTTGAACCGGGAGACGATGGTCGCATCCCTCAGGAGGGCCTCGTAGTTGGTGATGGTGAACAGACGGCCGTTTCCCTGATAAATGGCCCCCCGTTTCAACGGATTGCCCGCCACGATAACCGCCTTTTCATCGGTAAAGCGCTCGATCTCGCGCTTCCACTGCTCCTTGAGGGAGGCCAGGGTCACCACCAGCACCTTTTCAAAGCCAAAGAGCTCCCGCTTGAGCACGGACAAGGCAATGGCCTGGAGGGTCTTTCCGAGGCCCATCTCATCTCCGATGAGGGCAGCCCGGCGGTAAAGTCCATACTGGATGCCCTTCAACTGGTAGGGGTAAAGGCTGGCCTTAATCATCCCGAGCGGCGGGACGTCCTTTTGAGCCAGTTCCTCCACCTGACGCTCCAGAAGGTGTTCATCCACTTCCCTGAGCAGCGTTTCCTGTACTCGGACCCGCTTGTCGCCCTGAAGCTGTCCCAAGAATCGCGGCACCTGCGAAAGATCCTTTTTCGAGAATGACCCATCCTCATGGAAATATTCTGAAATGAGGCTTCCTGTCTCTCCCAGACTCTCAAAGGACCGTTCCGTGTAGAGCCGCGGGAGGCGGGAGGCGGAGTCCCAGTAGAGATCCACAAAAGGAAATCGCTCCTTCTTCATCCGGTCTCCAATATCCGCTTTCTTCCTGAGAAGATCACACAGATGAATGAGGTGCTTGCAGGTATTCAAGCCGTTGGTCGCAAAATCGGGGCAGGTGCAGTGGCCGCGCGTCTCCATGGGGTCGTGGACCGTTACCTCATACTGCCTTTTCTTAGCGGTTTCAACCAGATGAACCCCTTTAACCATGTCTCCCAAGGTTACGGTGAAATCCTCCTGCCTGGCCCTGTTCCGCCGGTCCTCCAGGGCCTGAGCCCGTATTTCCTCTTCGGTGAGATAGGGCTCCAGGTCTTTTTGGTCCGCCCTGGTTGCGGCAGGCGCCCCAGCCGGCGAAGACCGCCTCCAGCCTTCCATGCGGTCGTGCACATCCAGAAGCACGGCGACAGTGTGTTTGCATCCCGGCTCGGGGAAAGGGCAGTCGCAGGAATGCTCCACCCTATTGTCATGAAGCTGAATCACGACTGTATAGTCCCCATAATTTCCATCGACCTCATATTGAAACCGTCCCTTTTCGCGGTCAGCCTCCATACAAGCATACGCCCCGTGCTGGTACAGGTTGAGGCCTCGTTGAAAAATGAGGGCTGAATGAGCGATCTGGTTCTTTATAAAATTGGGAGATAGGGTGATCATCATGTGTTCCTTTCAGTTCGGTAGCGAGGGTATCGGGTCCATTTAGCGAACTCCTGGGTCATTATCGCCAGAATGACTTTTAAGTCAACCTCGTTTATCTTCTCTCAGCAAATCTTGTTATGGAATGGACTTGGCGTCATGGCAAGATGCCACTCAAGCAGCATGCTGAGTCCAGCTCCATTTCGTAATGAGAATTGCTGATATCCAATCAAACGGTTTGCAGTCGCCTTTGCGGTGTGATAAATTGGTCGGCATATCGGGTGAGTTGGGCAATGTCTCCTTCAAGGACAGGATTCCGGTTTTTTTGAATTTCAAGAAGGTCCTCACTGATTTTGTGGTTTAGACAGTTAACAATTAAATCTTGCGCAAAAAGCACAAGAAATTTATTACGGTGCTGGAAAAGTTAATAATATAAATGGGTTACTGGCGATGAATGACAATTCAATCACACAAAGCCACAGAGCCCGCAGAGGAAAATCACAACAGAAGTATTTTTTACATTTAATATAATCTCTGTGTCTCTGTGTCTCCGTGTGAGGCCTTTTTGGTTCCGGCTTGTCCGGGTTAGGAAGGCCAAGGGCAACCATAAGCCGCTACTGGAATCAGGCGATGGAAAAAACCAAAAAAGTGATCGCGATCAATGGGTCGCCCCGCCGAAGGGGAACGACCACAGAGTTGACGCAAGCCGCACTCGAAGGCGCCGCCTCGGTGGGTATGGATACCGAAATGATCCTCCTCCGCGACAAAGACATTCGCCACTGTACCAATTGTCTCATGTGCTACAAAGACCTGGATTCGAAGCTTGCACCCTGCTCGATCGACGACGACATGGGAGAGATCCTGCGCAAAACCATCGAAGCCGACGGCGTTATTCTTTCTTCGGCGGTGCACAATGGATTCGTGACCGGCCTTATGACGGTGTTTTTCGAGCGCATGGCCTGGCGGGTCTGCCGACCGAAAGGCCGCCTATTCCTGGTGAGAGGTCTTCCTCAGCCTCGCACCACCAAGCGTCGAGCGCTGGCTACTATCGTGAGCGCGGGCGGGATGCCGACAGGGTTAGGGAAGAGGTTTTGTAACGATGGAACGCCCTTCATGAAACAAAACGGGTGTTTTTTGCTGAACGCTGATTGGGTCGGAGCGTTATATGCCGGGGCGAAATTTTCGAAGGAATTGCGGGGGGAGGACTGGTGCAAGGCCTATCTCTACAAAGTGGCGACTGACGAGCAACTCGAAGAGGCGAGAACCCTCGGCGTCAGAATGGGCGAGATGATTCAGGCCGATAAGCTTAAGCCCGTTCATCCTCTTGGGCGTATCGGGCCCCTCCTTGACACCGTCACAGGGTGGTTCATTCGGCAGTGACGCGCCTCAATCCTTTCATGAAATTCTCGCAACGCAGCCAGACTGATGACAAATTCAAACCAATATTCTCAACCTGTTGGTGTTCCGTAATCTATTGGATTGAATGAAGATGCAATCATAGTGAATTGACATGACTCAGGAAAGGAGATCATTTTTTATGAATTTTTTGATTCAGCCTAACGCGGATGGCCGCAAAGAAAATCTCATTGTGCTGTTCCGTCATTCCGGCATGCCCTTAGCCGGAATCCACTCCGTCGAGCGCATCTCTGGATTCCGGCCAGAACCATGCCGGAATGCCGGAAAGGTAGGCTTTCACACGGAGCATGCGCAGATTTTCTTGTTCTTTCTGACAGAAAACCTGGCAATAAGGCACTACGCTTTTTCCGAGACTGCGCCCGGAAAAAGTGGCCCCTTCGGGGGAGTTGAGACATCGAATTCCCCGTGCGCATAACAGGTTTCGGGTTTCAGGTTTTCGGACCTGAGGACAGACAGGACCCTTTAGCGATCGAATGACCACTGAATGACCATCGAATGACTACTGAATGACAACCAGTGGCAGGGCACACCGAACACTGAACACTGGCAACTTACAACATGTTGTCGCTTACACGGCGATAAGGAACTAAATGAACGCGTGAAAAAGGGGTGGTATGCCAACTTTTATCGGCGTCAGGGGCTCCTATTCGACGACCCAGACGGTACAGTTGCGTGCATGATTGACGATCTTGCTGGAGACGCTCCCGAACAGGAACTCTTCACTGCGTGACAGGCCCTGTCTGCCGACCACGATGGTGCTGTATTGGGTTTCGTCCCGTTCTGATAGGATGCACTCGGCCATGGAAGGGCAGTATCTCAGGGTGGAGCGGACGCTGACGTCTTTTGCGTCAAACCCTTTTTCAATCAGGAGCCGACGGCAGTCTTCCAGCAGGGCATCGATTTTTTTAGTGTATTTAGACAGCCATTCCTCCTTCTGGGCGGCTGTCGGGAAATAATCCTCCTCAGGTTCCGGAACCACGTGGAGGACGGTGACTTTGAAGCCCGGAAATCCCCCCAGAAGCTGGCCTACGTAGGAGACCGCACGACGGGCATTCTCTGATTCATCCACCGCAATCAGGATATTCTTGTTGTAGGTTTTTTCAGATTCAGTCATCTTTTTTCTCCTTTATGTCTGGCCCTGTCAGGCCGAAAACCATCCATCTAACAGGGTGCTCGGTCACTGCGTGATGTCGACCTGTCTCAGATCATCCAAAAGCTGAGACGTGTGTTCATAAAACCGGTTAGCCCCTTTTGAAAAGTGGAGAAGAATCCGATTGAGGGATTCGGGAATATACGGGTAGATCTTCTTGAGGTTGACGACACGATTATGGAAAACGATATTCAAATCTGCCTCGCTTAGCGTGCTGAGAAGAGGGTTGCCATCCTTTTTGAGGTCTTGCAGCAAAATATCTCCCATCCCTGCCAGGAATACCAGAATGTTGCCCAGACCGAACAGGTCGTATCCGTATATGTTCTCCCGGTGGCGATAATTGAAATCAAAATCGATCCAGCGATAATCGCCGGTTTCCTGGTCGATCAGGATATGATCCCGCCGTATGTCTCCATGGCGCTCGCCATTGTCGTGCAGGAAACGGATCGCCTGCACGCAGGTCAAAAACTGATCCAGAATCTGAGGGAAGCGTTCATGGTAATAGGCTTCGTGATCCATCTCCATTTTTCCCACATGGGCGGCCAGTGTTTTTCCTTTAATAAAATCAAGAACTCGAATGAGGTTCCCCTTTTCATCGGGTATAGAATAACCGTGCATGAAGTTTCGGTGCCCGGAGACAAGATCGAGGATGCGGGCCTCCTTTTTAGGGCTTCGAAAACACTCGAATTCGATATCCCCGATGTGGGACATGAACCTTTCGTAAAAGACCAGTTTCATGATCTTGAGGCTGCCGTCCTCCAGATCGACCGCCCGCTTGACCCAGAACTTGACGTCGTCCTCCAGACCGAATCGCAGCTCCTTGGCGTTATGGCGAATCAGATAGGGCCGGTCCTTCAGGATCACCACATCGTCGTATTCCACCTGAAAGAAATCAGTGGTATCCGTGTGTATTCGAAACCGTTCAGGAACCTGGTGCGGCGGGAGCCACCGGGATACCATCTGCCTCAGGGTCTCCTGGGATGGAGAAGTGTGCATGCGCTGCCGTATGACGTCCGAAAAAGGTTCGTTGCTGCTGTCGGGTATTGGGCCTTTTGTTCGGTCGAAACTATAGAGAATAGGTCCGCTTTCGTCAAGCGCTACCACAATTCGGTGTGTCCACGGTAAGAGCGGCCTTCCATTCATTCATTGAAGCGGTCCTATCGATGCGACCTGTTGAGAGACCGTACAGGAATCCTTTCCCGCAGGTACTCCATCGCGAAGGTTGGCAGTTTGAATATTGAATGGCATTGTCTCTATCGAGGAAGGGCGCCGAGGAGACCCAAGTTCGATAGAGAGGAGTCGATCGGAGAAGGTTCTAAACCCGGGGATAAACGAAAAGGCCTGTCCCTATGACCACGGGTCAAAATGCGATCCGGAAGAGCGCCGCATCTGACAACAAAGGATCCGACACGTCTAAAAATATGAGTCTAAAGCGCCCAAGGCCCTTTTTTCGCCCGGAAGATCGTTCTTGTCTCTATTCTCCAGAGCAGCTTCTTGAAGAGACTGATTAGCATCCAGGGCCATCTGGGTACACCGCATCAGTTCTTCCAGCTTCGAGCCTTTCACCACCACATAATCGGCGGCCAGAACTCTCGGATCGTGTTTGACATGGGGAAAGGCCGTGCAGAGAATAATGGGCAGACCGGGGTGTCGGTTACGAATGGTCTGAAGCAGATCAAGGCCGTCGCATGCCCCAAGGTTTTCCTCCATAATGATCGCATCCGGGGTTTCCAGGGCAATCCTATTCAGGAGGTTTGGGGTCATGCCCGTATCTACCACCGAATATCCCCATGCCTCCAGCTCGTCGCGATAGATCATTCGCATGGTTTCATCATTGTCCAGCAGGAGGAGTTTACACATAGGATGCGGCCTCTTTTCACGCAGTTGGGAATTTGGGCGTCATTATAGTCGCCTGAGAACTGTCGAATGAGGACGGCAGCCCCATCCTTATCCAAAACCAAGGTCCTTCTTATCGTATCCCTGATAACCGCCTCCCGATTCAAGAGGTCGAACCACTTTGGCTTTTGTTGTTGAGACACAGGCAGTCCTTTCTCCAGAGGCGCCCCTGTTCATTACAGTATTCGAACCTGTCGGTGCCAAAACATTCAAAGGTGTTTTCAGACCGTTGTACCAATCGAATGATATCCACCTTATTCATCCCGAACGTATTGACCCCTTTCTCCTTTGCCACCTGCCTGACATCATTGATATGCATCTTCTGCCTCCTTGATTCGGGGTAGGGGTTAACGACGCTTTCAGCCGCCGGAGAAATCGCTCATACCGGCCTCTATTCGTCTTCCGACCGAGGACAGACCACGACCCTCCAACGCGTGATGATCTCTGTGGCAACGGATTGAATAGGGGCAGGGAAAATCCGATGATTTTCCCTGCTCGATTCTCTGGCGCTTCGGATGCGGATCGATTATCCTGCCTTGACCTCGATCTTCTTTGCCGCACTCTTGGCTGTCTTTTTGAGTTTGATGGTCAGCACGCCGTCCTTGTAGGAGGCATCCACTTTCTCCGATTCCACCTCGGCAGGGAGCCGGAAGGAGCGGACAAAGGCGCCATAGCTCCTTTCCACGCGGTGGTAATTCTCGTCCTTTTCTTCTTTTTCCTGCTTACGCTCCCCTCGCAGGGTCAGGATGTTGTCATGAAGGGAGATGTCGATCTCCTTTGGGTCCATCCCCGGCAGCTCGGCCTTGACCACCACCTGTTGGGGGGTCTCAGAGACATCCAGAACCGGTCTCCATACCGAAACCGCACCCTCTCCGCCGAAGGGCCTCCAATCGAAGAACCGATCAAACAGATTGTCCATCTCCTGCCTCAGGCTCATGAGATCCCCCGATCGGCTCCAGGGAACCAGGTCACGAATTTCCATAGCATTCCTCCTTTCGTCACAATGGGTTATCGGTTTCCTGCCACATTTTCCTCTCCTCCGGATGGAGGCCCGAGGA
>CAYLJZ010000025.1:0-37138 GCA_964384085.1 uncultured Desulfobacteraceae bacterium
TCCACCATCAAATATCCTGAAACTCAGCCCATCAATTTAAGAAATCAGCCTCATTGTGAGGCAGCGGTCCATGGGGCTCGCGGAGCAACTCCGGAGTGAGCCCAGGCGGCAACTCACCGGGATTCCATACCTCCATTCGATCGGAAAAGACAAACACTTGGACAAAACCGGTGCTCCTGTAGTCCCTGTGGGCAACCGCATTGACGATCGCCTCCAAGATGACCGGACGGGGAATCTCGAAGGTAACGGGGGCCTGAACGCTGTCGGCGCGCGTGCCGACGCGGCGGTCCATTTTGCCTAAGACAAACTCCACCGCCTCATCGATGACTTCGATCAGTCTCCCCTCGTATGGCTGCTGAGATGCGATGGGCTTTTGCTTTACCGTACCGTGGAAATGGAAGCAATGGACCTGCACGTTGTTGAAATACCTTCTTGGATCTTTTCCGAAAAGAAGCATGGCGGCATTCGTGGGCCTGCCATCACGTAACAGATTGAAGTTCTGAAGGACCGCTTTTGGAGCCCGGGACCCTTTCAGTTTCAATCGCCCGGCGGCCTCCGAGGTTTGGATGAAGTCGGCAATGGCTTTGTTATCAATATCCCGGAGTGTTGCTCCCTCACAGATACTTCCATCAAAGGGCGTTGAGCGAATGGCGCTGCGCTGCTCCAGGCTCTCAACAAGGCTGGAGTAGACTTCACGAATCAAGCCTGGCGTATCTGAAAAGCGGCGTCGCGTGACTTGCTTTCCTGCTTTGCGCACCAAGGCGGCCATCTCAGGGCTGCGTTTGCTGTCATCATCGCCCTTGACAAAGACCAGCCGTTCCCTATGGGTTTTGGTAGCCTCGTCAAATTCCAGCTCTGTTGCCGACTTGCCTGCCTCATTTTTCGGTCCGTATTCATTTCCGAGAATGGCGATGTAAATATCGCACTGGCGAACCTCACCCAAATAAATATCGTCAGGCTTGCGATTTCCTGCCGGGATATCTTCGAAAAGGAACACATCCGAAATGAACCGCCTGAGCAGAGGATCATTGGTAAGGAAATCCTTTATCTCGCGGCGCTCCTCCGCGAGTTCCTTTTGCACGCTGCTGATGAAAACACGGTAACGATGGACGTCCAGCTTCTTCATTTTGGATCCTTGGTTGGGTTTGAACGGCTGTCACCGAGTGCATCCGAATCTCTTACATCCATCCATGCCACCAGCCTCAGGCCATCGCTGGCTTCCTGCCCGCCTGCAACCTGGGCCATGGTGACGGATTTGCGGGCCTTGAGGTCACGGGATCGGATGCGGGCCTCCAGCGCCTTTCTGACATCTTCCGCAATACAAAACCCCGACCTCCGTTTATCCGGAGCATCGGGGTTCATGCACTTTTTGGGATCATTTCCATTCCTCTTTCCCTCTTTGGTTGCAAAAAAAGACAGCGGAGACTGAATTCTGGGATAATCTCATAGTCCTTCATGCTGGAGATGTCAATCAAAACGGGGCGATTTTATCACAGGCGTTTGTCAGATACGGTCACAACCAAGGGAAATTTCTTGAGATTTGTTCTGGTAGGCGAATAGGGATTGGAAAACGGAGGAGATCGGCTATTTTCGGCTGATGCCCGCAAGATTCTCCGGGCGCAGCCGGTAGCGAATGACATTGCCCTCATGCAGGCAGCGGAACTCATTTCCAATATAATTGATGACCTCCTCACGATCCTCTTGGGGGATATCCGCCTCGGCGGCCATGGCCATGATCAGTTCAGGCCGGAATGCCTTCCAGTCGAGCACGCTGCGACGCACGGCCTCGCGTACGAAATCCCGATAAACGAGCGCGGCCTTCTCCGGGGTTTCGACCTCTGCGCGGAGGGTTCTGTAGTTCTCAGATGAAGTCATATAGGCGTCGATATACACCTCACGCAGCAGGGAAACATTGTTCAGTTCATAGATTCCCATAAGGCCGTCAATATAGGCGCTATCCTCCGTGGTAAGAAACGACATCGGAGCGAGATCGGCCTTCAGCAAAGGAATGTTGGAGGCGATCCGCGAAGTTCTCTTGTTGATGTCGTCGAAAGCCTGCAAATACGGGATGTGAACGAGCAGAAAGAACGACTGCTCAAACGGTTCAATAATGGCCGCGGCCTTTTCGACTAGGATCTCGAATTCTTCCTTGATCTCGAGCTGCTCGCCGAGGGGCCTGAAGCTTGAATGGGTAATGCCAACGGGCATGCGCCGCAGCCGCCCAGCCATGGCGGGATCTGCCAGAAGGCCGTCCGAGAGCAAGGCATGGATGTTGAACAGGTCCGGTCGGCTTATTGTGATCGCAGCGAGATTTTCCACAACATACTGAATCGCCTCCTTGTGATTGAGGATCATCACCGCTTCCTTCCGATCCTTTCCGGAGGCCTCCTGCCCGAATCGGATCAGGCGCTCGGTTTCGAGGAGGTTGTACGTGTTCCCCTCCATCCGCGATGACGCCCAGGAGAGATCGATCAGGAGCCGTTCAAGAATTCGGCGCGCGTAGGTTCCCTTCGGTAGCTGCGAAGCGGTAGGCGTACCTGCCTCGAGGAGGCGCTTGCGGTCAGTCTCGGCGAGGTAGAATGTCTTGTTCGGAATATAGCGGTCCAAGAACTCCTTTTGGTAGCTGGTCGGCCTACGGCGGTTATACGGCTGCTGTAGATGGGCGCGGACCACGGCAGCCCCCGCAAGGCTGTAGCCCGTGGCAGGGCCTTTGCCTGAGACCTCAAGCTTCCCTTCATCCACGAGCCGTTTCAGAGCGCGCCAAACAGTCGTTTCACTCACCTCGGCGATGGCTTGGCGGCGGATTTCCTCGCGGCGAGCGCCGGGATGGACCGCAATGTAGTCAAGGATAGCCTGATTAGAAAGTCCCATGAAACGATTCTCCAAAGCTATAAAACGATTATGCCGTTATAATATATAGGTTTTTCAACCGTGTCAAGGTATCATTTCGCACTTGGTGAAACGATATGACGTCGCGGCCCGGTTGCAACGATAACAGCTCGGTATGAAACGCCTGCAAACCTAATACCATGTCGCTATTCCGCATTTAATCCATATCGTCTCATCAGGAATGAAACGATCAAAGGGTGGTTTGTGCATCGACATCAAATCGCCATGCTTTCAAACTGAAGCCAGGGGATGTTGTTGACGATTTAGCTTGACCAGACCCGGTCCGTCACAGCTCCTCCATCTCCCGCTCCAGTTCCTTCTCATACCGCTCGATCTCCGAGACCGGCACCCGGAGGCAGCCCCGGATCTTGGTGCGCTTCAGGTCCCCTTCGTCGATGAGGCGATAGACGGTCCTCACCGATATGGCGAAATAGTCGGCCACTTCATCGACGCGAAGGTACTGCTTCAGCAGGTTCGGTTTGGTCATGGGTCAATAGTCAATGGTCATTAGGAAAAAGCTCAAAGCTGAAGGCTCAAAGCTCCATACTTGAATCCTATTGCTTTTTCTGCCTCCAACCTCCGGCCGCGAAGCGCAATCGGCTTTTCCCGCTCCGCGTTCCGAGCTCCATGCTCCGGGCTCAAAACGGGATTTCCCCATCATCCGGGGCCGGCGCATCGCTCCGGCGTTTGCCGTCCAGCATGGTGAGGTCCCGGACCAGAACCTCAACGATGGAGCGGCTCTCGCCCGAATCGGTCTGCCAGGTCCGCTGGCGAAGGGTGCCGGAGATGCCCACCTGCGAGCCCTTGGAAAGATACCGGTTGATGATCTCTGCCAGGTGCTTCCAGGCCACGCAGGGGAACCAGTGGGTCCTTTCCTGCTTTTCGCCGCCCTGGTCCGTCCAGAATTCGTTCACGGCAATCCGAAAATTGGCCACGGCCGCGCCCGAAGGGGTGTAATGTCCCATGGGACGCTGGTAAGAAAATAAGTTGACAGATGGCATACGTTGTGGTGGGTGTCATCTTGCATAGTGAATAAATGCTTGGTCTGGAACCCCTTTTTTATCAATAGGACGAAAATCTTCCGCATAGGAGAGCTTGAGTGCTCATCACGCCTGCGCTGCAATGGGCGGTATGTCTTCAAACGCCTTCTCATCCAACTGGCTCAATTCCCAATTCATCTGGAGATTCAGCCAGAATTGTGGCCACCCGCCAAGTGCCTGGGAGAGCTTCATGGCCATACCCGGGCTGATGCCGCGCCTCCCCCTGCATATCTCATTGATCGTCTTGGGCAATACCCCGATATGGTGAGCAAGGGGGGCCTGGGTGAGAGGATGCACGGGGGTCGTATGTCCGTTTGTCATCAAGATCTCAGGGACATCTTGACTTCGTTCACGTATCCTCAGCGTTAAGCTGCATATCCTCGCGCCGAGTTAGGCGCAGGAGCGTGATCATGGGGCAGCAAGAAGGTGAGCATCAGAGAAAAATCCTGTAATCTACCCGAAGCACCTTGGCGAGCCGTCTGGCTCTTTCTCTTCCAATGGTCATCCTGCCGTTTTCCATTGAAGAGATATGACTCTGGGGAATGCCTGTTTTTTGGGCCAGCTCCTTCTGGGTCAACCCCTCCTTACCCCTGGCGCCTCTCAGTGCAACCCCATAAGTGGGTTCGTCATCGAAATCAGTGAACAGATCCCGCCATGGCAAGGAATCGGCCGGTTCATCCAATCCGAGAGTTCTTGCGAATTGGGTGAGTTCCAGGATCTTCTCGGCCGGTCCTTTGAACCGGGCTTCAATATGGTGCTCCTTCGTGGGTTCCAGCATAAATCACCTCTATATGGTCCTCTCTTCCCGGGACTTCTTCCCAGACAGCCACATAGGTAGGATGACCTTTCTTGATATGGCAGTGGTGACGGCCTTTTCCAAGTTTGCCATAATTTGGCCAGTTGCCGCGAACGGGTCCCGCCACCTCCATTTCGAACAAAAGGGTGAACAGACTTTCTTTGACTGTTTTTGGGAGCGTGGGGTACTGTTTCTGCACCTTCCTATTGACATCGACCGTCCATGGCATGGAGATAATATCCTATTGAATAGTATATTGTCAAGGTTCTGATTCCAGGTAAAAAAGGGGCCTTTTCACCCGGTAATCTATTGAATCCCACAAAAAGCCGAGACGACATCCGGCCCGATTGGGTTCGATGCTCGCAAGATCGTCTCATTCTGTCAACTATTCGAAGGCCCCTTGATCAGGCAAGGATGCATGTCAATTCCCCCTTTACATCCAGCAGATACCCCACCTTCCGCCACGTCTTGATCAGATCCGCTGCCTGACCCGAATCCGCCCCATCCTTCCCCTTGAGCGCCTTCTTGATCTGCATGGTGATCTTCCGCTTGTGGTCCGAGATCTGCCGGTCATAGGGATGGTCCGAACCATCGCCGGAGGCGTATTCGGGCCAGAGGTGGGCGTAGATCTCGTCCCGGGTGACCACCTGGCCGGGCCGCTTGGCCAGGAGGGCCATGAGCCTGAAGGTGGTGGGCGGCAGACGTACCGGAAAGCCATGGTAAAACAAGAGGTTCTGTTTTTCGTCCAGGAGGATGGCAGGGGGATGGGTCACGAGGGCCGACAGGTCCTCTGCAATAGCCAGGCGCGAGCGGAATCGGTCCTGGAGGTCGGCGTCGGCCATGACCTCGGAAAAGGGTCTCACCTGCCAGGCGTCTTCCATGACCGGAGGGGGGTCCTGCGCCTCCGGTTCCTTGGGGCCGTGATGGAGTAGGCAGTAGGTGTGGAGCCTTCGGGCCAACCGCTTGGGGAGCATCTTTTCCAGATCCTCTAAGGGGACCTCGGCGACGGCCCTGGGCGTGTCGTAGCCTTCATGGACAAGCTGGTTGATGTAGGTCCGGCCCAGGCCCCGAAGGCGGACCTGGGAGAGGGGAAGGCCCTTTTCGCTCACCCCGTAGATGAGGCGTTGGGAGAGGATCTCGATCCTGCGGACCGACCGCTCGGGCCATTTCATCTCCCGGGCGAGGTCGGCCAAGGTCTCGGCCAGCCAACTGAAGTCGTCCCCCACCCGCTTGATGGCCCCGGAATAGATGCCGAATTCGCTCTCCACCTCCCGCGTCTCCGACAGCGAGATCCACTTGTGGAGCATGAGGGCCTTCTTGATGGCCCGCTCCTCCTCGTAGGCCAGGCGCTCCGAACGGTTCAGGATCCCGTCGAAGATCTCCTTCCCTTCCTCCATCTCCTGGGAAACCGCCTTCTGGAGTTCCAGGCGATAGCCCCGGTACCCCTTTTCCTGGGCCTTCATGGGGAGATAGACCGAATAGGCGTCCTTGGAAAGGGAGAGGAGCGTGAGGATTTCGAGGTCCGTGACGGCCGACGGGTCGGCCTTGTTCAGAAAGTCCAGGAAATGGAACACGGTCTCCAGCATCACCCCTTTGGAGGCCACGATCCTGCCGATCTGGGTGGCGGAGAGCCGGCCCTTGCCATCCTGCCGGATGAGGCCCCACTGGAGCGACGGGGCGATGGTCTCGGCGATGACCCGGTCGTAGTCTTCCTCGTTGAGCTGCTGATTCCAGACGGATTGTCCGGTGAAGGTGGCCTTGAGAAAGGTCTTGATGTCGTCCGGTGTGTGGCAAAATCCCGAGGCCACCAGATTGTGGATGTGCTTGTCCATCGCCTCCCGGTCGAGGGCCGGGACCAGGGCCTCCAGTTCGCCCAGGACGTATTTCTCGGTCAGGGCCTTGAAGTCCCGTAGGATTGGGTCACGAAGATGGCCCGGCCGAAGTCCTGGATGAACCCGAATCGGCCCACCCGGCCCCCCATGTTCTCGAAGTCCGAGACCGGCATGCTGACCCTGACCAGGCTCCGGGTCTTTTTGTCGAACCGCCACTTCTTGGGGTCGATGAGGGCGTTTTTCATGGGGAGGTTCATGCCCACGGCGAGGGTGGTGGTGGCGCAGAGGATGCGGATATCGCCCTTGCGCATCCCGCGAGTACGCGGGACTCCATGATGTCCCGCTCCTCCCACGACAGATCCGCATTGTGGATGCCGATCCCCTTTTCGAGGAGGGAGATCAGAAGGTCCCGGGCCACGCTGTCCTCCATGGACAGGAGTTCATCGATGGCACCCCGGGCAGGCGGCAGGTCCGTGATCCTGGCCAGCTTGCGGGCCACCGACTCGGTGGTGGGCTTGTCCTTGACGAAGAGGACGGTCTGCTCCCCCTTTTCCTGGGCCAGGAAGCGGGCCGTCTCCGCCATCTGATCGAGGGGATCTTTGGACGTGATGGGGAACCACGCCTCCTCCCCGTCGGCCCCGCTGTTGAACTCCCGGTACCGGAACCTGCCGTCGAAAAAGACCCCTTTGCGGAGCTCCACCGGCCGCTTTTCCTGGACCACCATGCGGGCGCCCAGCCATTCGGCCAGCTTGTCCGCCTTGCCGAGCACCGCGGACAGCCCCACCAGTTGCGGCCCGTCCCTGGCGAGCAGGATCTGGGTGAGGAGAATCTCCAGCGAGGCCCCCCGCTCCTCCTCGGAGATGTACTGGAGTTCGTCCACCACGATGAGCCCCACCTCGGTGATGAGTCTCGGGTTCTTGACCAGGAGGGTCTGGAGCTTCTCGTAGACGATCACCCCGATATGGAAGGTCCCCTCCTCGATCCGCTCGTCGAACTCCCTCCGGTCATGGGTGGAGATGACCGTCCGAATACCCGCCTTCTCGTAATCCTCGCTGAACTGCTCGAATTTCTCCTCGGCCAGGGCCTTGGTGGGGACCAGGTAGAAGACCCGCCTCCCCTTGCCCGCATGGAAAAGCGACAGGATCTCGCCCACGAGGGTCTTTCCGGCAGAGGTCACGGCAAAGATGATGAAATTTCCGCCCGACAGGATGTGCTGTTCCTTGAAGGCCTTTTCCTGGATGGGGAGGAGTTCCGGCCCATACTTGGCCTTGAGGATCGTGATGATCCCCGGGTCCAGACCGAACGCCTCGAGCAGATCGAACTTCATCCCGCAGGCTCCTGTTCAAGAGAGGGGAGGTTGACATGCGAATGGATGGGCTTCAATTTCGAGAGGAAATACCACGATTCCCCCCGCTTTACAAAATATTTTTCAAAACCCCAAAAAAAATTGTCCCCCGAAGAGGCCCGAATGACATAACCAATATAGGAAGAGAATATTTTCAAGTGAATATTTCGGTCTGATAGGATCAAGAGGAGGGAATTGTGGAAGGGAAATTTGGCGCGAAACGGTTGCTGTCGGTGGATGAGACCGCGGCGTATCTGGGGGTGTCTCCGAGGACGATCTACAATGCCGTGGCCCCCAAGTCGAGAAACCCCTTCCCCGTGAAACCCAAACGGGTGGGAAAGCTGGTGAAATTCGATATCCGGGATCTGGAGCGGTATGTGGACACGCTCTGAGCCCCCGGGGACCCGGCCCCCCTATCCGGGCAGGGGCGACATGGAACGTGAGGACAAAACAGGGGGACCATTGGGCGAAACCCAGATGAAGGGGGCAAAATCGTCTTGACTTCCGATAAAAAATCGGGCGAGATGAAAGGCGATCGAATCGATCGGCGCCTCGGGATCCTTTTGGAAAATCGCTTGGAAAACGACAGGGGGGAAAGATGACCATTCTCGCTGAATGCCCTTTTTGCAGAAAATGGCAGTCGGTCCGGAACAAACTCTGCGACTGCGGTGCGGACCTGGACAAACTGAAACGGGGACAGAAGGTCAAATACTGGATCAGCTACCGCCTCCCCGGCGGCAAACAGCGCCGCGAACCGGTCGCCGGAGAAAACCTCAACCCCTACTCCATCGAAAGCGCCCGGGAGATGCACAGCAAACGGGTGGTCCAGAAGAAGGAAAAGCGGATATTCGACATCAAGCCGGATGCCAAGATGACGTTCCATGAACTGACGGAATGGTATTTGGGACTGGAAAAAGTCAAGCCCCTCTCTTCATTCTGGCGCGTCAAAATCGCCCTGGACAAGTTTAATTCCGTGTTCGGCGATTGGGTGGTCGGTAGGACCAGGCCCGCCGATTTGGAGAACTACCAGCAGATGCGGAAAGATGAGGGCCTGGCCGATGCGACGATCGATCAAGAGGTGGGCGCCGCAAAGACCATGATCATCAAGGGATTCGACAACGACATGGTTGGGGGAGATACGCTCAGGGTCTTCAAGTCGGTCAAGAAACTGCTCAAACTGAACGGCAACGCCCGAGATCGGGTGCTCAGTAGAACCGAATTCGAAGACCTGCGGGAACATGCGCCGCGTCACCTGAAACCCATGCTGGCTACGGCCTATTTCACCGGGATGAGAGAGGGTGAGATCCTGAATCTCACCTGGGACCGTGTGGATTTGAAAGCGCGCGTGATCCGTCTTCAGGCCGAAGACACCAAGGACAAGGAACCCATGGATATCCCCATCTGCGACGAACTCTGGAAGATCTTGGAAACCCTCCCCAGGGGGATCCGGACTGCCCACGTGTTTCTTTATAAGGGGAAGCCTGTCCGAGATATCCGCAATGCGCTGCAAAAGGCATGTGAGGGTGCCGGGATATCCTATGGACGATTTGTGAAGGGCGGCTTTGTCTTCCATGATCTGAGGCGCACCTTCAATACCAACATGCGAAAGGCCGGCATCCCCGAGTCTGTGATCATGGCTGTCACCGGGCATTCAACGAGATCGATGTTCGACAGATATAACAAGATCGACATGGAGGATACCCGCAACGCCGTTGCCCGCCTGGAAGCCTACCTTGCAAACGTTGACCAAACTGTTGACCAAAATCACGATGTAAAAATTACCGGCCTGTAAACCATATGAAATAAAAAGGCTTTTGATGGATAACGCCATCAAAAGCCTTTTTTAAAAACACTCTTGAACTGAAGAGTCAACAACTACTTGATTTTATTACTGGTGCGAGAGGGGGGACTTGAACCCCCACGGGTTACCCCACTGGATCCTAAGTCCAGCGCGTCTACCAGTTCCGCCACTCTCGCGATATCGAATCCTTCAGGGCCGCGTCAGCGCATGATGCAGCAATAGCCGATCAATGTCAACCATCTTGAGGGTACCCACATAGGCCGTGCTGCATGTCGCTTGACAAACTGAACCACAGCCCTGTATGCTTGTCCGCGGGCTGTCAGCGTCGGACCGTCCACGCAGGGGCGGGCGGATTTCCAATAGCCCCGCTTATGAGCGGGAGATGGCGTACATGGAGTATCTTTTTCTGGCGGGTGCGTAAAGAATAAATAATAAGGAGGGTTATATGACCACGACATTTCCGCAAATCGGCAATAAGGTAGTTGCCAAGGTGATCGACATGGCGGGCAATTGCACCATTGGCATGCAAAAGGGAGATGAATTTGAATTAAGTATCCACAGGTGTGGGGATTTCTGCGGTTATTTTTACCACAATATTTTCAACTGGGTAACCATGCTGCAGTTTGGCGGGACCTTTCCGATGGGAAAACCTGATGTCATGGAATGGGTCTGTCCCAATCCGCAGAACCGGGTCAAGATCCAATTGACAAGGATTAAAAGCTGACGTTCCGGGGATAACCCCGCTCTAAAAAACGCACTCGCCACGCCATCCTTATAAGGTCATTTTTGTGTAGCTCCCATTTCAGGCATTCAGGGGTCGCCGAACCGGTAAAGTCGTCTGTTTTAATTTGCGCTGGTTTCTCAAATAAGGAGGGAACATTGAGACCACACGAACAAGCCGTTCGTCTATGGATTGCCACGGGCATATGCCTCCTCAATCTGGTCCTGCTCACCGGGGTCTCGGCACAGCCCATCCCGCCTTCCTCGGGAAAGGCAATAGGTTCGCAAAATCAGGCACAGACAGGCATTGACGTCTCGGAATTCACCGAGGTGGATGCCCTGGGATTCCTCTCTCCTGAAGCGGTGAAACCATGGGGACATCTCTTCTCGGATGAAACCGAGCGGATACTTTTGGCTCGAGGGGACACGGTCTATGTCGCCTTTGAGGAAGGGCACTATAATAAGCCGGGAGACCTCTATACGGTTTTTAACAGTTCATCCGCACTCGACCACCCTCTTACCGGAAGGGACCTGGGGTACGTTATCTCATTTCTGGGGAGGGTCGTCCTGAAAATGGAGGTCAAACCCCGGCTATTCAAGGCACAAATCGTTGAAAGCTACCGGCCCATAAAGGTTGGGGATCCTGTTATTCCTTTTCAACCGGTATCTCCCTGCGTCCAGCTCTCCAGCCCTGGGCAGGAGCCTTCGGGAGCTTCCAAAGCGTTCAAGATACCAGTGGTCGCTGCAAAGGATATGAGTCAGGTTATTGGGCAATTATCGGTCCTTTATATGAATCATGGCCACGAACACGGTGTTCAGCGAGGCAATCTGTTTCAGATCGTTCATCCCGGCGAAGCTGATCAGCCGAAAGAGCCGGCCCTTCCGGATCAGGTGCTGGGTTATCTCCTTGTCCTGGAGGCGAGGCCAAGCACCTCGACGGGGCTGGTGATTACGGCAAAAAGAGAATTCTACAGCGGCACCATGCTGAAGGCCATCCACTTAAAGGAGACGCTCAAAAAACTCCTGGTGCATTATGGAATTGAATTCAATGAGGAAGACCTTGAAACGCACCCGCTCCATGTTCTGAACCGTCTGACCGAGGAAGTCGGATCCCGAACCGATCTGCCCGAGGCACTTCTTCTCTTGTCAAAAATGCCAAAATGCCCCATAAAATAAACAGGTTAAGACGAAATCGAGAAAAACCTTGACGAATCCATGCTGGCCTGTTTTATACTCCCGCCAATCTGAACCAAAGGACTGACTGCAGACCATGAGTACGCCGCAGGATAACCGACTGGCCTGGCTCGCCCTGTATATGATTCCGGGCCTGGGAAACGCTGTCCTCAAGCGACTGATTGAAACCTTCGGCGATCCGGAAACGGTCTTCGGGGTCGGGACCACGGAATTGATGGGTATCGAGGGGATGCGCAGGGATATCGCTCAAAAAATCGCGCACCGGGCACTTGACACCGAGGCCGAAGGTGAAATAAGGAAGGCGGAACAGTGTCATGCCAGGATTCTCGTCTACACCGACCCTTCTTATCCTCCGCTCCTGAAAGAAATTTATAATCCTCCGATGGTACTGTATGTGAGGGGGAAGGAGGTGCCGCTGCAAAAAACGCTGGTCAGCGTTGTGGGATCGAGGAACCCCACCCATTACGGCCGAAAAGCCGCAGAAAAGATAGCCCTGGGTCTGGCAAAAAGGGGCGTAGGGGTAGTGAGCGGGCTCGCAAGGGGAATCGATGCGGCTGCACACAGCGGGTGCTTAATGGGGAACGGTTTTACCATAGGGGTCCTGGGAACGGGCATCGATGTGGTGTATCCCGAGTCCAACAGGGTGCTGTTCGGCCGAATAGAGGAAAACGGCGCGATTGTGTCGGAGTTCCCCACAGGGGCCCCTCCCGAGCCGAAAAACTTCCCCATCCGCAACCGGATTATCAGCGGGTTGAGCAAGGGAACCGTCGTGGTGGAGGCCACCCGAAACAGCGGTTCTCTGATTACCGCATCCACAGCCCTGGACCAGTGCCGCGAAGTATTCGCGGTGCCGGGCAGCATTGATTCCTTTAAAAGCACCGGCTCCCACTTTCTGATCAAGCAGGGGGCCAAACTGATCGAAAATGCCGACGACATACTGACCGAATTCGGGTTTTTCGGGAACGGGGCTGCTGGCAGATCCGTTCCGACCAATCCTGACGGGACCCCGAGGGATATGAACGAATTCGAGAGAAAAGTCTATGAGATCGTAGGAGATTATCCTGTGCATATAGACGACATTGTAAGGCTGGCGAACTTAGATGCGGGCACCGTTGCAGCCACCCTGATGAAAATGGAGTTGGAAGGGATTGTGAGACAGCTTCCCGGCAGGATGTTTGTGCGATGACAGAAGGCGTGTTCGAGGTGCAAGACCAGAAGTCGAGGGCCAGAGATCGAACGTCGATGGTGTTTCACCTCACGGATTGACCGATGACACTGAATAAGTGAAAAGCCCCAATCCTGAACGCTTCACTGAAAAAGCCAAAAAACCCAATAAACTCAATCAACCCAACAACCTCATAACCCACAACGGAAAACAAGAATGCCGAAGAAACTGCTTATCATCGAATCGCCCGCAAAGGCCAGAACCATCAAAAAATATCTGGGTCCTGATTTCAGGATTATGGCCTCTGTGGGACACGTCAAAGACCTTCCTGTCAGCAAGTTAGGGGTGGATATTGAAGCTGGCTTTAAGCCCGAATACGTTACCATTAAAGGAAAAGCGAAGATTCTAAAAGATTTGAAGGCCGCTGGAAGCGAGGCGGAAGAGATCTATCTCGCCCCAGACCCCGACAGGGAAGGAGAGGCCATCGCCTGGCACATTGCCGATGAGCTGAAAAAGGGAGCCCACCAAACCGACAAGAAAATATTCCGGGTCCTCTTTAACGAGCTCACTGCAAAGGCCATCCGCCAGGCCGTTGCTTCACCGCAGACACTTGACCGGAACAAGTTCGATTCTCAGCAGGCCAGAAGGATACTGGACCGTCTGGTGGGTTATCAGATATCGCCGCTTCTCTGGAAAAAGGTGAAAGGAGGTCTGAGCGCCGGCCGGGTTCAGTCTGTCGCCGTCAAGATGATCTGCGACAGGGAACGTGACATTCAGGCATTCGATCCCAAGGAATACTGGTCCCTCACAGCGCATCTCCAATCGAGCGCCCCCCCACCATTTGAGGCCAGATTTTTCAAATACAGTGGAAAAAAGATGGACCTCCAAAATGAGGAGGAGACCCTTAAGATCGTTTCAGAGGTCAAGGACCTTCCCTTCAAGGTCTCACAGGTCACCAAAAAACAGACCCGCAAATACGCCCCGCCTCCGTTCATTACCAGTCTCCTTCAGCAGGAGGCATTCCGCAGATTGCGGTTTTCCGCAAAGAAGACCATGTCCGTGGCACAGGCCCTTTACGAGGGGGTCGATCTGGGAACGCGGGGTCTGGTGGGACTCATTACCTACATGAGAACAGATTCCTTTCGGGTTTCGGACGACGCCATTTCAGAGGCCCGTGCATTGATTCAGCAGAACTTCGGCAAGGATTACCTCCCCGAAACGCCGAACCGGTTCAAGAGCCGGAAGGGAGCCCAGGAGGCCCATGAGGCCATCCGCCCAACCTCCGCAGAGATCGAGCCCGCGAGTGTGGCCTCGTATCTTTCAAAAGATCAACTGGCCCTCTACACCCTGATCTGGAAGCGCTTTGTGGCATGTCAGATGAGCCCGGCCATATTGGACAAGACCCAGGCTGAAATCCATGCGGGTAAAGCGGCCTTTCGAGCAAACGGATCTGTGGTGGTGTTTCCCGGGTTTACGACCCTCTACCAGGAGGGGTTGGATAGTGCAGTCGATGAGAAAAACGGGGAAGCTGTGCTTCCCCCATTGGAGAAGGATCAGGTCCTCACCCTCATTCAGCTCGACCCGGCCCAACATTTTACCCAGCCCCCGCCCCGTTTTACAGAGGCCACGCTCATCAAGGCGCTGGAGGAAAACGGGATTGGGAGACCATCGACCTATGCGGCCATCCTGGCCAATATCAGCGGAAGGGAGTATGTATCCGTAGAAAAGGGGCGATTTCGGCCTACCGAACTGGGTTTTCTGGTAACAGATCTCCTGGTAATAAGTTTCCCCGACGTCATGGATACGGCATTTACCGCACAGATGGAGAATAATCTGGACAGGATCGAGGGGGGTGAGATCGGGTGGACCGAGATCCTGGAGAGTTTTTACGGGTCCTTTGAAAAGGACCTTGAAAAGGCAAAAAATGAGATGAAGGGGGAGGTCCTGACCGATGTCCTGTGCAGCAAATGCCATCGGCCCATGGCGATAAAATCAGGAAAAAACGGCATCTTTCTGGCCTGCACCGGATATCCTGATTGCAGAAACACCGCCAATTTTGTGCGGGATGAGAAGGGGCGAATCGTGCTTGAAACCCCCGCCGAGACAGGGAAACAAGAAGGCGTCTGTGAAAAATGCGGAAGCCCGATGGTGCTGAAGAATGGTAAATTCGGTCCGTTTGTGGCCTGCTCCGGATACCCGGAATGCAAAAACATCTGGCAGTCGGCGCCGGTCAACACGGGTGTGCCATGTCCCGAAAAGGACTGCCAGGGGATACTGGTGGAAAAGACATCCAAGAAGGGAAAGAAGTTTTATTCCTGTAACCGGTATCCGAACTGCACATTTGCTACATGGGATGAACCCTATGACGATACCTGCCCCAACTGCGGGACTCGAGTGTTGAGCATTAAGCACAGGAAAAACGGCGCATCGGTCCTGGTCTGTCGGAAAAAGGGGTGCGGCTATGAGAGACCGTTACAGAAGGAGTGAGGGATTGCGGGACTCGATGTTCATCTTTTTCCGCCCCTCCGCATCTTTCGGGCCGCCTCCTTCCATCCCTTTTGCTTCTTACCCTTTGACTTCCGGTAGAGATCAGGGTCTCTGGATGGATCAAGGGTAAAGGTCCCTGGCGTGGGGGACGGTTGGCTTTTCGAAGGCTTCTTTGCGGGGGCGTCCGTCTCTTTTCGACTCTCCAGAACCTCCTGGGATACCGGCGGCCCTGCAATAAACCGGGCCGGGATCTCGGGGCTCAGGAATAGTTCTCCAAACGAATAAAACAGAATCCGTTTCTCTGCCGCAGCCCTTGCCAGGACCTCCAGGACGACCGGTTCTTTATCGCCCCGGCGGCCCATCTTTACGGCCATGTCCCTGTTTGGCGACAGGACCAGGGGCCTCTCGCCGGGCCCTGTCAACCCCTTTTCCATGACCACGGGATGGGCCCGTCGCCTTACGGCCGTAAAGAGGACCTTGGGGAGGGAAGAGACCGGATGATGAAAATCCAATTCCCACCGACGTTCCATTGACCGAATTCGCTCGCCCTCCGATTGAAAGAGCCCTCTGTCGCCCCCCAAGAGGATTTCATGGATATGGGATTGCCGCACATACCGCCACCCCTCTTCCTCGTGAAGGGCCTGGAGGAGTTCCTTGAAGGGAACAAATCCCTTCCCATCGGGAACCAGGCCGAACTCATCCGGTTTGTGCCCCAGCACATAAACGAGAAAGCGGCTTAGACCCTCTGTCCGTATCTGCTCACGTCGTCTGCCCAAGATGAGCCCCCATTCCCCCCTTTACCTTACTCCCGTTTGTATGCTACACCCCTCGTCCATTTCAACCGTGTCTCTAACTTGCAGGACACCCGCTGCCATGCAAATCTTGCCTCTCGCGATAACATCTTGAATTTGAAGATGATCCTCATCTAAGAGCACCAGATCTGCGTCGTTTCCCACAGATATTCGTCCTTTCCCCGTCAGCCTCAAATAGGTGGCTGGGGTTGAAGTGACCGGCTCCAAGGCCTCTTCAAGGGAGAGATCAAATCGATTGACAGCCTCTCTCACCGCCTCGATCAGGCTCTCCAACCTCCCCACGCCAAACCCTTCCAACTCGCCCGTCGGCCCGAATCTGGGCAGGGCTCCGTGACCATCCGAGGTAAATGTAATGCGGCTTGACGCCACGCCGGCCTGTCTCATGCGGTAAAGCCCTTCTGCTGCCGGGACCTCACCCTGTTCAATGTACTGAGGCGTCGTTGAGGTCGTCATATCCACCATGCCGCCTTTTAGCGCGTGCCTGATGGCCTTTTCAAAGAGTCTTGGGTTTCGATTCAGGTGAGTCGGAAAAAACTGCGCAACGGGAAGAACAAACCGTTTAACGACTTCATCGATTTGATCCAGATCAAAATCTCCATCGCCAAGATGACAATTCACGACACCTGCTTTGCCCGCCAACATGCCTCCCACCCTTGCTTCTGACGTTATGCGAGCAAGCTCTTCCACTGTCGGCGAAGAAGATCTATGATCATTGAGCGCAATTTCACCTATGCCGATGACAGGATCCACGAGCATGATATCTTTTAGGATATCTCCGGTCAACGTCCTGACAGGGACTTGATAAGAACCGCTGTAACACCAGGCGGATACGCCTTCTTCACGCAAACTGTAGACCTTTGAAACGAGGTTCTCCATGGTTCTCGTGATGCCGTCAGTTCCCAGAGAGCACCTGAAATCGTTTTTGTCTTTTTTTCATGACTGACATGCCACATTTCCCGCTGTTTGAGGGCTTCTCATTTCTATCGTAGAGAAATTTGGTTAGGGTTCACAGGTTTTGGATTTCAGTCTTTCAGAGATTATTTATAAATCATACGCGTTCCCCTTCAATTTCTCAAGCCGTTGTTGGCGAACAGAAAAGGGCCAGACGATTTTTCGTCAGGGGTGAGAGATTCCGAGGGCAAGGTGGGGTATGGTCCCGGTCGCGCCGATAGAGCGGCTGCTCCTTTGGGCTTGACAGGTGCACGATTCGTTGTTAATAGTCTGATCTACGAGATCGGTGTTCCCGTCCAGTCGATCCTGTCGATCCTGTCCCAATGTTGAAACTTAAAAGGAGATAAAATGATACACCTGACAAAAATTCAGATGATGGTCTCTCTGACAGCCCTGTTGTTCGCATGTATCCTGGCGGTTCCTGCCTTTGTAGACGACGCTGACGCAAGGTCCAGGGGCGGTGGACGCTCTTTCAGCAGCAGCAGAAGCAGTTCACCCCCTTCCAATACGCCGCCGCGGTCCACCCAGAGCCAACCCAACCAAACCATGAATAGCCCGAGGACAGGCTCAAGCTTTATGCGGGGGCTGGGCGGGGGCCTTCTGGGAGGTTTTCTGGGAAGCATGCTCTTTGGAGGTGTTGGGCACGCCATGGGAGGCGGAGGATTCGGCGGCAGCGGAATCGGCCTTTTTGAGATCCTCATCCTTGGCGGGCTCATCTATTTTCTATACAAGAAATTCGGCCGCCGGGCAAAGCCGGCCCCAGAAGCGTCTTCCTATGGATATTCGGCGCCGGACGATTCCTCCCGCGAAATCGAGCCGCCGCGCCAGTTAGACACACGGGGCATGGCATTTACAAGTTCCACGCCCGACGGGATGGGCGCGATTCGTGCGTCTGACCCGACCTTTGACCCTGAGGCGTTCAAGGAGTTTGCTCAAGACGTCTTTTTCAAGGTGCAGGCCGCCTGGGCCCGGCGGGACATCTCGGTCATGCAGCAGTACCTGGGCCGCGACCTTTTGGCCGAGTATGAACGGCACTTCGAAGACCTCAGACAAAGGGGGGAGATCAACCGGCTGGAGAATATCGCGGTCAGGAAGGTGGAGATCGTCGATTCAGGCGAGATGGACAACGAAGAGTTTGTTATCATACGCTTTATGGCCAACCTCCTCGATTATACCGTAGAGGAGGCTACGGGAAAGGTAGTAAAGGGCGATCCCGCGGAACCTGTCAAATTTGACGAAAGATGGGCCTTTGCACGACCCAAGGGGACCACTGAATGGAAGCTGGAGGGGATACAGAATTAGGGATTCAGGAATTGAGGAATTCAGGGATTGAGGACAAAATCGACTACATGGTCATTGAACGCTCGATGCTTCTCTATCATGACCATGTGCCCCGCGCCCGGAATGATTTCCATCCTGCTGCCCGGAATGGCTTCATGCAGTTTTCGAGAGAGGGAGGGCGGTGTCAGCTTATCCTCACTCCCGCAGAGAATCAGGGCGGGAAGGTTGATACCGCCTATCTGGTCTTGCACGTCAAACCGGTCGCAGGCATAAAAATCTTTGTACACCGCCTCTCCGCCGGCCGCCTTCATCAGTTTTATACCTTCCTGGACAAGACGCCTGTCTGCATCGGCCGCATAGGCAAATCCCATAATCGACTCGACGATCGTATGGAAGCTTTTCTGAAGACCTTCCAGGAACATGGGGGCCACCTGGAGCCGGGGGCCCGTTCCCGCCAGGATGATTCCCTTCATGAGGTCGGGGTCTGACAGGGCAACCTTCTGAACGATGGCCCCGCCCATGGAGTGGCCCATCAGGAAAGGCGGCTCGTCAAAGACCGAACGAAGCACCTCGCTCAGCCACGCTGCGTAGGCGTCGATGTCTGACCGTGCCTCATCCGCACTCTTACCGTGACCCGGAAGGTCCAGGGCCAGGCTATTCACAGACCCATTCACTCCCGTCGACCGGACCTTCGACAGCCGGATCTGATTCTGCCAGATCTGGGAGGCCCCCCCTGCTCCATGTATCATGACGAGGGTCGGTCGATCCGGTGCAAAAGGCTCCGGTTCAGCCGTGAATCCGATCCCCATACCCCCGAGTTTACGCGTGATCACCGTATACTCCGTTTGACTGGTACCCGTCCTGAAATCTGGGCTGGATGCTATATTGTCGATGCAGATCTGAAGCTAATATCATTAACTTAAATATTCAGGTCAGGTTCTTTTCGCCGATCTGGCGCTGTAGGTGCGGCCTCAGCCGCACAGGCACCCATACGCCGCTCCAAAGGCAAGGAGGCAAAAGGATCAACCCCCATCCCAAGAAATCCAAGAAACCCAGCTAACTCGCCTACCACCGTATCAGGGCGCTGCCCCAGGTCAATCCGCCTCCGAAGACCGGGAGACAAACCAGGTCGTTCTTTTGGACGCTTCCGTCTCTGACTGCCTCATCCAGGGCGATGGCGCAGGATGCCGAAGAGATATTGCCGTATCTGTCCAGGGTCACGTAAAACCTATCCATGGAGAGGTTCAGGATCTTGGCCATGGCCTGGAACATGCGGAGGTTTGCCTGGTGGGGAATAAACCACTGGATATCCTCAACCGCCACATGGTTGAATTCAGCCGCCTCCTTGATGGAATCCACAAAATGCCTTACCGCCACCCTGAAACTGGCGTTGGCCTCAATCAATTGCAAGACGTGCAGTTTTTTGTCGACGCTCTCATGGGAGATCGGTGTCGTCTTTGAGCCTCCCCCAGGCATCAGGAGATCCTGTCCCCCGAACCCGTCCGTATGGAGATGGGTAGAGAGAATTTCAGGTCCCTCATGACCCAGGGCGAGGACGGCCGCCCCCGCGCCGTCTCCCCAGAGGATGCAGGAGGTCCGATCCGTCCAGTCGAGGGTCCGGCTCATCACCTCCGATGCCGCCACAAGGACGCGTTTGGCCGCCCCTGTCTTGAGATACTGTTCAGCCACATTGAGGGCAAAGATAAAACCGGAACAGGCTGCGGTCACGTCAAACGTCACGGCCTGGGGCGCATCCAGCTTGGCCTGAAGCCAGTTAGCCGCGGACGGACAGCAGGTATCCGGGGTGATCGTGGCCACGATAATCAGGTCAATATCTTTGGCGGTGATCCCCGCCATGTCAAAGGCCTTGAGTGCGGCTTCACGAGCCAGGTCGGAGGTGGCGACGTCCGGTTCAGCGATCCTCCGCTCCCTCACGCCGGTCCGCTGAACGATCCACTCGTCGCTGGTATTTAGTCCCATCTTTTCAAGATCAAAATTGGACAGGACTTTTGGCGGCACATACGACCCTACTCCCAAAATTCTGACCGATTCCATTCTCTATTTCTTCTCCACCTGGATTCCGAGTTCCTTTTCCTTTTTGGCAACCGCCAGACGGGTCTTGACCACGGTATCCGGTATAAGACTCATGGAATCGATGCCGCACTCCACCAAAAATTCCGCAAATTCAGGAAAGTCGCTCGGGGCCTGGCCACAGATCCCGATCTTGCGTCCCTTCTTCTTGGCCACCTCGATGACCTGTGCCACCAGCCGTTTCACCGCAAGGTTTCTTTCATCATAGATATGGGCAACCAAAGAGGAATCCCGGTCCAGGCCGAGGGTCAACTGGGTCAGGTCATTGGACCCGATGGAAAAACCGTCGAAGATATCGGCAAACTGATCCGCGCAGATCACATTGCTCGGGATCTCGCACATCACATAGACCTCAAGATCGTCCTCTCCCTGGACCAGTCCAAATCGATTCATGACCTCGATGACCTTCTTCCCCTCTTCCGGGGTCCTGCAGAAGGGGATCATGGCCTTGATGTTGGTAAGCCCCATCTCGCTCCGGGCCTTGTGCAGGGCAATGCACTCCAGTTCAAAGGCCGGCATGAATTTTTCATCATAGTAACGGGATGCCCCCCGCCAACCAATCATGGGGTTGTTTTCCGCAGGTTCATACAGATACCCGCCCAGGAGGTTCTCATATTCATTGGTCTTGAAATCAGAGAGCCGCACAATAACATCGTTCGGGTAGAATCCCGCTGCAATCCGTCCGACGCCCTCTGACAGCTTGTCGATGAAAAACTGCCTTTTGTCGGTATAAACCGCTGTGATTTCGTCAATCTTGTAAATAACCCCGGCGATTTTCTGATCGGACTTTGCCCTTTCCCTCAGCTTGTCGTAATCCAGCAGGGCCAGGGGATGGATGCCGATGTGCGAGCTGATGATAAACTCCTCCCTGGCAAGGCCCACCCCGTCATTGGGGATTCTCCCCTGGGAAAAGGCCTTTTCGGGCATGCCCACGTTCATCATGATCTTGGTCCGTGTCCGGGGGATGTCTTGCAGGTCCACCGTCTGCACCTCATACTTGAGCAGACCCTTATAGACCTGACCGGTCTCTCCTTCGCAGCACGATACCGTGACCTCCTGGCCCGATGC
The DNA here is from genome assembly GCA_964384085.1 of uncultured Desulfobacteraceae bacterium. Taxonomy (GTDB): domain Bacteria; phylum Desulfobacterota; class DSM-4660; order Desulfatiglandales; family Desulfatiglandaceae; genus AUK324. The sequence continues at coordinate 21,473 of CAYLJZ010000025.1, forward strand.
GATCATCTCATCGCCGTTCCCTGTGCCGATCACGCACGGGATGCCCAGCTCCCGGGAGATGATGGCCGCATGACAGGTCCTGCCCCCCTTGTTGGTGACAATGGCCGCCGCGATCTTCATGACCGGCTCCCAGTCAGGATCGGTCATACTGGTCACCAGAATCTGGTTCGGTTCGAACTTGTTCATATCCAGAGTCGACTGGATGACATTGGCGACCCCCTGGCCCACCTTGCTCCCCACAGCGGTGCCCGTGGCCAGGATTTCCCCCTTTTCCAAAAGGCTGTAGCTTTCATACGTATTGACGTCCTGCTGCGAATGAATGGTCTCGGGCCTTGCCTGCACAATGAAGAGTTCGCCGGTGCCCACGTTGACCCCGTCGCCGTCCTTGGCCCATTCAATATCCATGGGCTTGAAATGCCCGGCCTCGTCGCTGTAGTGGTCTTCGATAATACAGGCCCACTCTGCCAGTTTAAGGGTCTCATCGTCCGTCAACACATAGCGATGCCGTTCATCCAGGGTCGTCGGGACATTCCTGACCGTGGCGTCGTCTTCCATGGAATAGACCATCTTGATATCCCGGTCCCCGGCCTTGCGGCCGATGATGGCCCGTTTCCCCATCTTTAGGGTCGGCTTGAATACATAGTATTCATCGGGATTGACCGCTCCCTGGACCACATTCTCCCCCAGACCGTAGGCGGCCGTAATAAAAACCGCGTCTTTGAACCCTGTCTCCGTATCGATGGAAAACATGACGCCCGAATAGGCTGAATCGCTGCGCACCATCTTCTGGACGGCAATGGAAAGAGAAACCTCGAATTGACCGAACCCCTTGTCGTGACGATAAGAGATGGCCCGGTTGGTAAAGAGGCTGGCGAAACATCTCTTGCAGGCATCTAAGACGCTGCGTCTACCGCGAATATTCAGATAGGTGTCCTGCTGCCCTGCGAAAGAGGCGTCCGGCAGGTCTTCGGCTGTTGCCGAAGAGCGAATCGCCACATCCACATTGGTGATTCCATGAGCCTTTTCCCCCTTTTCAGCGTATTCCCTGCCCAGTTTGTCATATGCCGAGTAAATGGCCTGTGTCAGATCCGGAGGGATTTCCGAATGGGTGATGATCTCACGGACCTCCCTCCCCTTTCCCATCAGGTTGTAGATGTCATGGGTGTTCAGGTCTTTCAGGATCTTTTTGATCTCGTCTTCGATCCCGGCATATTTGAGGAAATAGCGGTAGGCATAGGCGGTAATCGCGAAGCCATTGGGGATTCGTATCCCTTTGCTTCCAAGCTTCTGAAACATTTCTCCCAGGGAAGCGTTTTTGCCGCCGACCAACGGAACGTCTCCAATGCCGACTTCACCAAACCAGAGAATGAACTCCTTTTTATTGTCTCCCGCCATCTTCCACCTCCTGTTTCCTGGTTTTTATGGGACAATCAAGACCGGTTTCCGAATGTTTTCCAGTTTGACGTGTTACACTATATGGTAGTTGTTGTCAATCTGCAAAATATATCCTAAAAAGGGAGAGGCGGGGCTGCTGGATGCTGAATGTTGGAATGATGGAATGAGGGGATGCTGGATGCTTGAAAATGCTCTAAACCTGACCACTGAACCCGCTCCAGAATTCTGTCTGTCGGCCCTCTGCCTGACTCCTAACTCTTGCGCGTTCTAAGGAGACCCATCATGACCGATTCATACACAAAAAAGCCAATCTACCTGGATCATAATGCCACAACCCCGGTCGATCCGGACGCCCTCAGGGCGATGATGCCCTTCCTGACAGAGGAATTCGGGAACCCTTCCAGCGGGTATTCATTGGGCCAGCGGGCTCATGAGGCCATGGACCATGCCCGTGAGTCTGTCGCCAGTCTGCTGAATTGCCAGGCCCGCGAGATCGTCTTCACATCGGGCGGAAGCGAGTCCAACAATATGGCCCTAAAAGGGGGTGTTGACCCGGCAAATTTCCAGAAATGCCACATCATTACCTCAGCCATAGAGCACCCGGCTATTCTGAATCCCGCGCTCTATTTGATGGAGTTGGGGGTCAAGGTGACCGTACTCCCTGTGGACGGCCTCGGCCGGGTAGACCCGGCCGACGTCAGAAAGGCCATCACATCCCGCACCGTCCTCATTACCCTTATGCTTGCAAATAATGAAACCGGTACCCTTCAGCCGATACAGGAGATATCGGAGATTGCCAGGGAGGAGGGGGTCCCCCTCCATACCGATGCGGCCCAGGCCGTGGGAAAAACCCCCGTGGATGTCGCAGCACTCGGCGTGGATTTTCTCAGCATTGCCGGTCACAAGCTCTACGCTCCTAAAGGGGTGGGGGCTCTTTATATTCGGAAAGGGAGGTCCCTGACGCCCCTCATCCACGGGGCTGCACAGGAAGGGGGGAGACGCGCAGGCACGGAAAACGTTGTCCTTGCCGCCGGACTGGGGGCCGCATGCGGGATCGCATCGAAGCGGCTCCAGGAAGACGGAAATCGGATCCGCGGCCTGAGAGACCACCTGCAGGAACTTCTGTTTGCAGGGATCGACGGGCTGGCCCTGAACGGTCACCCTCGGGATCGCCTGCCCAACACCTTGAATGTATCGGTACCCGGCCTGGAGGGCGGTAAGATCCTCGACGCCATCCCTTCGATCATGGCCTCTACGGGGGCTGCCTGCCATGATCGGACCGTGACGCTTTCCCACGTGCTCTCCGCCATGCACGTTCCGCCGGAAGTGGGAATGGGGGCACTCAGACTGACCCTTGGAAGGGGCAACACCCTCGAACAGATTGAAACTGCGGCCCACAAGATCATCCAGCAAGTAAAAAAAATGCGAGAGGAGCAGTAAAAGCGGCTAACGTGTTAAAAGTGATTAAAGTGCCTAAAATCAGCTAAGATGCCTGCTAAGGCGATCTAAAGTTAAAAAGTGACGAGAAATCAGAAAGCATCAGTTATGATCTATCAGCGGTCCGCCATAACCTTGAGCCTTGCGCCTAACCTCTTGCGCCTGATCCCCTGAGCCTTCACCCATGACCACCCACCATCCAGCATCCGATAATCACAACCCGGTCGCAAGCGAGATCCCATGCGTCAGGGTGGCCTTGTCGGTGCCGGTAAGGGGGAGTTTCGACTATGCGGTCCCTGAAGGTCTCGCGCCGGCGGTGCAGGTGGGATGCCGCGTTCTTGTCCCCTTCAACCGTCGAAAGGTCACCGGATATGTTCTGGAAACAAGGACTCAATCGTCCGACCGCAAACTAAAAGAGACCATCGACATCCTGGACGTGGGGCCTGTTTTCCTTCCAAAGATGGTCCCCTTTTTTGAATGGATCGCAGACTATTACATTCACCCGGTAGGAATGGTCATTCGCTCCGCCCTCCCTGAAACGCATTTCAAGACCGCGAGCCTGACGGAAATGGGGGCGGCTGCACTGAATGGATGTCTTTTTCCAACCGAAAGCCACGAGATCCTCTCGTGGATAAGAGACCACCCAGAGGCGCGACTCCCCTGGCCCCTCAAACTGATCTACCCGCTTCAGGAACAGGGATTGATACGGATTGAAGGACGGGTAGGAAAGTCTGAAATAGCAAACCCTTATGAGTTAAAGTTCATCCTTCCTAAAAAAGATATTGACCTCAGAATGCTGCTCACGGAAAGACTGGGCACGTCAACGGCCGCCAACGAGGAGGCGTTTCTGACAGAGGTCTTTCAATCGGGCGCTCTCCTTTTGACTGACCTGAAAACGCGATTTAAAAATGGCGCTTATCTTGTTGATAAATGGATTAAAAAAGGAATTATTGAAATGCAGTGCATCCCGATGCACAGAGATCCAGGGGCATCGGCTGTTCCGCCTGCCGCGCCCCCTTCTGAGCTCCATCCGCACCAGCAAGAGGCAGTGAACCGCATTCGGGAGTCACTTGATAAGGGGAGATTTTCGTCCTGTCTTTTTTACGGGGTAACGGGGAGCGGCAAGACAGAGGTCTATTACCAGGCAGTAAAACATGCCCTGCAGTTGGGGCAACAGGCCATAGTGATGGCGCCCGAAATATCCCTGGTCGGGTATCTGGAGGGGCTCTTTCGCTCCAGGCTCGGAGACCGGGTTGCGGTATACCACAGCGGACTTACCCACAGGGAGCGGCATTATCAGTGGATGCGAATGATTCAAGGACAGGTGGATCTGGTTATCGGGGCCCGTTCCGCCTTGTTCGCCCCCCTCCCCCAATTGGGGTTGATCATCGTGGATGAGGAACACGATTCGGCATATGTTCAGGAGGAGCGGCAGGGCGGGCCCCACTACCAGGCGAGGGATGCTGCGGTGGTTCGGGCCAAGATGGAGGATGCCCTTGTGGTGCTCGGCTCAGGCACCCCTTCTGTCCAGTCCTATCAGAACAGCATTACAGGGAGGTACCGCCTCCTCACCATGCCGGAACGGGTCGAAAATCGTCCGCTGCCGGAAGTGGAAATCGTAGACATGAAAGGGGAGACGGATGGGCGTGGAAAACAGGACATGATTAGCCCGAGGCTCTTCAAGGCGCTTGGCGACACCCTCGCGGCTGGAAATCAGGCCATCCTCTTCCTGAACCGCCGGGGGTTTCACCGCCTCTATCTGTGCCGGGCATGCGGTCAATCCATCTCCTGCCCCAACTGCGACGTGGCCCTTACCTTTCACCTTCAGGAAGACCGGCTCATCTGTCACTACTGCGGATTTACCTCCGGTACAACGCTTCGATGCAGGGCCTGTGGTCATAACCGGTTCAAGGCCTATGGGTTCGGGACCGAAAAAGTGGAACAGGAGGTGCAGAGGCTTTTTCCCGAGGCGCGCATATCCCGAATGGATGCAGACGCCACTCGGCGAAAGGGCGAGGCCTCACGGATCTTACGTCAGTTTGGCAGGCGCGAAACCGATATTCTCGTCGGGACCCAGATGATCACCAAGGGTCATGACTTCCCCCATGTCACATTAGTGGGCGTCATCTCTGCCGAGCTTTCTCTCAATTTTCCGGATTTCAGGGCAGGAGAGCGGACATTTCAGCTCCTGTCACAGGTTGCCGGCCGGGCCGGAAGGGGGACCCAAAAGGGAAAGGTGATTATTCAAACCTTCAACCCCAACCATTACGTGGTTCGTTCGGCCACGTCCCACGATTTCCAATCGTTTTTCGAAAAAGAACAGGAGCTCAGAAAGACCCTGGGTTATCCCCCGTTTTGCAGTCTGGCATGTCTGAGACTTCAGGGCAATAACAAAAAGGTGATCGATGAGGCAGTTCGGCAACTGGGTTCAGATCTGCAGGCGATCCTGGGGAGATGGCCCAGACGTGGAAAAGAGATTCAGGTCCTGGGGCCGGTTGAGGCCCCGATCGCACGGATCAAGGGAAAGGTGCGCTGGCAGTTTCTGGTCAAGTGCAAAAGTCCGGCACTTTTGAGACACTTTTTGGCAGAGATTGAACGCTCATCTAAGTGGCTCCGATCTCAGGGCGTTTATCTGCGTTCGGATGTAGACCCTTATGATATGCTTTGACAGCCGCCATGGTTTCGGCGTAAACAGGGCACGATATTCAAGTGTTGGATCAACGCCCTGAATCGGTATTGAACGGAACCCCACTATGCTGGAAAAAATTAGCAGGTTGATCAGACCTGATCCGGAAAAGGCAACCTACCGTCATGAATTCCTGGCCGCTTCGAATCTTCAGGCCAGGGCCTTGCAGCGGCCTTTCGGTTTCATCGCCAGCATCGCCTGGCTCAATTTTGCGTTCAATCTGGATCCGAAGCTCCATCCGGAATTTCCCGAGCTGTTCTATTTCAGGATCGCGCTGACGATTATTGGGGTTATTGTTTTTGCGGCCTCGTTCTCTGAAACGCTGAGGGGGAGGGGCCTGGGGCTCCTCTATCTTCTCGTCGCATTTTCTTTTCTGTCATGCTCCTTTTTTACGGCAAGGATAGCCGATGATGCAGGATATGTGTCGGGGCTGCAACTCCTGATCATTGTCGTTGTCGCAGCGCCGTTTACGTTCAGGTCCATCATGGTGTTCTATGCCGCCTCGATCCTCCTGTTCGTCACGGCCCTTTTGATATATCACCCTGTCCTGCACACGGACGCGGCGCAATATTCAATGAACAACCTGGTCCTCTCCTATGCGGTCGGTTTTGTTCTGGCGTGGATCCTGGATCGATACCGCTTTACCATGTTTATCAATCAATTCAGGCTCAACAGGGCCAAAGAATCGGCTGAAACCAGCGCAGTTGCCAAGAGCGCCTTCCTCTCCAACATCAGCCACGAAATCAGCGGACCCATGAATGCCATCAGGGATCTATCCACCATCGCCAGGGAACAGGAGTCGGTCATTGCCAACCACGCGGCGTCTACCAGCGTGGTTGCTGCGTCCCTGGATGAGATTACGGATGTGACCAGGGGATTGGTCGAGACCATGCAAGGGCTGACGGCCATGTCGCGGCGGGCCTCCGAGGTGGCCAATTCCTGCCGAACCGACCTGACGCGCATGAAAGAGGTCATGGAGCATGTGGGGACTGCCTCGAAATCCATATCCGGCAGGTTGGAAGCCATCAATGAAAAGGCCGAAAATATCACTCATGTGGTGACAACCATTTCCAAGGTAGCCGACCAGACGAACCTTTTGTCCCTCAATGCTGCCATAGAAGCCGAGAAGGCCGGGGAATACGGAAGGGGGTTCAATGTGGTCGCTCGGGAGATCAGAAGACTTGCAGATCAAACCGCCATCGCTACGTTGGACATCGATCAGATGGTGCGAGAAATGCACACGGCCGTATCGGCCGGCGTGATGGAGATGGAGAAGTTTATGCTGGCTGTTCGGCAAAGCGCCCAGGACGTCGATCAGATCGGCGCCCAGATATCCCTGATTATCGGGCAGGTTCAGGCCCTCTCGCCCCAGTTTACAACTGTCAGCAAGTCCATGGAGACGCAATCCCAAAACGCACAGGACATCAGCGCTGCCATGGTGAGTCTGAGCAGAGAGTTCCCTCAAATCACCGAGGCGCTGCGCCAGACGTACGCATTCATCGAGCAGCTTCACGAAGCTGAAAGACGCCTGGAGCAGGAGGTGGAGCGGTTCAAGGAGAGTGGAAACGGGGCTTCCAAATGAATGACGATAGGGGGGCGTTGCATGATGATAGGGGTCTTTGATTCCGGCTTCGGTGGTCTCACTATTCTGAGGTCCTTTCTGACAAAACTCCCTCAGTACGATTATACCTATCTGGGCGACAATGCGCGGACCCCTTACGGCAACAAATCGCAGGCCGTCATCTATGCCTATACCCGTCAGGCCGTGGAGTTCCTGTTCGACAGGGGGTGCGTCCTCGTGATCCTGGCATGCAACACGGCCTCGGCCAAGGCCCTGCGCAGGATTCAGCAGGAGTTCCTTCCGGCAACGTTTCCAGACCGCCGGGTTTTGGGCGTCGTTATCCCCCTGGCTGAAGCCGGGGTGGACGTCTCCCGGTACGGACGCATCGGGGTCATCGGAACGCGGGCTACTATCGAGTCGAGCGTCTACGAGCAGGAACTGGCAAAGTTAAGGCCCGATCTCAAGGTGTTTGGTCAGGCCTGCCCCCTTCTGGTCCCGTTGGTGGAAGAGGACTGGGTCGGAAAGCCCGAAACCAACATGATTCTCAAGAAATATCTGTACCGGATCAAGCGAAAAAAGATCGATACCCTTATCCTGGGCTGCACCCACTATCCTTTTCTGCAAAAGGATATCGAGCGGATCATGGGGAAAAACTGCCGGGTCCTGAACGGGCCTGAGACGGTCTCGGACAAACTGATCGATTACCTGTCGAGGCACCCGGAGATCGAACAACGCCTCGGCCGAAACCGGATCGTGAACTTCTTTACCACGGATGACCCCGACCGATTCAGGCTCCTGGGTCAGAAGTTCTTGCGCCACAACATTCCCGAGGTGGAACGGGCTGTATTTGAAAATTAATCTGGGCTCTGACTAATCCAAACTCATTCCAATGATGACATAAAGTAAAAAACATCGCCCTTTTGGTTGTATTGCGAAGCATCTTGCTGTTAAAAGGGCCTAATCATCCCGGGGTTGCTCAAGGGATACTGCCAGGTCCGATATATTGTGTGTGCTGGAAAATCAATGGGAGCCGGGAGGCATATGCTTGAGATACGCGGTTGCATCCGAGAGATTAGACTGCGGTGATCGGTGCTCTGTGCACTCATTTCGGAATCGATAAGCAGGGACTGGTTAGCATCTCAAAGCGTTTTCAGGTGGCCCATGCCCCCGTCGCAATGACGCACATTGCCGCGCAGGAGTTATCGATCATTGGGAGTAACGTAGCGGATGGGTGAATGTGGATCGTTCAGCGGTGAGTCAGGCTCTCCGGAAAGCCCGGAATGATCCGGACGTGATTTGGACTGCCTGATCGATTCTGGGTAAACCTGGCCTCATTGACCCCGATACAAGTCGCCATCGAAACGGCGCCCCCTCCCCTCCCGCGATTCAGACCGATCATGAGACCATGATGGCCGGCCTATTAAACACCCTACCTATTGCCGTCGTGTTTGGGTCTGGCGGGAATCGCGGCTGCCTGTGGAACCGGCCATGATCGGAGGCCTGATCATCGGGGACATAGGATATTTATCGCTGCAATGACTGGATAGCCGAGGCAATTTCCCGGCTGAGCACGGTTAATGTTTTATTCTGAGCCGCCACAACCTCTTCAAAGCCAACGCCTGAAACCGGGGCACGAAAAACGGATTTACGCCTGATGCCGGGGGCGCTGCCGTCCTTGCTGCTGACCGACCAGAAGGCGGTTAAAACGGCATCTCCTCCGGGCACGGCGTCAAAACGGGTGACGTCGATAATGACCTGATAATCTGCCGAGATGGATCCACTTCGATCATGCCCGTACACCTCGGGCGTATTCAGGAGCGAAGAGAGATCTTCCAGCAAGACCCTGTAGAAGCCTTCCTGCAGCGATTCGGCCCAGCGGCTGAACTCATCCAGTGCCAGCACGTGTTCCCCGGCCACCGTAACGATTTGGGTACGATCCAGGTAGTCAGGCAGCGTAATGGGGCCCACAAGAATGGATATGTTCTTTGAGCCTCCCACTGTCGATATGCTGCCCCGGGAAGCGTCTTCCGTGGAACGTAGCAGATAAAACGTTGCAGGCCCGCTGGTGCCTGTGCATCCGGCCAGCAGCACGCCGACAACACACAGAAGGAGCCAAACCGAACATATACTGCGAAACCCTATTCTTTTCATCATCTTGCGCCTCCTTTGCCCTTCAGCAACGACTCCGGATGTCGCTCCAGATACTCCATCAGCGATTCGAGCGATTTTGCCGCCGCCGAAAAATCATCCAGGGTTCGATTCAGTTTCTGGCGGGTATTTGAACGCTCGCCAACCAGACCATCTACATGAACCAATGTATTTGTTGCTCCATCCATCGCCTTTTTTGCGGAAACCAGTGCGGCCTGGATTTCTTTCAGCAGGGGTTTCATTTGAACATCTAAATCTTGCAGCAGTTTTCTGGTATCGGAAGACACCCCACCCATGTTCTTTGATGCGTCTTTCATCACCGTTTGTGCATCCGCCAGCGTTGTCTGTAAGCTGTCTGATATCTGGTTCACCCGGCCGCCCGCTTCGAGGACCAGCTTGTCTGCATTTCCAAGCAACTGATCGAGCTTCTGACTGGCCGTATACAGATTGTGCCGAATCTCCTTGATCTCTGGATCTCCCAGCAACTTGTCGAGATTGTCCAAAATGTCGACCAGTTTGCCGGCAATTTTTTCGATGGGCAGATCCTCCAGTTTCTGGGCCAGCTTGTCCATGGGGGACCTGACGGTGGGAAGCTCAGGGTATCGGTTATCCAGACCGGTCAACCGTATGGGAGTGTTCGGAAAAAAATCAATTTCGATCATAGAGGAACCGGTGACAAAGCTCTGAAGCGCCATCCGGGCCCGCAACCCCTTCGCGATCAAAAGCTTCATATTTTCCGCTTGCTTGTTGTTCCTTTCCCCTTCAATCTCTATGCGACTGGGGTCCACTTCGATGACAACGGGGACATCGACAGTGAGTTTTTTCGCGTTGGCCCTTAAGACGACGCTGCTTACAGAACCGACCTCCACGCCGTTCCAGATGACCGGGGCGCCAATACTGAGACCTTTGACCGAATCTTCAAAAAATAAGACAAATTTCGTTGTCTTTTTGAACATGCTGCCGCTACCGAAAATAATCACGCCCGCAACCAACATGGCAATGGAACTGATCACAAAGACGCCGATAACGGTTTTACTCACCTGTTTGGCCATCTGTTTTCACCCCCCTGAACTGGATAGACGCAAAACACATATATCTCACACAAAGGCACCCAAAGACACCAAGGTCTTAAAAGAATTTTGCTCATCGTTTTTCTTCGCGGGCTTTGGGACTTTGCGTGAGTCAACATCTGAATCGGAAGTGGCACCCTCATTCCGTTTCTCCCCGCCTCAAAAACGTCTGTACCTTCGGGTCATGGTCTTCCGCCAGGAGCTTTTTGGGATCTCCCGAAGCGATCATGGTGCGGCTTTCAGGGTCCAGGAACACGGAATTGCTCCCGATGGCAAAGATGCTGGCCAGTTCATGGGTCACCACCACCACGGTGGCATCGAGACTGTCCCTAAGCTGAAGGATCAGGTCGTCCAGCCGTTTGGCGCTCACGGGATCGAGGCCGGCCGAGGGTTCGTCAAAAAAGAGGATCTCCGGGTCCAGGGCCATGGCCCGCGCAAGACCGGCCCGCTTGCGCATGCCGCCGCTGATTTCCGAGGGATAAAAGTCCTCGAATCCGGAGAGCGCCACCAGGGCCAGTTTCAGGGAAACCTGCTCCCTGATTTTCTCTTTGCTCAACCTTGTGTATTGCTGAAGCGGCAGGGCCACATTTTCGGCCAGGGTCATGGAACTCCACAGCGCTCCGCTCTGGTACAGGACGCCCACATGTCGCATCACTTCCTGACGTTTGACAGGGTCCGCTTTCCAAAAGTTGAAATCACCATAAAGGATTTTCCCCCTGGCAGGCGGTTTCAGGCCGATCATATGCCTCAGCAGGGTGCTTTTTCCACAACCGCTTCCCCCCATGATGATAAAGATATCTCCACGGTTGACGGTAAAGTTGAGATTCCGCATCACCACGAAATCCCCGTAAGCCATGGTGAGATCCACCACCGATATGCAAGGGTCTTTATTTTCCATCAGTTCCACATTCCTAGATCAAATGCCCAGGATGCTGCAAAGGATCGTAATCACCGCAGTGGCGATAATGATGGCGACAATGCCGGTGACCACGGCCGACGTCGCTGCGTCGCCCACTGCGGAGGCGCTCCGACCACACTGTATGCCGCGGAGACACCCGGACAGGGCTACCAGTACGCCGAAAACGGCGCCCATGAAAAGGCCGATAAACAGATCGTTGAGCCCAATGGCGGCCTTGGTCCGGTTTAAGTAGACCAAGATATTGATATTGTACATCCCCACCGCCACAAGGGCACCACCCAGTATCCCCATGAGGTTGGCATACAGGACCAGAAACGGCATCATGAGGGTCAACGCCACCACGCGCGGGAGGACCAGGAATTCCATGGGGGGAACGGCCAGGGTTTCAAGGGCGTCAATCTCCTCATTAACCTGCATGGTCCCCAGTTGGGCCGCATAGGCGGCCCCGGTGCGGCCGGCCATGATGATGCCTGTCATGATCGCCCCCATCTCCCGCACCATGGCAATCCCCACCAGGTCTGCCACATACACCTCGGCCCCGAACATGGATAACTGAAGTACCCCGACAAATGCCAGGATCAACCCCACCAGAAAGCTGATCAGGGAAACAATGGGAACGGCCTGCGCCCCTCCCTCCTGCAGAAAAAGCCAAAGGTCCGATACCCTGAACCGGGCACGGCCCGTGACCATTCGCAGAAAGGCATCAAACGCCTCGCCGACAAAAGTAACGAGATCGCCGGTGGATTTGGCAAAATCGGTGACCTCCGACCCCACCCGCGCAAAAAAACCTGCACGGCTGACGGATTTCCTCGCGTCTTCTTTCTTGGGCACGGCTGTCGCCAGGTCGATCAACTGTCGAACCCCTGGGGGCAGGCCGTCTTTTTCAACCTGAATTTTCCTTCCCAAAGCCAGTTTCGAGGTCTCTAAAAAGAAGATCAGCAGACTGCTGTCCCATGAACCGAGCGCCGTCGCGTCAAAAGCCATGCGCTTGATGGAAGGATGCCGGTCCAGTTGCTCCGTCATCGTCTGTGCGGACGGCACATCCGCCTCCATCTGCCATTTTCCCATCAAATGGACAGTCAGAATTTCTTCGCCGGTCAAACTCAAATGAACCGTTGCATCACTCATGATTCAAACCGCATGTAGGATTTGTGAAAGATTTTTTACGTTTGCCTGACTCTGCCATCTGTCGACTCAACCATTGGAATTTTCCGAAAATATGACCGGTTGGAGAATCAGGCTGCGGTACAATATTAAGGGAATCGAATGGAAAAAGATATTGGACTTTGGTCCAATGGCCGATGGTTTCATGAGGTGTATTACACCCTCGAACGACAGGCTTCAAGCATATCGTGTCAGCAATTCTCATTATGAGGCAGACCCGATGTCAACATTCTGTGTGAGTGGCATCTTGCCACGACTTTTCGCGGCTCGGAAGCCGCTCCCACATGGCTATTTTCCCAAAATGAGAATTGCTGATATCGTGTTCATGTGCCTTGATTTTTTCTCATTCATCAGGTAAAAAACCCACATGCGATCCTTATTCAAGAGACGGATGTCGCCAACACAACATTGACGTCCATGTAACAGGTCACGATTTGGCATTTTCCGTCATTCCTGCAAAAGCAGGACTCCAATATCATGTCGGAATTCAATAGGTTCTGGATCCCGGATTTCGCCGGGAAGACGATGCAAGAGGCTTTTTACGAGACCATCAAAGTCACGAAGCAAAGAGTATATGGGCTACACCCTTGATGGGACATATTCCAGCGGGACAGAGGGGCCTGTGATGGCGGTTTCGCACCGAAACAGACGGAAGTCCTTTTTTTATTTCTTATTTTTCATCCTGTTGTTCGCTCATGGGCCTGTTGCCAGCCTCGCCCTTTCTCAGAACCACGGGCAGAACCCGCTGGACGGCAAGAACATCCTGGTCCTGCACGCCTTTGAATCCAACGTGCCCATTTTCGAATTGACCGACCGTGGAATCCGGCAGACCCTGGACGCAGGGGGAGTGAGCATCAGAAACCAGTTCTTTGATTATCTGGATCTGGGGCGCAATCCCGGTCCTGAATACCGGGAGCGTCTGGTAGAAGTGATGCGCCTCCGGTACGGCCACCGAAAGATCGATGTCATCCTTACCATGTACAAGGAGGCCCTGGAATTCGCGTTGAACGAATGCAGGGACATCTTCTCAGGGGTCCCTATCATCGGACTCTACCTGCCGCACGACTATGAACGGCCTCAGACAGATCGCCCCTTTATTCGACAGATCACCATCGCGCATGAACTCAAGGGCACGCTTGAAATCGCACTCCAACTGGCGCCTGAAACCCGGCGGGTTTATGTGGTGACCGGGGCCAACCCGATGGACAAATCCCTTGAAGCCACGGCTCAGAAGGATTTCAAGGCGTGGGAAAACCGACTCGAATTTCGCTACTTGAGCGACAAGCCTCTCGATGAAATTCTGTCCGAGGTCGCAGGCGCGCCCGACCAAAGCATTGTCCTGCTGACAGGCTTCGCCCAAGATGTGACCGGCAGGGTCTATACAACTCGGGAAGTTTCAACACGACTCAGCCAGGTTTCCAACGCCCCGGTTTTTGGCCTCCATGACGTTGCGCTGGGATATGGCATTGTCGGGGGCTCCCTGATCAGCTTCGAGCACATTGGGGCCCAGGCGGGTACACTGGCCCTGGATATCCTGAAAGAGATGAAGCAGCCGGATAATATCCCGCATACCATGCAGGCGCCCACCCTGGCCATGTTCGATGGACGGCAACTCAGGCACTGGAACTTTAGCGAGGCATCCTTACCCAAGGGAAGCATCGTCATCAACAAACAGTTCACGCTCTTGGACTTCAGGTATTACATTGCCGGAGCAGTAACCTTCTCTCTGCTGGAAACGGCCCTCATCATCTTCCTCATTGTTCAAGGACGCCGGAAGAAGGAGGCGGAGGAGTCCCTGCGACGGAAAACGGAAGAACTGGATAAATTTTTTAACATTTCTCTGGACTTATTGTGCATTGCGAACACCGACGGCTATTTCCATCGCCTGAACCCGGTCTGGGAAAGGACCCTTGGATACAGCAGGGAAGAACTCATGACGAAGCGGTTCTTTGATTTCGTCCATCCGGAAGATCGGGATGCCACGCTGAAGACTCTCACTCTCCTGACGGCGCAGTGCGATATCGTCCATTTCGAAAACCGCTACTGTTGCAAAGACGGGACCTATCGCTGGCTGGATTGGGCTTCAGCGCCGGTCGGCGCCTTCATCTACGCAACAGCGCGGGATGTCACCGAGCGTAAACAGGCTGAGGCATCCCTTGAGGAACGGTTGTTGTTCGAGACATTGCTGGCTGAGATTTCCGCGCAGTTTATCAACCTGCCGGCGGAACAGATAGACAGCGCCATTCAAGACGCCCAGGCGCGCATCTGCGAATTCCTCGATATTGAGCGTTCCACACTTTGGCAGGCTTGTCAGAACGATCCCCGGTCGCTGGTTCTGACACATGTCCATCAGCCTTCCGGAAGCACCCCGCCTCCTGAGTGGCAGACTGCAGAGGATCTCTTACCATGGGTGACCAAGAAAATTCTGAATGGTGAGGTTGTCGCCATTTCAACCCTTGCCGAACTCCCTCCGGAAGCATGCCGCGACCGGGAGAGCCTCCACTTCTACAAAACCAAGTCCACGGTGGGTGTTCCGTTATCCGTTGGAGAAGGGCCGGTATTTGGGCTGTTGAGTTTTGCTGTCATGCGCGAAGAGAGAGACTGGTCGGAGACGGTCGTGACGGGGTTCAGGCTTATCGCTCAAGTGGTTGCCAATGCGCTTGCCCGGAAGCGCACGGATCGTGAGTTATGTGACAGTGAGGCACGCCTGAGTCTGGCGACCGATGCCGCAGGGGAGGGTTTATGGATCTTCTACCTGGACACCGACGATGTCTGGGTTTCTCCAACGACGCGGGAGCTGTTTCATTTTGCTCCGGATGAAAAGGTCACCAATAAGAGCTTCTTCAAGGCGATTCATCCGGAGGACCATGACCGGGTCCGCCAGGCCGTTCAGCAGGCCCTACATTCCGGGGAAAAACTCAAGTTCGATTACCGGATCGTTCTCCCGAATGGAAGCATCCGCTGGCTGGTCGCTCACGGGCAACGGTATCCCGCCACAAAACCCGTATGCCTGATGGGCGTCTCCCTCGACATTACAGATCGCCTGAACGCAGAGTCAGAGGCCCGGCAGCAGTGGGAACAACTGGCCCATGTGACCCGGATCGGCATCATGGGGGAATTGACCGCATCGTTGGCCCACGAGATCAACCAGCCGCTCACGGCCATTCAAAGCAATGCAGAGGCTGCCCAGCGCTTCCTGTCTCGATCCGAGCCTGACATCAATGAAGTCCGTCAGATCCTGGAAGACATCATTCGGGACGATACCCGGGCCAGCGATATCATTCGC
>CAYLJZ010000026.1:0-36474 GCA_964384085.1 uncultured Desulfobacteraceae bacterium
TGTCACGCTGGCGCTCCTCATAGGTGCCATCGTCACGCTCTACATCTTCAAGCGGAGGGGGGCCAGAAATTAGAAAGGAACGGGTTGGCCCTGAATGAAATGATGTTCGGCTCCGCCGCTGGAGATGTTACACCTCTGCCTTAGCCCTGATATGGGCGACGGCGTGTCTGATTCTATCAATGACCTTCTCCTTGCCCAGCACCGCCATGACCTCAAAAATACCAGGGCTGGCCGTCTTGCCCGTCAGTGCGATCCTGAGGGGCTGGGCCAGTTTCCTGAGCGTGATCTGCTCCACTTCCAGGAATTCGGCGAACAGTTTTTCGATCCCTTCCTGCTCAAAATCAGAGAGGGCTTCCATCCGTTGACTGAGGCGCTCAAAAAGGTCAACGACATCCTGATGCAGGAACTTATCGTCACCCTTTTTCTCGTAATCAATGTCATCAGACAAGCAGAACCGCGCACCTTGGACCATCTCAATTAACGTCTTACTTCGAACCTTGAGAATAGAAGCGATAGCCGCTGTTTTTTTTGTTTCGAGATCCCCGAACCCCTCTTTCTCCAGGAAGGGCCTCAATTGTTCTGCCAGAAACTGGTCGGAAGACTCTCGAATGTGCCAGGCATTGAGGTCCAACAGTTTTTCTGCATTGAACACTCCGGCAGCCTTACCCACATGGTCGAGTGAAAATTTTTCTATCAATTCTTCCATGGAGAATTTTTCCTGATCTCCATAGGACCATCCAAGTCTGGCCAGGCCATTCAGGAGGGCATGAGGCAGATACCCCATATCTCGGTAGGCCAGGACCGACATGGCGCCATGCCTTTTGCTGAGCCTCGTTCGGTCGGGTCCGAGGATCATCGGAAGGTGTGCGTATTGAGGGATCGGTTCTCCCAGGGCCTTGTAGATCAATATCTGCCGCGGGGTATTGTTGACGTGGTCGTCACCTCTGATAATGTGCGTCATTCCCAGGCTGATGTCATCGGCCACAACCGCGAGGTGATAAGTCGGGCTTCCGTTTGACCTGCGGATGATAAGGTCGTCGAGTTCTTCGTTATTAAAACGAATCGGACCTTTTACCAGATCGTTAAACTGCGTAGTCCCTTCAAATGGAGTTTTGAGTCTGACGACCGAACCCGGGGCCGGCCCGAGACCCAGATCCCGACAGTTGCCGTCGTATTTTGGCTTGAGCCCCCTTTGTCTGGCCTCCTCTCGTTGTCGCTCGAGCGTTTCGGGGGAGCAGTGGCAATGGTAGGCCTCTCCTTTCTCCAGAAGGCGGTCGATGATCTGATTGTATATGTCGTATCTTCGGGACTGAAAATAGGGCCCCTCATCCCAGTCCAGGCCGAGCCACTTCATGGATTCAAGGATAGCCGTTGTGGCTTCGTCTGTTGATCTCTGTTCATCAGTGTCTTCGATCCGCAAAATAAATTTTCCGCCCCTTTGCCGCGCGAAAAGCCAGTTGAACAGGGCTGTCCGTGCCCCACCGATGTGAAGGTATCCGGTGGGACTCGGCGGAAACCGGGTTACCACGTTTTCTGTTGACATGACGGCTGAATCGCCCTCCGCTTTTTAAAATTATAATTCTGATACCTGGTTGGCCTTCTGAGAGAAACGATGACAACGACCTTTTTCACACACCTAACATGTTAATAATGCTGATGTATTATCTCAGACTTCCGCTACGAAAAGCCTTATAAGCCATGTGCGGATTTTTGCTCACCTCCAGCCAGCATGCCACTCACGTTTAAAGCCGACAACCGACGCCAGGCCGCTAGCGCTCGAACATTGAGCACCGTAACGTCAAACGAGGTGACGGGATGGTTCCCCAAAAAGGATCAATCATCGGTTGAATAAACCCAGTTATAATGGAGCGGGGTTATGTGAGGGGCGTCCAACTTCGGATGGAGGAGTTCTTCCCGGAGCGTTAGCCAATTGTATGCCGGCCGGATTTTTCTCAGTTTGCCGTCCTTTGGCGGTTTGGAATGGACCGTATAGGAATAGGATGCCTCCAGGATACCGAGAAAGCAACCGTTTCCCTCGTACAGATAGTTAGACTGAAGGAGCTCCACAGCGACATTTTGTGCCTTGGCCAATGCTGCGATCTGTTTTTCGCTAAACTGTATGAGAAAGAATTTTGACACGCCCCTTTCAGAATACCTGAACATGGTCCGGGACTCCGCACTGGATACAAAAACAGTCGAGGTGGAATTGGGTTTTTTTAAGAGTTGAGCGGCGATGAGACCGGCGGTTCGTCTTCCCCCGACGCTGTGGTGGCAGCCATAATATTCGAAGAGCTTATTCTGGAGAATCCGGGCCTCTTTTTCTCCATTATCATATAGATTGTTCTGAATATATTTGAGGCACTTGGCAAGATCTTCCGAAGCATCGGCAATGGGCCAGTCAATTTTGACATGAAAATGCGTGAGTGCATACCGATTCTTTTTTTTGATCGTGGGATCCTGCTGTATGAGGAGGGCATAATCGATATCCAGAAATTGTTCGATAAAATCAAAAAATCCGGGATTGTCGAAATAACGGAGATTCTGATGAAAGTGCTTGTAAAGGGTAAATTCTGGAAGATATTGAAGATTTTTTTTGACAACACTATTCTCAGGACAAAAGCGGATATAATTTTTCAATTCCGTGCTGAGCGAGCCTTCGCAGAGAATGACAAGAAAGGTGTTGAAAAATTCCGACTCCTTTTCCATCTTTTTTGACTTGGGCTTAAGCTCGCTTTTTTCGACAAAACTATATTCCGTCCCATTATTCTGATAATTATAAAAAGAATCAATCAGTGAAATCTTCATAAGCCGACGTTCGAGTGCATCTCTCAAGAGTTCGTAGATGGAACGCCTCAGTTTTTCATAATAGCTTAGCTGTTCTCTGAATTTCCACATGGATAATTCGTCCTTGCAACCGCAACGAAAGAATGCATTTGACAACTGATGCATTTTATCAAAGGCAGGTCAGAAGATAATGTAACCCATCGGAACATATGAGATATTACGATACTTGAACCCGGCTTTCGACGGGATAATTTCTGTCGCAGTGATTGGGCCTTCGAATCGCAGTGCTGAACATACCCCGGGATCGGAAAAGGGCGTTGCACAAAGGTTCTGTCTAAACGTTTTTCGCTTCCGAGATAATGGCTGAAGAATCTATATAATATTTGTATTCAGTTATCAAAAACTCTGATAAGTGTCAATAAAAAAGGATAATTTTCGAATAGGGAAATCACCCTATAAACCTTCTTCGCGACTCCTCCGTTCGGAATCCCGCATAAATATATTGACAAAACTACAATTTTTTATATATTCACTTACCTTTGCTTTCACACGCATCGGATGCGCCCTGATTTCATCATGGGGTTACCACCGAATGATTATTCGCTTAAAAGAAATACTGGGGAGTCCTCATCAGCTTGATTTGACCTTTGGGTCGAACTGGTGGAAGGATGGGGTTCCCAACGATCAGGTCCTGGGCCTTGATGGGCCACTGGATGTTCATCTGACGATTTCCAAGGAAGGAAGCCAGTATGTTGTCGATGGCAGCCTATCGGGGAGAGTTCGGGTCAGGTGCGACAGGTGTCTGGAGTCCTTTTCACACGAGGTGGATTCTGATTTCAGGCTACTTCTCGCGCCTTCGCTCCCTGAACCGGTCGGTAGCGAAATTGAGCTCGTGGAAGACGATATGTCGGTCGATTTTGTGGCTGACGATGCAATCGAGATAGATCAGCTTGTCAGAGAGCAACTTTACCTCGCCCTGCCGATCAAATTCCTGTGTCACGAAACCTGTCGAGGACTCTGTCCTGTGTGTGGGATTAACCTCAATCAGGAAGAATGCACGTGCCAAAAAAAGGGGGGGCATTCGGCGTTTTTGAAGTTAAAGGAACTGGGATTCAAAAGGAATTGAATCAGGGATTCATCACACATATCTCTTAATCACCTATATCTTGAGCCATCCATCGGGAACATCCATTCCTGTAGGAGGCGAAGCGGAGCGAATTTTAAGTTATGGCTGTACCAAAGAAAAAGAAATCAAAATCCAAGCGGGATACGAGACGTGCACACGACGCTATCCAACTGCCAGTTCCCGGCACTTGCCCACAGTGTCACGAACCTGTTTTGCCTCATCATGTGTGCCCCGAGTGTGGGACCTACAGGGGCAAGACGATCTTGAAAACTAAAGAGAGCTGAAATGAACGTGGCCGTGGACGCCATGGGGGGTGACCATGCCCCTGGATTGGTGGTTCAGGGTGCAGTGGATGCTGTTGCCGAGCTCGGCATCAACATTATTCTTGTCGGTCACAGGAAACGGGTGGCAGAAGCACTGGGTGGTCGTCCGGCAGGGAGTCGAATTTCCTTCCATCACTGCGAAGAGGTCGTGGGAATGGAGGAGTCACCCCTCAAGGCCTTACGTAAAAAAAAGGACGCCTCGATTCGGGTTGCATTCGATCTGGTGAAAAGTGGCCGTGCGGACGCCGTTATCAGCGCGGGCAATTCAGGTGCGACATTGGCTGCCGCCGTCATGACGCTGGGCCGCATGAAGGGGGTTGATCGACCTGCCATTGCCGGCATTCTTCCTACGGAAAAGGGTCCCGTCGTCCTCATCGATGTCGGCGCCAATGTAGACTGCCGACCGTCTCATCTGTTCCAATTCGGGGTGATGGCTGATGCCTTTGCCTCCTCGTGTCTGGGGATAAGCCATCCCACCGTCGGTCTCCTGAGCATTGGCGAAGAGGAGGGCAAGGGGAACGAACAGGTCCGTTTGGCGCATGAGCTGTTTGTCAAGAGCGACCTCAACTATGTGGGAAATGTGGAAGGTCGAGACATCCTTTCAGGCAGGGTTAGGATTATCGTTTGCGACGGTTTTGTCGGAAACGTCGTATTGAAACTGACGGAAGGGACCGTGGCGGCCATGGGACAGGTCATTGAAAGAGAATTGAAGGGGTCTTTTTTCGGCCGGACTGCCTTGATGCTGGGCCGAAACGCCATCTATAAATTCATACGGAGACTGGACTACGAAGAACACGGGGGAGCCCCCCTTTTAGGCATCAATGGTGTCGGGATGATCTGCCACGGAGGATCTTCCGCCAAGGCGATCAAGAATGCCATCAACATGGCCGTCCAGTATGTCAACAACCGGGTGCTCGAAAAAATGACGCTTCAACTGGAGACATCCAAATCCTGCTAATCTGATCATCGGGGAAAACATGGAGCGAAAACGTTCAAGGGTCGTTGTTATTACAGGAGGTTCCAAGGGAATCGGGCGTTCTGTCGCCTTCAAGTTTGCAGAAGAAGGCGCTCGCATTATTCTGGCACACTATGATCCGGATGAATCCGCAGCCCAGGAGACGCTGAATACACTCGAAAGGAGGGGGATCGCCGCAGAGGCCCATAAGTTGAATGTATCCTCCTTCGATTTAGTGGAGAAATGGTTCGGTGATATTTTCAAGCGATTTGAACGGGTTGACGTCCTCGTAAACAATGCGGGCATAACGAGAGACACCCTTTTGATGAGAATGAGTGAAGACCAGTGGGACGCCGTCTTAGGCGTTAATCTGAAGGGCGTATTCAACTGCACCAAGTCTGTCGTCCGGCCCATGATAAAGGAAAGAAGCGGTCGAATCGTCAATATTACCTCTGTGGTGGGACAGATTGGAAATGCGGGACAAGCCAATTATGCCGCCTCCAAGGCCGGCGTTATGGGCTTGACCAAGACAACAGCCCGCGAGTTGGCCGGTAGAGGTATTACCGTCAACGGAGTGGCCCCCGGGTTCATTGACACCGAAATGACAGCCGTGCTCCCAGACAACGTCAAGGAAGGCTTTCTGAGCCAGATTCCGCTGGGAAGAATGGGGACACCTGACGAAGTGGCGGAGGTCGTGTACTGGCTTTGCTCAGATGCCGCCAGCTATGTCACCGGACAGATTATCCATGTAAACGGGGGAATGTATATGTAGCGGGGGCTCGCAGGGAAGGGAAGGGGGGTTGAGCCTCCCTTTCTGCCTGTGGGGCCGACTTTGCCGTATCATTTCATGTTGTTGATTATAGGTCATCGGGTTTAATCTCAAGCAAACAGCACAGGGTATTCTTGCGTGTATGCTTACATAATTTTATTTATGGAGGTAACGTTTTATGTCATCGGTTGAGGACAAAATTAGAAAGATCATTTGTGAACAGTTGGATGTTCCTGAAAAGGATGTAGTTCCAGAGGCCTCATTTGTAGATGACCTGGGCGCGGATTCACTGGACCAGGTGGAGCTCATCATGGCGATGGAGGAGGAGTTTGATGTCTCTATCCCGGACGAAGATGCGGAAAAGATAGCGACGGTGCAGGACGCCATCAATTATATCAAAAAAGGCAATTGAAAAATAATTTCGGGGCTTGCCCCATAGGGACCTCTTCAGACCCACAGTGTCCCAACATTCACACAGTGCCGCCACAGAAACATGGCAAACATAGAACAATAGCATCTGAAGGAGCGGAAAGATGGCCAGAAGGGTTGTGGTGACAGGGTTGGGGATGGTTACTCCCCTGGGAACGGGTGTCGAGAAAAGCTGGGAAGCGGCATGTTCTGGCACATCGGGGATTGCACCCATCACGAAGTTTGATGCATCGGGCTTTTCATCGCAGATTGCCGGCGAGGTAAGGGACTTCAGATCGCAAGACTTTATGGATAAACAGGAGATCAGACGTTTTGATATATTTATCCACTATGCGATTGCTTCAGCAAGAATGGCCATGGAGGACTCAAGGCTCAAGATCGATGTCGGCAACTGTCATCGAATCGGTTGCGTGACCGGAACCGGTCTGGGTGGGCTATCCATGCTTGAACATTATCACTCTGTCCTCTTAGAGAAGGGGCCGAAACGGATCAGCCCCTTTTTTATTCCAGGGATTATTGCCAACATGGTCCCCGGGCAGATTGCCATCGAGTTTGGCGTCAAGGGGCCTAATCTCTCTATCGAGACTGCGTGCGCGGCCAGTTCCCATGCCATTGGAGAATCCTTCCGGTTGATACGGGAAGGGATTTCAGATGCCATGATCACCGGTGGCGCTGAGGCGGTCATCACCCCCCTGGCCCTGGGTGGCTTCTGCTCGATGCGTGCCCTTTCGACCAGGAATGATGCACCGGAAAAAGCCTCCAGGCCCTTTGATGCCGATCGAGACGGGTTTATCATGGGTGAAGGAGCCGGAATACTTATTCTGGAGGAACTTGAAACCGCACGCGAAAGAGGCGCAAAGATCTACGCCGAGGTCATCGGTTACGGGCTGACGGGCGACGCCTATCATGTGTCAGCCCCCGATCCCGAAGGGGGAGGCGCAATTCACTGCATGAAGATGGCTGTTGATTCTGCAGGCGTGAAGCCGAAAGATATTGACTATATCAA
The DNA here is from genome assembly GCA_964384085.1 of uncultured Desulfobacteraceae bacterium. Lineage (GTDB taxonomy): Bacteria > Desulfobacterota > DSM-4660 > Desulfatiglandales > Desulfatiglandaceae > AUK324. The sequence continues at coordinate 7,393 of CAYLJZ010000026.1, forward strand.
TGCTCATGGCACCTCCACAAAGCTGAATGACCTGTCGGAAAACAAGGCCATCAAGTTCGTGTTTGGAGAACATGCCTACAGGCTCTGCATTAGTTCAACGAAGTCAGTTACCGGTCATCTCCTCGGCGGGGCAGGGGGGGTCGAGGCCATTTTTACCGTCCTGACATTAAAAAATGGGATCATTCCTCCAACCATGAATTATGAGACGCCCGATCCGGAATGCGACCTGGATTATGTTCCTAATGTGGCGCGAAAGGCAGATGTCCAACTGGCCATGTCCAATTCATTCGGGTTTGGCGGCACCAATGCCACCCTCATCTTTAAGGCATATAAAGAAAATACGAATTGAGGAATTGGGCAGCAACGAATCGCCAGGCTCAGTTTTGGGCAACAGCTAAATGCCTAATCGTTTCTAATGCCGATTGCTTTCCGTTCTATCTGATCCTCAGTTCAGTTACCTCATCATAAAAAATGGACTTTGGCGGAAGAAGCATGTTTGACGGGCACACACTCAAAGATCTGGATCCGGAGGTCTACGGCGCCATCAGGGCAGAGCTGGAAAGAGAACAGCGCAGCCTTGTCATGATTGCATCGGAAAACTATGCCAGCCGAGCCGTGATAGAGGCCCAGGCCAACGTGATGACCAACAAATATGCGGAAGGCTATCCTGGCGCCCGCTATTATGGAGGGTGTGAATCTGTTGACAGGGTTGAAACGCTGGCCGTTGATCGTGTGAAACGTCTGTTCGGTGCTGAATACGCAAATGTTCAGCCGCATTCTGGATCTCAGGCGAATATGGCCGCTTATTTGGCTTTCCTAACCCCGGGCGATACCATCATGGGCATGGATCTTTCCCACGGGGGTCATTTGACCCATGGAAGTCCCGTCAATTTTTCAGGTAAATTTTTCAAAACTATTTTTTACGGGTTGGATTCAAAAACGCAGACTATCGATTATGGCACTGTAAGGAAACTGGCCAACCAATTTAGACCGCAGATGATTGTGGCCGGGGCGAGTGCTTACCCGAGACGGATTGATTTTGCAGAATTTGCTGACATTGCCCGTGAATGCGGGGCATATCTGATGGTTGACATGGCGCATATTGCTGGATTGGTTGCGGCCGGTCTCCATCCCTCGCCGATCGGATGCGCTCATGTGATCACCTCGACCACCCACAAGACCCTCAGAGGCCCGAGGGGTGGATTCATCCTCTCTTCAGAAAAGTATAGTGATAAACTGGATAAGGGCGTTTTCCCTGGCACGCAGGGAGGACCGTTGATGCATGTGATTGCGGCCAAAGCGGTCGCTTTCGGAGAAGCCCTCGACTATACATTTGTCGACTATCAGAAACAGGTCGTCTTAAATGCAAGAGTGCTCGCAGAAGAGCTTATGAGTTACGGTTTTGATTTGGTTTCCGGAGGCACCGACAACCATCTGGTCTTGATTGACCTTACTAAAAAGGGAATTACCGGGCTGGAGGCAGAGCGACTTCTGGGAAATGCAGGTATTGTTTCGAACAAGAACAGCATCCTGTTTGACAAGCGGGGTCCTAAGGTAACGAGTGGACTGAGATTGGGCACACCGGCCCTTACGACACGAGGGATGAAAGAACGTGAAATGAAGCAGGTATCGCGCTTGATCAGGGATCTGCTGGAAAAGCCGGGGGACTCTCAGATGCTGGAAACGGTGCAGGAAATTGTCTCCGATCTGTGCAACAGCTTCCCGATCTATGATTAGCCGTTGAGAAATTCAGCCATTGAGGGATTGGTGGATTAATGAATTGAAGAATTTCGGAAACAAAATGAGTTGTAATTCCTGAATTCTTTAATTCCTTGATTCCCCGATTCCTAAAAGTATTTTATAAGTTACCACGTTAATCAACCTATTTCGCTGTAGGCGCTGCTTATGCCCAGACCTTCCTGGGATGAATATTTCATGTCCATAACTGAGATGGTGGCCAGTCGATCGACGTGCCTGCGACGCCATGTTGGTGCTATCTTAGTGAAAGATAAGCGAATTCTGGCAACGGGGTACAATGGTGCGCCGGCTGGTCTGAAGCATTGTGAGGAGACCGGCTGTCTACGAGCGAATGCCTCTGTACCCTCGGGCATGAGACATGAACTCTGCAGGGGATTACACGCAGAACAGAATGCCATTATTCAAGCGGCCTGCTATGGAATTTCCATTGGCGGGGCGACGCTTTACTGCACGAACAAGCCCTGTATTATCTGCTCCAAAATGATCATTAATGCCGGCATTCGAACGGTATTCTATAAGGAGGGGTATGATGATCCCCTTGCCGACACAATGCTGGCCGAAGCCGGCGTCCAGATGGTGAGGTTTCCCCCGTGATATGTCCCTACTGCGCACAAATTGACAACAAGGTGATCGATTCGAGACTGAGCAAAGATGCCCGGACAATCCGACGGCGTCGAGAGTGCATCGCCTGCGGCCGTCGGTTCACCACCTTCGAAAGGCTGGAAGATATCCTGCCGATGGTCGTCAAAAAAGACGGCAGGCGTGAGGCTTTCAGCCGGGATAAGATCATCTCCGGCATTCGAAAGGCGTGCCAAAAATTACCGATCAGCGTGGCCCGAATCGAGGAGTTTGCAGACTCCCTCGAGAGTTATTTCCAGGATCTGGGCAAAAAGGAAATTGAGAGCTCGGAGGTCGGGGAGCGGGTCATCAGCAAGTTGAAGGAATGGGACGAAGTTGCCTATGTCCGGTTCGCTTCTGTCTATAGACAATTCAAGGATATCAGCGAGTTTATGTCAGAATTGGAAGAGATACTTAAGGCCAAACAGGAGAAGGGTAATCCCTGAACCGGAACAACTCGAAACGTGCCTTGAAAATGCCAACGCCTAAAGTCCCTGAAATGGCTAACCGTCGATGTTTCTTTTGAGACCATCTTCCTCCATCAAACCTGCCAACTGATGAAAACAAACCCAAATGATGCTGACATCGCATTCATGAGACAGGCCCTTCGGGAGGCGCGAAAGGGTTCGGGTCGGACCTCGCCCAATCCTGCGGTTGGAGCGGTCATTGTTAGAAACGGAAAGGTTGTCGCAAAAGGGTATCACAGGCAGGCAGGGCTGCCTCATGCAGAAGTCGAGGCCTTGAAACGGTTGGGCAACCGTTGTCCTGGGGACACCCTGTATGTCACCCTTGAGCCCTGCAACCACGTGGGTAAAACGCCGCCCTGCACTCAGGCTATTCTGAAAAGCGGCATACAAAGGGTAGTCGTCGGGATGAAAGATCCCAATCCGAGGGTAGCCGGGGGCGGATGTGAGTTCCTGATGGCCCATGGTATTGATGTAACCATGGGAGTTCTGGAGGCCGAATGCAAGCGGCTCAATGAAGACTTCCTCGAATCCGTTAAAGAGGGACGACCATTTGTGATCGCCAAGTCGGCCATGACCCTGGACGGATGGATTGCAACGTCTGCCGGTCACTCCAAATGGATCACCAACGAGACATCAAGGGCCTTTGTCCACCGCCTCAGGAACAGGGTGGATGCCGTGATGGTGGGGATTGGAACGGTGCTTGCGGACGACTCTTCTCTGACCACCCGTTTGACGAGAGGGAGAGGCAGGGATCCTCTCCGCGTTATTGTGGACACACACCTCAGGACACCGCGCAACGCAAAGGTTGTCACTCAGCATTCATCGGCAGATACCCTAATCGTAACCGGCGAAGGGGAGGAGACGGGAGATCGAGATCGTTTTTTTGGAGACGGCGTCTCCATCATTACGTGTCCGGTCCGTGACGGGAAAATCGACCTTAAGATATTGATGAAACGGTTAGGGGAGATGTCGATTATGAGTCTTCTCGTGGAAGGAGGCGCGGCCATCACCGGGGCACTGCTCAGGGAAAAACTGATCGACAAATTCTATATCTTCAAGGCCCCCAAGCTCCTTGGAGGAGATGACGGTATTCCCATGGCGGCCGGTCCGGGGCCTGAACGGATGGATGATTCTCTGGTCCTGAAAGAGATCCGATTGAGACGATTTGGGGATGACACTCTCATAACGGGATATCCTTCGTACTAAACCTGACCGAGTAGCCGTTACGATTTCACAGGTACCTTCGCTACTATAGCCCACGTTTCCTTATCCAAAAAATGGGGTGGCATTTTAAGGGAGGCGGACAGCGTCCGCTATCCTTTCTGTCAGGGCCCTGAGGCCCGTTCGCGTAATCATCCCGATTTCAGGTGTTTCATTGAGCCTGGCCCTCAAGAACGCAACGGTTTCTTCTATCCAATCTGCCAGTTAAGGAGTCCTTATTTTTCTCAAGTGTAGGCTAAAGCCTGTCCGTCTTTTTTTTGAGTAGGCCAGCCAAGCCAAAAAGTCAATGGCTTGGAGGTGGTTTTAGGCCATAATGGCAAACGTGAGAAAATTGGGGTGCCAACGCCACACTTTACGGACCTCCTCTATGTTGTTTAGAAGGGTTCATATGATTATAATATACATTAATTCAGTGTGTTAGTCCATAATGTAGTTTTTTGGCACAAAATTTGCTTATAAAGGCATTCAAGCGTATTCCCTGTTCCCGCATCTATATTCGGTGGGTCAATCAACCAGACACAAAAAAAATCTCTTTTTTCAATCAATGAAATTCGATTTCCACGGGATCAAAGCGATACCTGAATTTTTTGATATTTAAATCAGGAGTTGCAAAATGAGACATCCGTCAGTAAGATTGTTGTTATCGAAAAAAAGCTTTTTAGTATTCAATGTATTGTTTATTTTTACATTTTTTGCATCCAGTTTTTCAGAAGGGGACGATCCCACCAGTTTTTTTGTCCCATATTCCTTGGAATTATCACAAGAAAATCAACTGCATTTCTACGATGTTGAGGCCTTGGGTCATCCCTTTTCTCCTCTCGCCTATCAGGCGTTAAAGTGGGAAAATGCCGCCAGTGTTACGAGAGAAGAATACCTCGAGAGTTCTTCAGGGTGGGAATACCTCGCCGTTTCTTTAAAAGGGAAAGATTCGATATCCTCGATTCAAGATGAAGAGGTGAGAGATAATTCCGCAGCCGATATTCAGATCGAGATACCAACGGCCTTAGCGAGAGCGTGCAGGCCCTATCATCCGATTATTATTGACGCTGCAACTCGTTATGCTGTGGACCCCGCCCTTGTCAAGGCAATCATCATGGCTGAGTCGGGATACGATCCTCAGGCCGTCTCCAGAGAGGGCGCCACAGGCCTCATGCAGTTGATGCCCAGAACGGCCGAGGCCTTGGGCGTAAAGGATGCATTCAATCCGAAGCATAATATAGACGGGGGTGTCAGACATCTCAAAGATCTTCTGGAAGAATTCGATCATAACATAGAATTGACGTTAGCGGCCTATAACGTTGGAAGCGGTACGGTCAAGCGGCATCAAGGCATTCCCCCTATCAACGCCACCCGGCATTACATAAAAAAGGTAGTCGCCTACTATCGTTACTACAAAAACAGAGCCGTCAGGCAAACGGATAGTGTCTAAACCCGGCATACGGGTATAACTCCTGATTCCTTTTTGTCAATTTTTTTCGCCTTTTCACCTTGACCTCCCTTTGTACCCTGATATAAGTTACGCCGATATTGCGTGAAGGCGTGGTCGAGCGGGCGACACGTGCCATCTATTGGGTGCGTGGGCCGAAACTCGATCTCACCGCACGGGTCACCAACCCTGATTTCCGACTCGATCACCAGTGGTACGGTCTTATTCTGCCTTGACAAAGGGCTGAAGATCGAATCATTTTGTTGTGCACGTCGGGGCATTGGTCAAAACCGATTCAGAGAGGAATCATAAAGGATGGAACTCCCGATAGGTCCTTGAAATTGGGAGGAGACACGGTTCGAACCTATGAAAATTGATTTACACATACATTCGAGAAGCTGCTCGGATGGTAAGCTGACCCTCCCGGAGATATTCAAAGAGGCCCATTCCAGGAAAATCAGCCTGATTTCCATTACCGATCACGACAATGTCGTCTGCCAGGCAACAGCAGAATCCCTGGCATCTGAATACGGAATACGATATCTTTCCGGGGTGGAGCTAAACATCTCTTTTTCACATCCCCAGTACCGGGACGGAAAGAACGTATCCCTGGATGTCCTTGGCTATCAATACGATATCCACAATCCTTTTCTAACCAGTAAGATAGGGGAATTGATCGCCTATCGTCGGCATCGGGCCGAGGAGATCCTCGATAACATCAACCGGGAATTCGAAAAGAGGGAATTGCCGCCTTTCACAGAGAAAGATCTGGAGGCCATTGAAGAAACAGTCGATGGCGCCTTTGGAAGGCCCCATATCGCCAACTACATGGTGAAAAAGGGGATTGTTGGCAGCCGGCAGGAGGCCTTTGACAGCTACCTGGTGAGCTGCAATGTGCCCAAAATGCCCCTGTCTCTGGAAGAGGCATCCACCCTGATCCGGGGTGCGGGGGGCAAATTGATGCTCGCACACGGCAATGATCCTAACGGCACCTCCTTGGCCAGACTGACAACATCTATCGAGGAACAATGCCGAATCATTCGGGAAACCATGCTTCCTTTTTTGGATGGACTGGAGTGCTGGCACACACGTCTTAGCCCGGAGACCACGTCCGCCTATATTGCGCTGGCCCGGGAGGAAGGATTGATGGTCACGGGCGGGTCTGACTGTCATCAGGACCCCATTATCATGGGCACGGTCGATGTTCCGGCATATGTTGCCGGACAGTTCGGCGTCAGCGAAGCGGAAAACAAAACATGAATACTATTCTGAAAGACCTTCAAGATCCAGCAGCCCTCCCGGATCCAACAGGGAGCGTTACTGTAGTTCAGACCCATATCTCGATCGTATTTGTGGCAGACGCGTTTGTTTATAAGATGAAGAAGCCTGTCAACTTCGGTTTTTTAGACTTCTCTACTCTTGAAAAGCGGAAGTATTACTGCCACCGGGAAGTCGAACTGAACAGCCGGCTCAGCAGGGATCTCTATTTAGATGTCCTCCCCATCACCCTTGGGGAAACAGGCCACACCCTGCGCGAAACAGAGGGCGAGGCAGTAGACTATGCCGTGAAGATGAAACGGATCCCGGACGATAGACTCATGAAATCGCTCTTTGCCAGGAACGAGATTGCTGAAAACCATCTCAAAAAGATTGCAGAAGTCGTTGCCAGGTTTCACTCGCATGCTGCCACGAGCCCAGAAATCGGGGGTTTCGGGGCACCGGAACGGTTTAAAATCAATACCGATGAAAACTTCGATCAGGTCAGTAGATATATTGGGATCACCATCCCTGAGAGGCAGTTCCTTTCTCTAAAAAGCTGGACAGAAAATTTCTACCAATCGAACCGCTCCCTTTTTATGGAGAGAATCGCACAGGGCCGAATCAGGGACTGTCACGGCGATCTTCACATGGAGCACATCTGTCTGACAGAAGAATTACCCATTTTTGACTGTATCGAATTCAACGACCGATTCCGTTACAGCGATACGATTGCCGACATCGCCTTCCTTCTAATGGACCTGGAGTATCACGGGGGATTTGACCTTGCAGAGACCCTCTGGACTTATTACAAAGAGCTGGCTCGAGAAGAAGAGGCGGATGCCTTGCTTCTGTTTTATAAGGTCTACCGGGCCTTTGTTCGCGGAAAAGTGCACGGTTTTCAAGTGGATGATGCAGCTATCGTTCAGGGGGAAAAGGAAAAGGCGGTATTAACGGCCAGAAAATATTTTGAGCTCGCAAACTCGTATATAGAGAGTTAGAGGTTGTGGGGTTCAGGAATAAGGCCTCTCAGGCATTTTCGAATATAAGGAGTGATAGGATGAAGGAACCTTTTGTGGAGTTTATGAAGAATGAGTTGGGACCAAAGGTTGTCCTCATCGCCTGCGGTCTCCCCGCATCGTATAAGACAGAGACGACGGAGGTGATTGCAGAGTTGAAGGGATATACCATCCTGAGATCTGATCTGATTCGGCTGGAGGTGCTCAAAAACGAGGATATCTTCGACGAAAAGGTGGCCTCCAGTATGAAGAAGCGGACGCTGGTATATGACGAGATGTTCAGGATGGCCGATGAACTGGGGGCCAACGGCAAGTCCATGATCCTGGATGCCACATTTGTTACCCAATCCCTGAGGATGCGGGCGGCAGAGGTAGCGGCGAGACACGGAATGACGCTGATTATTCAGCAGACCCGATGCCCCAAGAAGGTGTCTCTCAGGCGCATTTCGCAACGCACCAAGGAAAAATACGAGTCCAACGCCCTGACAGAGCAGGCCTATATCAATAATGTGAACAAATTCGAGTCGGTTGACCTGGATCGCCTCAAAACTAATTATCCTGACCTGGATCTGATTCACCTCCTGGTGGATACCACGTCGGATTTGACAGAGGAATGGTTCGTGGTAGAGAAGGCAACGCGATAGGGGGAGGTACAAGCCAGGATGGGCGTGCCGATACATACCCTCAGACGAAGGATTCTTGCCGCTAGGGGAGAGATTCCGGCTGATAGGGTCCTGAAGGGGGGCCGCGTGGTCAACCTCTTTTCCGGTAGGATCGAGGAGGGGGACGTGGCGGTTTTGGATGGTTTCATCGTGGGGGTGGGGCTTTCCTATTCTGGAAAAGAGGAGATCCATGTGAGGGACAAATGGATCGTCCCGGGACTCATTGACGGGCATCTCCACGTTGAGAGCAGCATGCTGTCCCCTTCGCATATTGCCTCCGCACTTCTGGTTCACGGGACCACTGCGATTGTGGCGGACCCGCACGAAATTGCCAATGTCATGGGCCTTGACGGGATTCGGTATATGCTCAAGGAGAGCAGCAATATTCCCTTCGACATGTTTTTCATGGCGCCCTCTTGTGTGCCGGCAACCCACCTGGAGACGTCTGGAGCTACACTGTCTCCCGCTGATTTGAAGAAGCTCTTGAAAGAACCCCGCATCCTGGGTCTCGCGGAGATGATGAATTTCCCGGGGGTCCTCATGGGAGACCCTCAGGTTCTTGAGAAAATTCTCCTCTACCAGGACCGGGTGGTGGATGGGCACTCCCCCATGCTGACGGGATATGATCTTCAGGGATACCTAAGCGCAGGCATCGGTTCTGATCACGAATCGACACTTCCCCAAGAGGCTATCGAGAAGATGGAAAACGGAATGATGCTGATGATCCGTGAGGGTACCTCGGCCAAAAATCTCGATGCGTTGCTCCCGCTGGTCACTGTCAGGAATTCAGATCGTTTCTGTTTTGTCTCAGACGACCTTCATGCCGAGGATATCCAGGACCGCGGGCATCTTGACTTTGTCGTGAGAAAAGCGATTCGATCCGGTCTGGATCCGGTGACTGCCATACGATTGGCGACGTTGAATCCAGCCGCCTACTTCCGCCTACACAGAAGGGGGGCCATTGCCCCGGGTTACCGGGCGGATATGGTTATTCTGAATGATCTGAACGAATTTGAGGTTGCCGATGTATACAAGGACGGCAGGCGGGTAGTCCAGGACGGCCAACTGGCGGCCCTCGATTGGCATCCCTCTGATTCCTCTTCTGCGCCAGCGGCGCCGTTGCGTATCGCCCCCCTGCGGCCCCACGATTTTCACATTCCGCATACCGGTGGCAGGGCGCGGATTATCGAGCTGGTGCCCGGACAGATCCTTACCCGCATCCGCATGGAAAGCGTCCCCTCAGCAAATGGCCTTGTGAAAACAGCCCCCCAAAATGACCTGCTGAAGTTGGCAGTGGTGGAGCGGCACACCGCGAGTGGTAATATCGGGCTGGGCCTGGTCTCCGGGTTTGGACTTCAAGAAGGCGCGATCGCCTCATCTGTTGCCCATGATTCTCACAATGTGATTGTCGCTGGCGTCGGGGATGAGGAGATTTGCAGGGCCGTCGAGGTCGTCAGAGACATGGGGGGCGGCCTTGCCGTGGTACGGGGGACTGAAACGCTTGCGAGCGTCCCCCTTGAGATAGGCGGCCTGATGTCCAGGGAGCCTCTCCAAAAGCTGGTCCCACAGCTCAAGATGGTCAAGAAAGCCGCTGCCGGGCTGGGTTGCCCATTGGAGGAACCTTTTATGGCCCTCTCCTTTTTGGCCCTCCCGGTGATTCCTGAACTCAAGCTGACCGATAAAGGCCTGGTGGATGTCAACCGGTTTGAATTCGTCTCCCTTTTTGAGGCGGCATAGCGGAGGGTCCCATGGCTTCTCAGTCGGTCGGAATCATTTATAAGCATCATCACGATCCGGCAAAAAAGGAGGCCGAAAAGCTCGGGGCATGGTTCAAAAAGAGAGACATTCGGGTCATCTCAGAGGAGATGGATGCCAAAGGACCTGCGAATGGGACCTTCAAAGAGTCGTCTGCCATTCCAAATGATGTGAACTGGGTGGTTATTCTGGGCGGTGACGGGACCCTGCTGGGGGCGGCACGTCGGGTTGGGCGTTATGGCGTCCCCATGCTGGGGGTCAACTTAGGCGGCCTTGGTTTTTTAACATGCATTCCACTGGATCGGCTTTATCCTGTGGTCGAGACTATGATCCAGGACGGTCTCGACGTGGAAACCCGGGTGATGTTGGAGACAAAGGTCTTAAGGGGTGGCTCGGAGGTCATCCAATTTCAGGTACTCAACGATGTGGTAATCAACAAGAGCACCTTGGCCAGGATCATTGACCTCGACGTTACGATCAATGACAATTTTTTAACGACATTCAGGGCCGACGGTCTCATCATATCCACCCCAACCGGTTCGACCGCCTACAACCTGTCGGCGGGGGGTCCGATTCTCTACCCCACGTCTGAGAGTTTTGTTCTGACCCCAATCTGCCCGTTTACCTTGACAAACCGCCCGATCATTGTACCAGACAAGGCGGTGATCGACATTAAGCTGGGAAAAGAGAGCGAAGAGACCGTCGTCTTGACGTTTGATGGGCAGGTGGGGTTCGATCTTCATCACGAAGACCTGGTGACCATTCGTAAATCGGATAAAAAGATCACCCTTTTCAAGTCCCCGGATCATAGCTATTTCGAGATTCTCAGGACCAAGCTCATGTGGGGGGGGACAACCCGCAGGATTGGGGATTGACGATATGGAGACAACCAGCCAGCAGTCGAAGTGAAATTTGACCTCAAGCTTGCGGCGAAGGCCTTTCAACATAGAATTGTGAACTATCCATCGTTACTGATAAGGCGTGTCTTTTGTGTGAATCGCGAGGAGATAGGGTATATTCGGTTCACCCTTGAATCGTACGACGGGATGGCCATGGTGACGACGGTCGATCCCCATGCCGCGTCGATCGAGGTCTTTATTTCGCCTGGATGCGAGGAAATCGTCTCGGAGTTACTGGCATCCCTGAAACATGAAGAGGGTCTCCATATTGAAGAAAGTACTTAAACTTATAGGACTAATATCCTGAATTACAATAATATATTAGTTATAAGCGGGATGCCAAATGGAGAATCGCTCACACCCAGCCACTTGAAAAAAATTGAAACGGTACACATTTCAGGCGCATCCCATATCCTGAATATGTCCACATAAGGTGCACACGTGCCACGCGGCTTTTATATAAAAACCATGGGCTGCCAGATGAATGCATACGACTCCGATTTTCTGGCCCAGTCCTTAATTAATGCCGGTTTTGTCCCGGTAAATGGTCCCGAAGTGGCCGATGTGATTCTTATAAATACCTGCGTTGTAAGGGCCAAGCCCGAACAGAAGGCATATAGCTTTCTTGGGCGCGTCTCCGCCATCAAGGCGGGCAATCCGAAAAGGTTTCTGGGAATTGTGGGGTGTCTCGCCCAAATGAAAGGCGCAGAACTGCTCAAACGGTTTCCTCAGCTGGACATGATTATGGGTCCGAGAGAATTATACCGGTTCCCAGAGGTCCTGAAAAGAATCGATCGACTGTCAGGAAAAATCGTCGCCACTGGTATGGATTCAGGTCCTCCCGGTCATTCACCCTGCCAGGGGTATTTCCAAGGCAAAATTTCAGGTTACATCTCCATTATGGAGGGATGTAATAATTTCTGCAGTTATTGCATCGTTCCTTATGTTCGCGGACGTGAAATATCGAGGTCCCCAGAGGAAATTGTGGCCGAGGCGAAACATCTTCTCACCGAGGGTGTCAAAGAGATCACGCTCCTTGGCCAGAACGTAAACTCCTATTTTTGGCGATGGGTAGGCAACAATGAATGCCGCCTTCCAGACCTCCTCCACAAGCTGAGCAGCCTGGACGGGCTTTTGCGACTCCGCTTTGTCACCTCACATCCAAAGGACCTCTCCGACGAGCTGATCTCCTGCTTCGGCGATATCCCTAATCTTTGCCCGCACATCCATCTTCCGTTTCAGGCCGGGGCAAACCGTATCCTCAAGTCCATGCGGCGGGGGTATACGAGGGAAGAGTATTTGATGCTGATTCAAAAACTGAGGAGTGTCAAGCCGGATATTGCCATTACCAGCGATGTTATGGTAGGATTCCCCGGCGAAACAGACCAAGATTTCGAACAGACCCTCGATCTGATCAGATGCGTTCAGTTTGATTCTCTCTTTTCGTTCAATTATTCCGATAGAAAGGGAACCTTCGCAGACAAAATGGGTGGCAAGATCGACAATGTGACAAAGTCTTCCCGGCTGACTGTTCTTCAGGCCATTCAACAGGAGATAACGACTGAAAAAAACAGAAAGCTTGAAGGGACGGATGTAGATATCCTGGTGGAGGGTGGAAGCAAGAGAGGAAGTCAGCTTTTCGGACGAACTGGTTCTCATAAAATCGTCAATTTTATCGGAAATGATAACCTGATAGGGACTTTAGTGAAAGTACTAATTAAAGTTTCTTTTTTTAATTCCCTAAGGGGAGAATTGAACCCATCAAGTTTGCAGGATAATCAGGATCGTCACGCTCTGGGGATGATATGACACTGGAAACCGATAAAATTTGTTATAGCGATGAAGCCGTACTTGTCGTTGATGATGAAGAGTTTGTGAGAGAACCGATCGTCGCCATGTTGGAGCGGCTCGGCTTTAAAGCGGATGCAGAACGATCAGGGAAAGAGGCAATGGAAAAACTTGCTCAAAAGGAATATACCTTTTTGTTGTCAGACATCCGGATGCCAGGAAGTGTGGACGGCCTTGAGCTCATTCGCCATGCCAAGCGTGAATACCCGAACATCTGCGCCATTGCGATGACCGGGCATTCAAAGGAATTCAATTATGTTGAGGTGGTCAATACGGGGGCCACCGACTTCGTGAACAAGCCTTTTGGAATTGAGGAACTCGAGGCCAAGATTAAACGAGCGATAATCGAGCGAAACACACGACAGGAACTCAATAGACTGTCCATTACCGATTCCCTGACCGGGCTCTACAACCAGCGGCATTTTTATCTCCGCCTGAAAGAAGAGCTGGTTCGATCCAAAAGACAGGGATACAGCCTGGCGCTGGTTCTTCTCGATCTAGACGATTTCAAACGGTATAACGACTCTTATGGACACCTGGCCGGCGACAAACTCCTTCAGAAGGTTGGAGAGGTCATACACAGCAGCGTCCGGCAGAATGTGGATTCAGGGTATCGGTACGGCGGAGACGAATTTGCCGTCATACTGATAGACGCGGATGCTTCGGTAGCGGATATGATGTCTATCCGCATCCGGAATTGGATTGAAAAGACGTGTGGTTTGACTGCAAGCGCAGGGTATGCGGTTTTTTCCGATAGTCTGACCGCCGAGGAGTTGGTTGCCGCGGCAGATCGACTTCTCTACGAAAGGAAGGAACAACGAAAGAAAGGGCTACATGGTTGGCCGATTGTATGGTCTGAAAGCCGAGGAGCTGTTCGGCGTGCGGAAAACCCAGGCGCATAATAGTCTGATAATATGTATTATGTAAACTAACTGCAAAAGATAGGATTTTATGGAACACGCATATCCAACGTGCTGTTGAAAATATACGTTGACATATCTCCTTGAAATTTGGTAGAGACGGTCTCACTGCAACGAGTGATCGATCCTGAATCTAAGTCAAATCCCTTTCCTCGTAAATTATCGAACGGAGGTCGTATCGAATGGGTAGTGTGGTTAAGAAACGCCGGAAGAAGATTTCAAAGCACAAATACCGAAAGCTCCGCAAAAAAATGCGTCATAAAAACAAATAGTACGGCTCTGCTTCTGAAAGAGAAAAGGGCAGCTCGATTCGAGCTGCCTTTTTCATGCATTATTAACGGGATGGCAGAATGCCCTACTTGCCGTATTCGTACCAGCCTCCCCCTGTTTTTCTACCCAGTCTATTTGCCCGAATCATGGTTTTAAGAAGGTTGGGAGAAACCCATTTGGACTCCTTGTTGAGTTCCTTGTAAAAATATTCGGCAACAAAGTAACAAATATCAATCCCCGTCAGGTCCATCAACTCAAACGGTCCCATCGGATAGTTGAGGCCGTTTTTAACCGCCGTGTCAACATCCTTCGGCGTCGCAATCCCTTCCTCAACGATCTTGATGGCCTCTATCATGTGAGGAATCATGATCCTGTTCACAATAAACCCGGGAGAATCTTTTTTGACCTCCACGGTTATTTTTCCCATTTTCTGGGCGAGCGCGGTGGTCGCTGCCACGGTTTCATCACTGGTCGAATAGCCCCTGATGATTTCAACCAGTTTCATCAATGGAACGGGATTGAAGAAGTGCATTCCGCAGACCTTTTCGGGCCGTTTGGTTGCCGCCGCGATTTCCGTTAGAGACATCGACGAAGTATTGGAGGCCAGGACGACCTCTGGTCTACAGACCGCGTCAAGCTCTCTGAAAACGCTTTTCTTCAACTCGAGATCCTCAATAACGGCCTCAATCACAAAATCTACATCTTTCATGAGTCCCAGATCTGTAGTCCCTTGAATTCTCCCCATAACAGCATCTTTTTGAGCCGCATCCATCTTCCCTTTTTCTACGCTTTTCGAAAGAAAGCGCTCAACACTTTTTATGCCCCGATCGACAAATTCATCCTTGACATCTCTCATGACGACGTTGCACCCAATCATGGCCGCGACCTGTGCAATGCCGTTTCCCATAGTACCCGCGCCAACAACGCCAATCTTTTTGATCTCCATAGCTGCTCCTTTACACGTTTATCTGTTCTAACAACCGATGAACCCGCTTATAACCGGGGTCACCATGCTCGTCATGCATTCGGGGTCTGACTTTGATCGCCCATTGTGGCCAAAAGGCGCGAAAATGTCAGACAAAAAAGACCCATAGCATGACATCCCTTTAATAATACATCAGAAATTCAGCTCACTAGGATTCTTATTGCCCAGTGTGCAGAACTGTTACGGCCCACCGAGGCGGCAAAGATCATTTCTTATACAGACTCCACGCCTTTTACCTCAGGGATATTCTGCTTCAGTATCTTCTCGATTCCCATTTTAAGGGTCATCTGCGACATGGGACATCCTCTGCAGGCGCCCGTCAATTTTACCTTGACCGTACCATCTTGTTCCACATCAACCAATTGTACATCTCCCCCATCCGCCTGGAGCGATGGCCGGACTTTTTGCAGGGTGCTCTCTACCTGTTCCCTTAATGTCATCTGTCTCATCTCCTTTTTTCTGATCATTGTGGCCTATCAATCGAACGGACCTGTACGGCAAAGACGGTAGATTTGAAACTATCATAACGACCCTTGAATAGCTACCCAAAAATAGTGATTGGGCGCCGCTGATTTCGCCGCGACAATGAATTCTATTCTTACTGCCCGGCAGCGTTGAAGAATTTCATCACACGTTGATCCAGGTATTCACGGAGTCCAGACGAGGTCTTCGGACTCCAACCCATGCTGGAGCGCCATACCTCATCCGACTCCATACAGAGGTAAAGGCCCAAATCAGGATGCCACGTTTCCAGAAGTTGCCTCATAAAATAGTAAAGCTCTGTTCGAATGGGTTTGAAATACCGTATCTTACCATCTATACCGAGAATAAATTCACCGTTGAGAACAGTCGATTTTGGGTGGCGCCTTCGAATAATTGGTTTCAGGGATGGCATGAATCTAAAAGAGCCCATGCTGATCCAGATGACGCCCCTTGGATCGATCTCCCTGTGCAACAGCTCGACAGTTCTGGTATAATCATCCCTCCAGCCTGGGTACGGGACAAGGGGATCAAAATGAAAGCCAAGGGTAAAACCCTCTGATTGACACTGCTTTGCAGCCTCAATTCTTTTGCGTATACTTGCGGACCCCTTTTCTTCTCTTGCCGATATCTGTGGGCTATTGAGCGACCACGAAACGATAATCCGATCTCTGTATCTTGAGGCCAAGACCCTGCTGATTCGAGTTGTCTTTGTCTTAAGTTCCAGGACTGCGTTCTTTAGTGTCGAGAACCGGGGGAGCAGCATATCGCTCCAATGCGTCATCGGATCCAGTGCGAGGCTGTCAGTAAACTCGCCAGTCCCTATCCTGAATATTCGACCGGGCTGGCTTTCAATCAAATCCAAAACCCCTGGGAGCCGCTCCTCCAGGTTCACAAAGACCCGTAAATAGGGCTGATGGACAAAATAGGATTGAAGGATGCAATAACTGCAGTCAAGGGGACAATTGGCCGCAATATTAAGGATCTGGTATCCGCAACAGATATATTCCCGTGTTCCGGGACAAGGTTTTAGAAAATCGCCTTTATAATTTTCTAGATAAAGCGTCTCCTTACCGCTTTCAACAGATGTGAGTTTTTCATCGGCCCCCTCCCCTTCGACGGACTGGACAGGCACACCGGGAAGTTGAGCCAGAATTCGCCGGGCAAGAGAAGAGGTAGAGGCCTCTTTATCCTGAAAGACCTTCTTGATGGTGAGGGCGTTCATTCGGGTCCACCCTTCCATGCATGGCCCAGTTTGCTGAGCCCCTTTAGGCGGTTAAGGCCAGCGATCTTGTTTTTCAGGTCCTCCCCTTCCCTAAAAGAAACCACCATTTTATAATATTCTCCTTCAAAAAACGGCGGCGCGGTTATCTGTATCCCATCAGGAAGATTCAAATCAGAAAGCATCCCTTTGAACCGCTTTTCGGCACTGACGACAGACGGATTACGTCTCGCCCTTAGGTTGTTGAGTATGGTCTTTGCATGCTGTGGCCGGTTCATATGGATGTCTGATCCTATGGTTTTCAACTCCTCATCCGCCGTTATTTGAGGAATAGACTTGCCTTCTATATTAGCTAAATCAATAATATAATCAATTAATTGTGCTTGTTGATTAATGTTAAATTTTAGGTTTGAAATCAAATTCAGGATGGCTGATCTGGATGCGGCATCTATTTCCGAAAGCATCTTTACGGCCTGCCATGAGAGCCTCCCCTCAGCAACGAAAGTTTTGATCTTTACATCAAAGAACCTTTCTATCTCCAGAAAAAAGCGGAGGTTACTCTCATGGGATCGTAGTCCCAGCAACGGCAGGTAGATCTTTACAATTTCTTGTCTCGGCATCCAGGCTTCAAGCCGGCTCAAGACCATGCCCTTTTCCACATCATTCAGAATTCTTGTGCCCAGATTGTCATGGAGGTTCAATAGAAGACATTCGAGAGGGGAAACATCGTCATTTTCGAAGATAATCCTGCATGCGGCCGTCTCCGCCTTTAATTTCTTGAGGGCCATAATTCTTCGGTAGCCGGCAATGACTGTCAGACCTTCCGAGCCATTTTTCAGTATGGGCGGATTTACGACACCCACCTGCCGAATGGATCGGATCAGGGGTCCGAGATCGAACCCGAAGCTCATGCAAAAGGGGCCTGGGGAATCATCGATGTCCTTTATCGCCACCTTTCGGGGAGCTATTTCCGTAATTTTGTTCTGATACATGTCGCTCCTACTTGTTTACGTTATGCAGCGCTTCGACTCTTTCTCCGCATCCTGCGCCAGATCATCTCCTGGATTAATCGGATCTCTTCGCAGCCCAGGACACGGGCAAGGCCGAAGTAGATGATGATTCCAATCGCAACAAGTGCGGACAGGTGAACGATCATCCTGGATACGCCTGCTTGAGGATCTGCTGTCAGCCACATGGATAAACACCCGTACAGGGCCAACCCCATCAGTGAGGCGGCCAGTGCTGATTTGGCCGTAGATCTTAGAATTGGCTTGATATTTTTAATGAAACCATTTCTTTTTAATATAATAATTAAAAGAAAAAACTGAAAAGAGGACGCTACGGAAAGGGCCAGGGCCAGGCCCCCGTGTTTAAGGGGACCCATCAGCATCAGACTCAATCCGGCATTGACCACCAGGGTGATGACTGCAACCTTCACAGGCGTCTTTGTATCCTGGAGGGCATAGAAGGCGGAAACCATTACCCTGATCCCGGAAAACGCCCAAAGGCCAAGGGTGTAATAGAGAAGGGCGTAATTCGTCATGGCAGATGCAGTTGCATCGAAGGCGCCCCTTTGGAACAAAACCTGAACGAGTGGTCTGCCTAATACAATCAGTCCTGCCGTGGATGGGAGTGTTATAAAAAAGACCAGGGAAAGCGCGTGGTTGAGGGTGCTTTCAAATTGCACAAGGTCCTTCCTGGCTGCTTCGGTGGAAAGAGAGGGGAGCGCGGCCGTACTGATGGCAATGGCAAAAATCCCTAACGGGAATTGAACCAGTCGATCGGCATAATATAACCAGGAAACGCTCCCTTCAGGCAGAAACGTTGCCAGCAGCGTGCCTATGAACTGGTTCACCTGATAGACGGCAGAGCCAAAAATCGCCGGAAGCATAAGGATCCCGATCCGTTTGAGCGCAGGGTGGCCAGGTTCCCATTTAGGAAGGAGGGTAAGACCCTCCCTGATTGCCCACGGGACCTGCAAAGCGACTTGAAGCACCCCCCCGATGAGGACGCCAATGGCAATGCCCACAATCGGGGTTCCACAGCGAGGGGAGATCAGATAGGCGGCGGCGATGATGGCCACGTTCAGCAAAATGGGGGCTGCGGCGGGGACTGCGAACCGTCTGAGAGAATTGAGCACACCCATAAAAAAGGCCACGACACTGATGAAAAAAATGTATGGGAACATGATGCGGGTAAGAAGAACCGTCAGTTCGTATTTGGCGCCGGAGCCCCCGAACCCGAATGCCTGAAGACGGACAATCCACGGGGAGAAGAGAATGCCCATGAGGGTTACTACTGCCAGAATGATCGAGAGAATGGTCAACAGGACCCTTGCCAGATCAAATGCCTCATTTTTGGTTTTGAGGGTTAAATACTCTGTAAAAACTGGAATGAAGGCGATAGTGAGGGACCCTTCTGCAAAGAGGCGTCTCAAAAGATTGGGTATGCGGAATGCCACGAAAAACGCGTCGGCAGCCAATCCGGAACCGAACAGGCCGGCAATAACCATATCACGGACCAGACCGAGGATACGGCTAAGAAAAGTGAAGAAACTGACCACGCCGGCGGCGTAGCCAAGCCTCCTGTTCTCAGGACTGGGTTGTTTGGAAGGGGTGGAAAAATCTCTTGACATTAATGCGAGCTTCTTTTAAATTTACAAATTTAAATCTTAAAAAGAAAAAGCACCGAAAACAGCCGGTTAAATACGACTAACACCTATCACACAAGGAGATTCGAATTTGGCAAACCATCCATCAGCCCTCAAAAGGGCGCGACAGAATGAAGTTAAAAGAGTCGAAAACAAGAGTTACAAGACAAGGGTCAAAAAGGCGGTCAAGGATGTTAGAACCGCCATCGCTGCCAATTCGGTAGATCAGACCCAGAAAAGCTTCAAAGAGGCTGTTTCCGTTATTCAGAAAACCGCCTCCAAGGGCGTCATTCACAAAAATCAGGCATCCCGAAAGATCTCCCGCCTTGCACACGGAATCAAGAAGATCTCCATTTCTGAAGGATGATGTGGCCCAATTCTGAAGGATGATGTGGCCCAATAATCTGCTCGGGCCTTCCTATAATGACAGGAGAAGGTTTTCAAGGATGAGACGAGGTTGAGAGCCTGACTTCAGATGTCTGTCGGCTCGGTAGAGCAGGTGTAGGGCACGTTCCAGATCATCCATGCGCCAGCTCTGCGCCTGCTGAAGTACCTTGTTCACCAAAAAGGGTTGTATCTGGAGTTTTTTAGCCACTTCAGGAGACCTTCCGCCCTTGTCGGCGATGGATTTTGCCTGGATAATAAGACGAATCTGCCGGTTCAGCATCCCTATGATTCCGAACACTGCTTCCTTCCCTTCCTCTTCCAGATACCTGTTCAATACCAAAAGTGAATTTGCGTGTCGTCTGAGCGATATCTCATCCATTAGTTCAAAAATAGTATAGATACGACTGTGGATGGCGAGCTCCCTTATCTCCGTTTCCCCAACCATCTGAGTCCCGTGACGGAGATAGAGCTTCTCCATCTCGGAATACAGATCCCGCAACCGATTCCCGACGATTGCCTGCAGATAGCCGCACCCTTCTTCTGTGATGTTCAAGCCCAACTCAACGGCAAACCGTTTTATCCAGGGCAGTACCTGCCTGTCGTAAAGGGGTTTGAAATGAACAGCGCCCCCAGCCGCCCTGATCTTCTTGTAAAATTCTTTTCTGAAGTCCGCTTTTGAAGATAAAAATATCAGGCAGGTGGATTCCACGGGATTTTCTATGTATGGAGTCAGGGAATCAAGGGCCGACCCCGGAATGTTTTCAGTCCGTCTAACAATGATGAGACGGTTCGAGGATAAAAAAGGGAGGGAGGAGGCCGCATCAGTAATGTCTGCCGGGGTTGTCTTCTCACCGCCGTAGAAGACCTGGAGATTGAAATCCCGGGCTGACTCGGGGATGAGGTTCTCACGGATCTCTTTCAACACCTTTTCAATTCGAAACTCTCCAGGGCCGTAGAAGAGGTACACCCTGCCTAAACTGCCGCGTTTCAACAGGTCCAGGATCTTGTCAGGGGAGAGATCATCTGGCATCAGAATCGTTCCATGGTCCGAAGATAGATCCTTTCGGCCAGTAACTGAGCGATTCTTTTCGCCGCCATCCTCTGGTTATACCGGGTCTTCAGCGGATCTGAATCGACAGTGAAAGATGCCTTCTCATCCATGGCCTCATCATTCCATATGACCTCTCCGGTGGTGCTATTCACCAGCTTGGCCGCGAGTCTTATCCTGAGCCAGCGGGAACTGGTTAGCTCAAACGTACCATCGGTTACCTTGTAGCTGAGGGGTTCAGTCCGGATATCACTCACATTCCCGATAAGGACGAATGCCGCCTTATCCTTTGAAACCAGGGGGATCTGAGACTGACTCACAAATTCCTTGCGGATCATCATGGTGAAGTCACCCTCAAAACCCAGCGAGGATGAGGGGCTTCCCATCAGGGGGATGGCCAGGCTCGGGATACTGATCCCTTTGGGCTGTTTTGTAGACTGGAGCTGATACCCACATCCGAACAACCAGAGAAAGGCCAGAAGGATGGAGGCCTGAAACTTCAAAATAGGCTTCAAGGGAAACATTCTGCGGTTCCGGCTATGCAGGTGTACTTGTTTTCAAGTCATTATTCAATCGACAACCACACGTGAACAATCACAAATCCTATGCCACCACATTCACCAGCTTTTTCTGAACCACGATCACCTTCTTGATCTGTTTTCCGCTGACAAATTGCTGGACTTTTTCGTCTGCCAGGGCTGCTTCCTCAATAGCCCTCTCATCATAAGAGGCGGGGACATCGATCCGGTTGCGCACTTTTCCATTCACCTGAAGAACTACCTGCCTTGTCTCGACCTGAAGCGCCGCCTCATGGTAGGCCGGCCAAGAGACCTCAATCAGGGGTCTGTCATGTCCCAGCATCTGCCACAGTTCTTCGGTGATGTGGGGTGCCACCGGGGATAGGAGCACGACGGTCGCCTCGACCGCCTCCCTGATGACCGCCCAGGCCCTGTTATCTTTCGGTTCATTGCTGTTCAGAAACTGATTCACTTCATTCACCAGTTCCATGACAGCGGAGATGGCTGTATTAAAATGGAACCGGTTTTCGATGTCAGCCGTCACTTTTTTTATGGTTTCGTGGGTCTTTCGGTACAACGCCCTGAGTTGCCCTAGAAGCGCTTCCCCGCCGCCATAGGGCGAAACCCTCATCAGACCCTCAAGATTCAGGGTCACCAGCCGCCAGATTCGATTGAGGAACCGATAGGATCCCTCTACGCCTTGGTCGCTCCATTCCAAATCTTTGTCCGGGGGCGAGGCGAAAAGGCAGAACATTCGGACCGTATCGGCCCCGTATTGGTCGATCAATTCCTGTGGATCGACCACATTTTTCTTGGATTTGGACATCTTCACCGTGTTGCCACGGATCACCTCCGCCTGGCAATGGATACACCTGCCATCTTTCACCTCTGTGGGATAAAGGTACCCATGCTCCGGACACGCCTCGGTCTCCTTGCAGACCATCCCCTGTGTTAACAGGTTGGTAAACGGCTCGCTGACTTTGAGATAGTCGAAATCCCTCAGGACTCTGGTATAGAAGCGGGAGTAGAGGAGATGGAGAATGGCATGCTCGATCCCACCGATATACTGGTCCACTGGCATCCAGTAATCTACCTTTTTTGCATCAAGGGGCCCTTTATCGTAACGAGGACACGTGTATCGGTCGAAATACCAGGAAGACTCCACAAAAGTATCCATAGTGTCCGTTTCGCGCCGAGCCTTTCCTCCGCATTTCGGGCAGGTAGTCTCGAAAAAAGAGGGCTCAAAAGGGAGTGGAGATCCACCGTTAGGTCTCATATCCAGTTCCAGAGGGAGCACCACTGGGAGATCCTCTTCAGGAACCGGAACCGCGCCACATCTTTCGCAGTAGATAATAGGGATAGGCGCCCCCCAGTAGCGTTGTCGGGATATCCCCCAGTCTCTCAATCTAAAATTTACGGTCTTATGTCCCATGCCCTTGGATTCCAGGTACTCGGCGATGCTCTCCAGCGCATTCAAGTTCCGCTGACCGTTGAATGGCCCCGAGTTGACCAGGAGCCCCTCGCCCACGTAGGCCTCTGTCATGGCGCTTTCATCGAGGTTTGCATCAGTCGGCTGAATCACCACGCGAAGCTTCAGGCCGTATTTTTTTGCAAACTCGAAATCTCTCTGGTCGTGAGTGGGGACCGCCATGATCGCGCCGGTGCCGTAATCAAAAAGAACAAAGTTGGCTACAAAGATCGGAATTTCCTCGCCAGTCACTGGATTCAGACAATACCTCCCCGTGAAGGCCCCCTCTTTCGCGGTAAATTCCGCCGTCCGCATAAAGGTGTCCATCTTGAGGGTGTGTTCAACAAACTCAATAACCTTCTCCTCTTCCGGACCCCCTTTTATGATCTCCTTTACCAGCGGATGCTCGGGGGCCAGACACATAAACGTAGCCCCAAACACGGTATCCTGCCGTGTCGTAAAGACTTCTATGACTTCGTCCGATCCTGACAGGGGAAACCGGATGATGGCGCCCTGACTTTTTCCAATCCAGTTCCGCTGCATGGTGAGTACCCGGTCGGGCCATCCAGTAAGTTTTTCGCAGGACTCGAGGATTTCGTCGGCATAGTGTGTTATTTTGAGAAACCAGCTATCCATCTCCTTGATGGTGACTTCTACGTCGGGATGGCGCCAGCAACACCCGTCTTCGACCTGCTCATTGGCCAGCACTGTCTGGCACTTATCGCACCAGTTGACAAAGGTGTTCTTCTTGTAAGCCAGACCCTTCTCATACATCTTGAGAAATACCAACTGCTCCCATCGGTAATATTCAGGATCGCAGGTCGCCAGTTCCCGGTCCCAGTCGTAGCTGAACCCCATTCTCTTAAGCTGGGCCTTCATGGCAGCGATGTTATCGTAGGTCCAGCGAGCCGGATGGGTCTTATTTTCTATGGCGGCGTTTTCAGCGGGCAGGCCAAAGGCGTCCCACCCCATGGGGTGAAGGACATTCTTGCCGCACATCCGTTTGTATCTGGCCACTACATCGCCAATCGTGTAATTGCGTACGTGCCCAATGTGTATCTTGCCGGAGGGGTATGGAAACATTTCCAAAAGATAATATTTTGGTTTAGATAAATCTTCATATGATTTGAAAAGGTTGCTTTTTTCCCAATATGATTGCCACTTAATTTCTATCTCCTCAGGGTTATATTTCATCTTCACTCATACCTTCTGCTGTTTCAGTTTCGCTGCATTCGTCTTTTATCAGGGTATTGTAGATATTATCCAACACGCCGTTAATGTATCTGCCTGAATCCTCGCTCCCGAATTTTTTACCAATTTCCACGGCCTCATCGAGCGAGACCCTTGCAGGGATCTCGGGAACAAACATAATTTCAAAGGCTGCCAGTCTAAGTATGGATCGGTCCAGGCGCGCCATCCGGTTGATGCGCCAGTTCCGGGATGCCTGACTGATCGCCCTGTCCAGGATTTCTTTTTTCCCGCAGACTCCCAGAACAAGCATCTTTGAAAACTCTCTAATGGATTCCGGGGCATCGAAGTTTTCACAGATCAGGTCAAAGACTTCGGATGGATCATCGTGACTGAACTCAAGGTGAAACAGGACCTGTACAGCCAGTTCCCGGGCCCGTCTTCTCTTCCCCATATGCCACCATCACATCCCGAATCCTTTAATTGTCAACCTTGCAATTGCCTAAAGAGGTTGACCATTTCCACGGCGGCCATGGCGGCCTCGTACCCCTTGTTTCCGGATTTGGACCCCGCCCTCTCAATGGCCTGCTCCAGGTTGTCTGTGGTCAAGACGCCGAACGTAACCGGGATTTCGCTCTCCAGGGCCACCATGGCGATACCTTTCGAGACCTCGGCCGCCACGTAATCGAAATGAGGCGTTGCCCCCCTGATCACCGCGCCGAGGCATATGACCGCGTCATAGTCTCCGGTCCGGGCCATTTTCTTTGCGGCTAATGGCGTTTCAAAGGCCCCAGGGACTTTGATGATCACCATGTTTTTTTCTTCGCAGCCATGTCTTGCCAGAGCGTCTACGGCCCCGTCCAACAGTCTGGAACAGATGAAATCATTAAATCGGCTCACGATAATCGCGAACCGAAAACCTTCAGCCGACAGTCGACCTTCTACTACCTTGGGCATAACAGCTCCCCTTTCAAATGGATGCTCCACATAAAAACCCGCTACTCAATTCTCTTCAACAGATGTCCTAACTTATGGCACTTGGTTGACAGGTACCGTATGTTTTCCGGCCTCGGTATACATTCAATGGGCACCCTTCCGGTCACCTGCAATCCATAACCTTCCAGCCCGATAATCTTCTTGGGATTATTCGTGAGAATCCGCATCTTCCTGACGCCAATGGCAACCAAAATCTGCGCTCCCACCCCATAATCTCTCAGGTCTGCAGCAAAACCGAGTTCTTCGTTGGCTTCGACTGTGTCGAATCCTTGATCCTGAAGGGCATAGGCCTTCAATTTGTTTGCAAGGCCGATACCCCGTCCCTCCTGTTGGAGATAGAGTATCACGCCGAGGCCTTCCTTCTGGATCATGGACATGGCGGTCTCCAGTTGCTCGCCGCAGTCACAGCGATAGGAGCCGAAGACATCCCCGGTCAGGCATCCGGAATGAACCCTAACCATCACGTCTTTCTCCGGATCGATCTGTCCTTTCACAAGTGCCAGATGCTCGTAATCGTCTATGTCATTGACAAAGGCCATCGCCTTCCATTCGCCAAAAGGGGTCGGCAGGACCGTTTCTGCTGCGATGTGAACAAAGGATTCATTTCGCATTCGGTAAGAGATAAGGTCTGCTACGGTTGCAATCTTTAACCCGTGCTCTCCGGCAAATATCTCGAGATCCGGCAAGCGAGCCATGCATCCGTCATCCTTCATGATTTCACAGATCACAGCCGCCGGCTTCAAACCGGCAAGGCGAGCAAGGTCGACCGATCCCTCGGTCTGACCGGTCCTGAACAGGACCCCTCCCCTTCTGGCCCTGAGGGGAAAGACATGTCCGGGCTGAACAAGGTCTTCGGGTGTTGCATCCTCCGCTATGGCCGTCAAAATCGTATGGGCCCTGTCCGCAGCGGAAATGCCCGTTGTAACGCCGCGGGCGGCTTCGATCGATACGGTGAAAGCGGTCTGAAAAGCAGACCGGTTTTTGCTGACCATCTGATCGAGCTTCATTTTCTCCACAATCTCTGGTTCCAATGCAAGGCAGATCAGGCCGCGAGCATATTTGGCCATAAAATTAATGGCCTCGGGCGTTACCTTCTCTGCGGCAATGGTAAGGTCGCCTTCATTCTCCCTCGCCTCATCGTCCACAAGGATGATCATTTTTCCCTGTCTCAGGTCCTCTAATACATCTTCTATATTTGAAATAGGCATCTTCAAGATCCTTTATCCATACCGTGTCATTATTATTGGCGTCGGTGAAGGCGCGCAAAGCCTCTCTGTCCGGGCCTGCAAGAATCCGGACCTTCCCACAATCTGTCAACTGACGAAACCATGCTTTACAAGGGTTTGAAGGTCAATTCGCGAGGCTTTTTTCTCATCCCGGCCCGACCCCTCCCTGTAAAACAATTTTTCCACATACTTACCGATGAGGTCTGTCTCAATGTTGACCGGGTCCCCGGTCTTTTTTGTCAAGAGCGTCGTTGCCACCCCGGTCTGCGGGATGATATTTACCTCAAAGAAATCATTTCCACAAGCATTAATCGTCAAACTGACCCCATCCACTGCAACGGAACCCTTCTCGATGAGGTAGCGTGAAAGGGCCTCCTCAATCCGGATGCGTATGCCCCACGATTGACCAGAGGGCTCCTTCATGATGATCGTGCCGATTCCATCCACATGGCCCGAGACCAGATGCCCCCCGAGGCGATCGGTCAGCCGAAGGGCCCGTTCCAGATTCACTGAGTCCCCCACCTTCAAAGACGTCAGGGTGGAACGGGAAAGGGTCTCCCCGGAAACATCCATGCTCAGAGAGCCCTCACGAACCTCTGTCACGGTGAGACATACGCCGTTGACAGAGACACTCTCCCCGATCTCGCAGTCCCTGGCATCAAAAGAGGGGGTGACGGATACCCTCATATCACTCCGGGAACGTCGAATTGCACTGACCTTGCCTAACCCCTCAATCAAACCGGTAAACATAATGAGATACCTGTAGCGAGGATAATCCGAAAGCGCTCAGCGATCGCCGCTAAAAGCTATAGACACAAAAACCGATGGGCTTCAAGAAACAGAACGCCGTCCAGTTTGAGACGCCTATCTCTTACCCGTTTCCTGCGATGTCAATCAGTACTTTTAACGCATCGGGTTGATTGGCCTTTTAAAATACAATCGCGCCCATGAATCGTCCCTCAAGATTATTCTGTCGCAGATCTTCCTCTTACCCTGTTGCGGCCTTCGTCTTTCGCGGCATACAGGCATTTGTCCGCGACACGAATCATCGCCTCGT
Organism: uncultured Desulfobacteraceae bacterium; assembly: GCA_964384085.1. Classification (GTDB taxonomy): domain Bacteria; phylum Desulfobacterota; class DSM-4660; order Desulfatiglandales; family Desulfatiglandaceae; genus AUK324. The sequence continues at coordinate 34,738 of CAYLJZ010000026.1, forward strand.
GCGAAAAGCCCTCCAACGAACCCTTTCTCCCCTGGCCTGATGGAAACCCTGTAACGCCGAAACTGGCTGTAATTCGAATCTCGTTTCCTTTGTATGAAATGATCTCCTCCGATATCTTTGTGCGGAGTCTTTCTGCCAGAATCTGCGCGCTCTCGAAATTCGTTTCAGGAAGGACCACAATAAATTCCTCGCCCCCGTAACGGGCAATCCAATCCACTCCTGAGCGGATCGACCGGCACAGTGTTTCAACAAAGGCCTTCAATACCTGATCTCCCGCCTGGTGTCCGTATGTGTCATTGACCTCTTTGAAGTGATCGATATCCACCATCAGGACAGAAATGGGATGGCCGTACCGCGCGGCCCTTTGCAGTTCATTCGGAAACTGTGCATCCATATAGGTACGGTTGTAGCACCCTGTCATGCTATCGGTTATGGACAGCACACGGATCGCTTCATTGGCCTCTTTCAACGATTTTTCGAGGCTTAGGATACGAACAGCCGTCTTGAGACGGGCAAAGAGTTCTGCTCGATCAAAAGGCTTGGTCAGATAGTCGTCAGCCCCGGCTTCCAGGCCCGCGATCATGTCATCCCTGGAGTCCCTGGCCGTCAGAAGAAAGATAAAGACATAACCGGCCGAGACACGCGCTCGAATGCTCCGACACAGCTCCAATCCATCCACTTCCGGCATCATCCAATCCGTGAAGACAATAGGATAGAATTTTTCATTCAAACGGGTAAGGGCCTCCCGCCCGTCTTTGGCGCATGCCACTTCATATCCGGCCCTTGTTAGCGTCTTCTCGAGAAGCATGCGTGAAACTGGGTCGTCTTCGACCACAAGAATGGCAAATCGCCTTTCCAAAAAAGATAACACCTTCCTGCTTAAGCAGGCCCCATTCGTCGCGTTGGTTGACCAGACGATAGTTCTTATCACGTTTTTGCGTCGGAGGGAACAACAATCTGGACGGATGCTCCGCCTTGACTCCCCAGCGCCCTATCGCTATATTGGCCACATTTCCAGCGTCGACATCGAATCATCAACACATGGCGCCTGGTTTTTTTTGTAGCCGTTTAGCCTTCTGACAGAAGCGATGACAATGGACCTTTAAATTTTTCCGTTTTTTTCAGTTTGATTCGCGTTCAGGATCGACGGGTACAAGACTATGGATGAACGGCTCATCGAGATAAGACAGGAACCGCCCGGATTCAACCCCTTTTTCGGATCCTGGGTCTGCCGCGACGATCTTATTCTCCTGGTGGATGTGGGGCCTGCCAGAAGCGCTGACCGGCTGATCGAGTCGCTCTCCCTCCTACATCTGACCAGGGTCGATTATATCCTTATCACCCACATCCATCTTGATCATGCCGGAGCCCTCGCCCCGTTACTCGAAGAATATCCGATGGCCCGGGCCATATGCCATGCAGAGGCAATCCAGCATCTGGTGAACCCTGAAAGACTCTGGGCTGGCAGCCTGAAGGTCCTCGGAGACGTGGCCTGGGCGTATGGCCCTCCAAGGCCCGTTCCCAGGGAAGGATTAATCCCGCATACAGACGTGAACCTGAAGGACCTTCAGGTGATAGAGACGCCCGGTCATGCCCTTCATCACCTCAGTTACAGCTATAAAGAGCGGCTCTATGCCGGCGAGGCTGCAGGCAATTATCTCAGCTTCGATGGACTGGATTATCTTGTCACCGTCGTTAGGGAGGGTGCCCGTGTATGGCGGTAGATGGGAAACCCAT